>CAZGVX010000018.1:36816-38535 GCA_964529225.1 uncultured Sphingobium sp.
CCGCCTTTCTGAGCGCCAGCCGAACGAGCGCATCAAGGGTTGCGCTCTCGCCCAGTTCCGCCTGTGCCGCCGAGACGGCGGTGCTCGCCTCGCCCGGGCGGAAGCCAAGCCCGGTGAGCGCGGCCAGCGCATCGGCGGTAAGCGGATCGCCCGCGACGCGCCCCGGCTCCGGCCGGAGCGCCGCGCCGATCACCACATCGCCGGTGGGGATGGTGCCGACCTTGTCCTTGAGTTCGCGCACGATCCGTTCGGCGAGCTTCGGCCCCACGCCATTGGCGCGCGCGACCATCGCCTTGTCCTGCGCGGCGATGGCGCGGTGCAGCTCGGCCGGGTCGAGCGCGGACAGGATCGCCAGCGCCACCCGCGCGCCCACGCCCTGCACGCCGGTGAGCAGGCGGAACCAGTCGCGCTCCGCTTCGCTTGCGAAACCGACGAGGCGGATGAACTCCTCGCCCACCAGCATTTCGGTATGCACCGTGACCGCCTCGCCCGGCGCGCCCAGTGCCGAGAGGCTGCGGCCCGACATGCCGACCAGATAGCCGACGCCCGCAACGTCGATGACGGCGCTGTCGAGCGCGGTGGAGACGAGCAGGCCCTTGAGATGCGCGATCATGTATCCGGCTTAGTGGGGCTCCGCGCCTGTTTCCATCCGTTTCTCCCCCTTGTAAATATTACGCAAGCCACGGTCGCTATGTTGGCGGGCGATGATGCAGCCTCCCGGCAAACTCGATTTCGAGCGTCGTGCCCGGCGCAATCTGCGCTTCTGGCTGATGCTGGCGGTGGGAATTGCTTTTTCGGTGGCTGGCTGGACCGTCGACCCGCGCGACAACTGTTCCGAAGATGGCGAGTGCGCCCCCTGGCTGGTGCCCGTCGCGGCGGTTGTAGGGCTCGGCGCGATGCTCATGGGGGCGGGCGCGCTCCTCGCCAATGTCAGCCGCGGTTGCCGCTATGACGCCGCCACGGGAACCCTGCACTGGTGGCAGGGACGATCGCGAAAGGCAGGACAGGCGACGGGCGGGGTGGGTGGCTGCATCGCGCTGGATCGGGTCGCCGTTGTCAGGCTGGCGAGCGACAGCGATAGTTCCACCATCTCGCTTTACGATTGCAATGGCGCGCGCCTCCCCCATTTCGATGCGGACGTCGTCCCCTG
Source organism: uncultured Sphingobium sp. (assembly GCA_964529225.1). Lineage (GTDB taxonomy): Bacteria > Pseudomonadota > Alphaproteobacteria > Sphingomonadales > Sphingomonadaceae > Sphingobium. The sequence goes on from CAZGVX010000018.1 coordinate 37,967, forward strand.
GCCGCACGAGCACTGGGTCGAGGCGTTGATTGAACTTGCCCCCCATATCCGGATCGAGCGGGCGGAGTAGCGCCGCTTCAACCTGACGGCGCTTTGGCGCCGCGTAGGACCCGCGCGCTCGCCAGATGATGCGCGTGGGTGATGGCGACGGCGAGCGCGTCGGCGGCATCCGGGCCGTCGATCGCCGTGCCGGGCAGCAGCCGGGCGACCATCGCATGCACCTGCTCCTTGGAGGCATTACCAACGCCCACAACCGATTTCTTGACGAGCCGCGCGGCATATTCGCCCACCGCCACGCCCGCCCGCGCCGCGCCCAGCAGCACGACGCCACGCGCCTGCCCCAGCTTCAGCGTGGATTGCGGATTGGCGTTTACGAACACCTCCTCCACCGCCGCGCCATCGGGGCGGTGCGCAAGGATGAGATCGGTGAGGTCGCGGTCGAGGCTGAGGAGACGCTCGGCGAGCGGGGCCGCGCTGTCGGTGCGGATGCGGCCGTTGGCGATATGCGAGAGGCGGTTGCCCTCCGCCGCGATCACGCCCCAGCCTGTCGTGCCGAGGCCGGGATCGAG
>CAZGVX010000019.1:0-37814 GCA_964529225.1 uncultured Sphingobium sp.
CGGCCACGCGCCGCATCCGCATCGGCGCTGGCGGGATCATGCTGCCCAATCATGCCCCGCTCGCCATCGCGGAGCAGTTCGGCACGCTCGATGCGCTTTATCCGGGGCGGGTCGACCTGGGGCTGGGCAGAGCGCCGGGCTCGGAGCAGATCGTGGCTCATTATCTGCGCCGCACGCTGGGCGGCGATGTCGACCGTTTCCCGAACGACGTGCTGGAGCTTCAGGCCTGGTTTGCGGGCGATCCGCAGCTGCGCGTGCGCGCCGTGCCGGGGGCGGGGGCGGCGATCGAGATGTGGATTTTGGGCTCCAGCACCTATGGGGCGCAGCTCGCGGCGGCGCTGGGCCTGCCCTATGCCTTCGCCTCGCACTTCGCGCCCGCTTTGCTGGACGAGGCGCTGGCGGTCTATCGCGCGCAGTTTCGCCCCTCCGCCGTGCTGGAGAGGCCGCATGTGATGGTGGCGGCGAGCGCGTTCGCGGCCGACACCGAGCGGGACGCACGCCTGATCGCGTCAAGCTGGCAGCAGGGTTTCGTTGCGCTCCGCACGGGCACGCCGGGCAAGGTCAAGCCGCCGGTTGCGGGCTATTACGAGACGCTGCACCCGCAGCTTCGGGCGATGCTCGACGATGTCATGCGGGTCTCGCTCATCGGCACCTCCGATCAGGTGGAGCGGCAGCTTGCCGAGCTGATCGCCCGGACCCAGGCGGACGAGATCATCCTTGCCAGTCAGATCTTCGATCCCGGCGCGCGCCGGCGCTCCATGGCGATCGTGGCAGAGGCGATGGCGCGCGCAGGCGCGGCGGCGGCAAGCTACTCGTAGCTTGCCGACCGATAGCCGTCATCGGCGAGGTCGGTGAACTTGGTGATGCGGGCATCGAAGAAGAGCGGAACAACGCCGGTGGCGCCGTGGCGCTGCTTGGCGACGATGAGCTCCGCGCGGCCGGTGATGCGCTCCATCTTGTCCTTCCACGCCTGATAGGCGGCGGCATTTTCGATGTCGGGCTCGTTGTTGCGCTCGTAATAGTCCTCGCGGAACACGAACCAGACCATGTCCGCGTCCTGCTCGATAGAGCCCGATTCGCGCAGGTCCGACAGCAGCGGCCGCTTGTTCTCGCGGCTTTCGACCGCACGGCTGAGCTGCGAGAGGGCGATGACCGGAACATGCAGCTCCTTGGCAAGCGTCTTCAGGCCGCGCGAGATTTCGGAAATTTCCTGCACGCGGTTGTCGCCCGCCTTGCTGGTGCCCTGGAGGAGCTGGAGATAGTCGACCACGACGAGCCCGATGTCGCTGCGCCGCTTGAGGCGACGCGCCCGCGTGCGAAGCGCGGCGATGGTGAGACCCGGCGTGTCGTCGATGAACAGCGGCAATTCCTGAAGATCGCGCGCGGCGCGGCTGAGGTTCTGGAATTCCGCCCGGCTGATCCGTCCCATGCGCAGATTCTCGGAGCTGATCTCCGACTGTTCCGCCAGGATGCGGGTCGCAAGCTGGTCGGACGACATTTCGAGGCTGAAGAATGCGGTGCGCGCGCCCATGTTGCGGTCGTCGGGGATACCCTCGGCCTTGTCCCGCACCCAGCGCGAGGCGGCGTTGAAGGCGATGTTGGTCGCGAGCGATGTCTTGCCCATGCCGGGTCGCCCGGCGAGGATGATGAGGTCGCTGTTGTGGAGGCCGCCGATCTTGTCGTTGAGGCCGGTGAGGCCCGTGGTGATGCCTGAGAGATGGCCGCCGGAATTCAGCGCCCGCTCGGCGATCTTCACCGCCTCGGTCGAGGCGGCAAGGAAGCTCTTGACGCTTCCCGTCTCGCCTTCGCCTTCGGATACTTTGTAGAGCGCGATCTCGGCTTCCTCGATCTGGCCCTGGGGGTCGATGCTCTCGCTCGTGTCGACGGCGCGCTCGACCATGTTGCGGCCGACCGAGATCAGCTCGCGCAGCAGGGCCAGGTCATAGACCTGTCGCGCGAAGTCGCGTGCGCCGATGATCGCGCTGCTGTTGCCGGTGATTTGCGCGAGATAGGGGCCCGCGCCGCCCGCCGCCCGGATCGTCTCGTCCGCCTCGAACAGGGGTTTGAGGGTGACGGCGTTGGCGACCATGTCACGATTGAGGAGGTTGAGGACCGTCTGATAGATGCGTCCGTGCAGGGGCTCGTGAAAATGCTCGGGCTTCAGCCGCTGCTGCACATCTTCGGCAATGCGGTTGTCGAGCAGGATCGCGCCGAGCAGCGCCGCCTCCGCCTCGACATTGTGGGGCAGGCGCACGGGTTCGGCGCCAGCCTGGTCGTTTTGCGGAACAAGGGTGGGGAGGGATGCCATGCCCCCTCATCCTCCTCTCGCCAGCCGGACGCAAGAGAGCAACTCTGGGCATGCGCTGTGGGCGGGCTGTGGAAAAGTGCCGCGCCGCTCGACGCACTTGTTCTTGGCGCCGTGCGGCGATACGAACCTACGCCACCATGGCCGATCCCCGCATCATCGACATCGCGCTCGACGAGCAGACGATCCTGTATCGCAACGCCGATGTCGAGCAGGAGCGGCGAATCGCCATCTTCGACATATTGGAAGACAATCACTTCGCGCCGCAGCGTGTCCATGCCGACGGCTATGCCGGACCCTATAAGGTATTCCTCCGGGTCGAGGAGGGCCGGCTGGCGATCGAGATCAAGCGCGAGAATGACGAGCCGCTGGAGGCGGTGATCCTCGGCCTTGGCCGGTTCCGCCGCCCGATCCGCGACTATTTCGCCATTTGCGACAGCTATTTCCAGGCGATCCGCCAGTCCACCCCGCACGAGATCGAAACGGTCGACATGGCGCGGCGCGGCATCCACAACGATGCGGCGGAGCTGCTGCGGACCGCCCTTGAGGGCAAGATCGAGGTGGATTTCGATACCGCGCGGCGGCTGTTCACGCTCATCTGCGTCCTCCATATCAAGGGTTGAGCATCGTGAGCCGGGCCAGTGCGACCCTTGCCGGGGGCCATGGGCGAAAGCGCCGACGCATACGCGTGACGCCCCTGCGGCTGCTGATTCTGCTGGCGGTGCTTGGTGGCGGGGCGACGGCGCTGGCGTTCGGGTTGGCCGCCCGTTGGGCGCCCGCGCGCGCCGACTATCCGGTGCAGGGCGTCGCGCTCAGCGCCGACAATGGCCCGGTCGACTGGGCGCGGCTGGCGGGCGCGCATGTGGATTTCGCATGGCTGCTCGCCACGACGGGGAGCGACGTGCGCGATCCCGCCTTCGCAATCGGCTGGGCGGAGGCGGGCCAGGCTGGCCTGCGCCGGGGGGCCGTCCACATCTATAGCCTGTGCCGGCTGGCGACCGATCAGGCACGCCTGTTCCTCGCCACGGTGCCGCGCGACGGGGCCGCGCTGCCGCCCGTCGTGGCGCTTGAGTTCTCGCCCGGCTGCACGGCCCGGCCCGGCCGCGACCTCGTGCTGTCGGAGCTGAACGTGCTCCTCAATGCCATCGAGGCGCACAGCGGCAAGGCGGCGATATTGCGTATAAGTACCGAGTTCGAAACAGCCTATCATATCAGCGCCGGGATCAACCGCACGCTCTGGCTCGACCGGCTGTATCTCCAGCCGCGCTATGCCGCGCGCGACTGGGTGCTGTGGACAGCGAACCCGTGGCGGCGGGTGACCGGGATCGACGGGCCGGTCGCCTGGACAGTGGCGCGGCCGTGACCGTCGATCTGGCGGCACTGGTTGAAGCCGCGCGGCGTGCACGGGCCAATGCCTATGCGCCCTATAGCGGTTTTCATGTCGGCGCCGCGCTGGCGATCGAGGATGGCGGGATCGTTACCGGCGCGAACTTGGAGAATGCGAGCTACGGGCTTTCGCTCTGCGCAGAGGCGGTGGTGATCGCCAGCGCGTCCGCTCAAGGGCTGCTCGCGCGCGCCGTCGCCATCGCGGTGGTGGGCGACCATATCGCTGCGCCGTCCGGCGCCATCGTGACCCCCTGCGGCCGCTGCCGCCAGATGCTCGCGGAGGCTGAAGCCATCGCGGGCCGCGCGCTCGTCATCTATTGCGCACCTGTGGCGGACGGCGCGCTGCTGCGCTACAGCCTCGCCGAACTGCTGCCGCACAGCTTCGGCGCCGCCAGCCTTGCCCAGGGAAACGATCTTCGATGAGCATCATGTCCGACCGCTGGATCCGCGAGCAGGCGCTGAGCACCGGCATGATCGAACCCTTTGTGGAGAGCCAGCGGCGCGACGGCTGCATCAGCTACGGCCTGTCCTCCTACGGCTATGACGCGCGCGTCGCCGACGAGTTCAAGATCTTCACCAATGTCGATAGCGCCATCGTCGATCCAAAGGACTTCCAGTCGAACAGCTTTGTCGATCGCCGGACGGACGTGTGCATCATACCCCCCAACAGCTTCGCGCTGGCGCATACCGTGGAGTATTTCCGCATCCCTCGGGATGTGCTCGTCATCTGTCTCGGCAAGTCCACCTATGCCCGGTGCGGCATCATCGTGAACGTCACGCCGCTGGAGCCGGGCTGGGAAGGGCATGTCACGCTCGAGTTCTCCAACACCACGCCGCTGCCCGCGCGCATCTACGCCAATGAGGGCGCGTGCCAGTTCCTGTTCCTGAAGGGCAACGAGCCGTGCGAGACCAGCTATGCCGACCGCGCCGGCAAATATATGGGGCAACGGGGCGTGACCCTGCCGCGTCTGTAGTCGCGGGGTGCCCGGACTTTCGGGCCGCCAGGGTTAAGGGCCATTGCCAAGGGGGGTGCCGCGCGGGATAATGCGGCCATGCTCAACCTGTTCCGCCGCAAACGCGACGACGCGCCGCTGGACAGCGCGCCGTCCGAACCCGCCCGCCCGGCCTCGGTCGGGGCTGACCGGCGGGTTTACGCGATCGGCGACGTGCATGGCCGCCTCGATCTCCTGAAGCGCCTGTATGAGCGGATCATCGCCGATTGCGAGCGGCGCGGGCATATCGACCATCTGCATATCGTCATGCTCGGCGATCTGGTCGATCGCGGACCCGATTCGCGCGGCGTGGTCGACATGGCGCTGCGCCTGTCGCACGAGTTCAACTGCTTCACCTGCCTCATGGGCAATCATGAGGAGGTGTTTGCCATGGCGCTGCGCGGCGAGCCGGGCGCGATGCGGTTCTTCCTGTCGATCGGGGGCTGGCAGACGATCGAAAGCTATGGCGTCGACCCGATGATCGGCACGCGCGACGGGGAGGAGGCGCTGCTTGAGGCGCTGCTGGAAGCGGTGCCGGAGGCGCATCGCGACTATATTTACGGCCTGCCCGACCATGTCACCATCGGCGACTATCTTTTCGTCCATGCGGGTATCCGGCCGGGCGTTGCGCTCGATGCGCAGGAGCCTAGCGAACTGCGCTGGATCCGTGAGCCGTTTCTGAGGAGCGATGCCGACCATGGTTCCATTGTGATCCACGGCCACTCCATAACGGATTATCCCGATGAGCAGCCCAATCGCATCGGGATCGACACCGGCGCCTACATGACCGACCGGCTGACCGCCCTCGGGCTGGAGGGCGAGGCGCGCTGGTATCTGGGGACGTAACGCAGGTGGCCGATGCGGGAGAGGGGGCAGACCTGAAAACCGACGCGAGCGTGGAGCGGGTGAGGGGAATCGAACCCCCGTCGTAAGCTTGGGAAGCTTCTGCTCTGCCATTGAGCTACACCCGCGGGCGTCGGCAAATCATGACGCTTCGAAAAGGATTTTGCCGAACATTGCGCGTTGCGAACCCATCGACTAACTGTGGGGCGTTCCCGCGTCAATTGCCTTTGTCTTTCACGGGTCGCACTTTCGGCTCGACTAAACCACCCCTGATCCAGCCCGATGTCAGCCGGATTTGGGGGGTGGACTTTGCTATTGATTGGTGCTCTTAGGCGAAAAATTCTCAGGGTCGTCGCTGCCGCTCGGTCTGAGCTGTTCAAGTATGCCTAGAGGGACCAATCGTTGACTTCTTGCGTTATTTTGGCAGGCGGCCTTGGCACCAGGCTTGGTGAAGAAACGTCGGTAAAGCCAAAACCGATGATCGAAATCGGCGGTATGCCGATCATTTGGCATATAATGAAGATTTACTCGGCCCATGGGGTGAATGATTTTATCATCTGCCTCGGCTATAAAGGGTATCTCATCAAGGAATACTTCGCCAACTATTTCCTGCATACGGCCGACGTGACGATCGACCTCACCAGGAACAGTATGGAGGTGCACGAGAACTGGGCGGAGCCCTGGCGCGTCACCCTGGTGGAGACGGGCGCCGATGCCATGACCGGCGGGCGGCTGAAGGCAGTGCGGCGGTATCTGAAGGCGGGTGAGCCGTTCTGCTTCACCTATGGCGATGGCGTGGCCACCGTCGACATTCGGGCGCAGCTGGCTTTTCACAAGGCGCATGGGCGCAAGGCAACGATCACCGCCGTTGCGCCGCCGGGACGGTTTGGCGCGCTTGAGTTCTCGGATGATGGCCGGTCTGTCCGAAGTTTCCGCGAGAAGCCAGCGGGCGATGGCGGGCTCATCAACGGCGGTTTCTTTGTCGCCGATCCCAGTGTCATCGACCTGATCGACGGGCCGGAGACGGTGTGGGAGCAGGGGCCGCTGGAGCGCCTGGCCGCTGACGGGGATCTCGTCGCGTTCCGGCATGATGGCTTCTGGCAGGCCATGGATACGCTGCGCGACAAGCAGCACCTTGAGCAACTGTGGCAGCGAGGGGCTCCGTGGAAGCTCTGGTAAGCGACGGCTTCTGGCGCGAACGGCGCGTATTCCTGACCGGGCATACCGGGTTCAAGGGAAGCTGGCTCTCTTTATGGCTCGCGCAGATGGGCGCGAAGGTAACGGGGTTTTCGCTTCCGGCTGAGCCTGTGAGCCTGTTCAGGCAGGCCCGCATCGACGAGTTGCTGGAGCATCGGGAGGGCGACATCCGCGACCTCGCGGCGCTCGAGGCCGCGATGATCGCGTGCGATCCGGAAATCGTGCTTCATCTCGCAGCCCAGCCACTGGTGCGGCTGTCCTATGATGTGCCTGTCGAAACCTATGCCACCAATGTCATGGGCACGGTCCATGTGCTCGACGCCTGTCGCCGGCTCCCTTCGGTCCGGGCCGCGCTGTGCGTGACAACCGACAAATGCTATGAGAATTGCGAGTGGGTCTGGCCCTATCGCGAGACGGACCCGATGGGGGGGTTCGATCCCTACAGCAGCAGCAAGGGCGCGGCGGAACTGGCTATCGCAGCTTACCGCCGGTCCTATTTTGGCGAAGGTTGCGGCGTTGCTTCGGTGCGCGCCGGCAACGTGATCGGCGGCGGTGACTGGGCGGTCGACCGGCTGATCCCCGATCTGGTCCGAGCGATGCTCGCGGGCGAGGAGGCGGTCATCCGTGCACCTGCCGCGATCCGGCCCTGGCAGCATGTGCTGGAGCCTCTGACCGGCTATCTGGCGATTGCCGAGCGCCTCGCACAGGGCGACAGAAAGATGGCCGCAGCCTGGAATTTCGGTCCTTCCGATGACGATGCGCGGCCCGTCTCCTGGATCGTCGACCGGTTGATCGACGCCTGGGGTTCGGGTGGCTGGCGTCTTGCCGCCGGCGCGCAGCCGCATGAAGCGGCAACCCTGAAGCTGGACTGTTCCAAGGCGCGCAGCGAACTGGGCTGGCGGCCGCAGCTTGGCCTCGCCGAGGCGCTGTCCTGGATTGTCGAATGGCACAAGGCAGTCGACTCGGGCGCTGACGCGCGCGCGGTAACGCTTCAGCAACTCGAACGGTTCAGGTTTCGTTCGGTTTTGCCCAACAATATGGTTACAAGGAATGTTGCATGACCGACGCATTTAGGTCCGAGCTGGCTGCCCGATCGGAAGGCCGCGACGAGGCGGAGCTGCGTGCGCTCATCCTTGACCTCACCGGCGAATATGCGCGGCGCTTTCACAGTGCCAAGCCCTTCGTGGCTGGCGAAAGTGCCGTGCCTGTTTCCGGTAAGGTCTATGGCGAGCCGGACATGCGCAATCTGGTCGATTCGGCGCTGGACTTCTGGCTGACCACGGGGCGTTTCAACACTGCCTTCGAGGAGCGGCTAGCCAAGCGTCTCGGCGTTGCGCATTGCCTTACGACCAATTCGGGTTCGTCAGCCAATCTCCTTGCGCTATCGACGCTGACGTCGCACTATTTTCGCGGTGACGCCCTGAAGGCGGGTGACGAGGTGATCACCGTCGCCACGGGCTTCCCCACGACAGTCAACCCCTCGCTGCAATATGGCCTGGTGCCGGTGTTCGTCGATGTCGACATCCCGACCTACAACATCAAGCCGGAGATGATCGAGGCGGCGGTCTCCGACCGGACCCGCGCCATCATGATTGCGCACACGCTCGGCAATCCCTTCGACCTCGGCGAGGTGATGCGGGTCGCGGAAAAGCATAATCTGTGGGTGGTCGAGGACTGCTGCGATGCGCTCGGCGCGACGTATGACGGGCGCGGCGTCGGCACGTTCGGCCATGTCGGCACGTTGAGCTTTTACCCCGCGCATCATATCACCATGGGCGAGGGCGGGGCGGTCTTCACCGACAAGCCGCGCCTCAGGCGCGTGATCGAGTCCATGCGCGACTGGGGTCGGGACTGCTGGTGCGCGCCGGGTATGGACAATACCTGCGGCAAACGTTTCGGGCGCAAGCTCGGCACGCTGCCGCACGGTTACGACCATAAATATACCTATGGCCATGCTGGCTATAACCTCAAGATCACGGACATGCAGGCGGCTGTCGGCCTCGCCCAGCTGGACCATCTGGACGGGTTCATCGCCGCGCGCGCCCGGAACTTCGCCCTGCTGACCGAGGGGCTGCGACCGTTCGAGGATGTCTTCATCCTGCCCGAGGCGACACCCCGCAGCGTGCCGAGCTGGTTCGGCTTTCCGATCACAATCCGGCCGGAATCCGGCGTTAACCGGGAAGCCTTGGTCCAGTTCCTCAACGAACGGAAAATCGGCACCCGGCTGCTGTTCGGCGGAAATCTGCTGCGTCAGCCCTATATGGCGCACCGCAACTACCGGGTGGTAGGCGAGCTGACCAACGCCGACCTGGTCACGGAAAATACGTTCTGGGTCGGGCTGTATCCGGGTCTGACGGAATCGCACATCGCATACAGCCTGGATATGATCGGCGAGTTTTTGAAGTCGAACGCGGCACGCTGAACGACAAGCGCGTTTTTGGAGTAAGCTATGAACCGATACGAAAAAGAGATGCTGGCCATCCTGAAACAGGGGCGTGCGGAATACGGCTTTGATGCAGTGAAGGCCGAGTTCGAGGCCGAAGGCACGCGCGTTGACGAACTGTTGCGCCTTCTCGAGGTCGCTCGCCGGGCGGAGTTGCGCGTGGGCCTGAAAATCGGCGGATGCGAGGCGATCCGCGATATCATCGAGTGCCGCCAGTACGGGGTGGACTATATGATCGCTCCCATGGTCGAGACGCCCTACGCGCTCCAGAAATATATCGACGCGAAGGACAAGGTGATCCCGGCGGACGAGCGCGACGATATCGGTTTCCTGTTCAACGTCGAAACGGTCACGACCTTCGGCCATGTCGAGGAGATGGCGCAGATCGCCGCCAGGGGCCGCGTCGGCATGGTCTTCGGGCGGGTCGATTTCGCCGGTTCGCTCGGCCATACGCGCGATTTCGTGAACAGCGACGAGATGTTCGGCTATCTGCAGCCGGTCGCCGCCCTGTGTGCGACGCATGACCTGCCCCTCGTTGTCGGCGGCGGGGTCAGCCCGGCGTCCATCGACCTGCTGCGCCGGGTCCGCGCCATCCGCCTTGACCGCTTCGAAACCCGCAAGGTGATCTTCGACGCGGCAATTCTCGATACCGATCGGGTCGCGGCGGCCATGGATCTTGCGATCCGGTTTGAGCTGCTCTGGCTGAAGAACAAGCGCGATTATTATGCCAGCATCTCGATCGAGGACGAGAAGCGCATCGCCATGATGGAAGAGCGCCAGCGCGCGCAAGTGACCGAGCCAGTCTGACCGTCATGGCGAAAATCCGCGTTGCCGACCTGATCGCGCGGCTGCTGGTCGAACATGGCGTGAGCGACATGTTCATGCTGACCGGCGGCGGCGCGATGTATCTCAATGACGCATTCGGTCGGGCGGCGGGGCTGCGCAACCACTTCAACCATCACGAGCAGGCGGCCGCCATCGCGGCGGAAAGCTACGGACGGCTGCTGGGTCGCCCGGCTGCTGTAAACGTCACCACCGGGCCGGGCGGCGTCAATGCCCTGAACGGCGTCTATGGCGCCTATGTGGACTCCATTCCGATGGTCGTCGTTTCGGGCCAGGTGAAGCGGGAAACATGCGCGCCCAACTTCCCCATGCCGTTGCGACAGCTGGGCGATCAGGAAGTCGACATCGTGTCGATGGTGCGGCCGGTCACCAAATATGCCGTGGTCCTGAACGATCCGGCGGATGCCCGCCGCATCGTCGAAAAGGCTCTTTACCTGTGCCGTCGCGGACGGCCCGGTCCGGTGTGGATCGACGTGCCGATCGACGTGCAGGCGGCCCCGGTCGATCCCGAGACGCTGGTCGGTTTCGACCCGGCCCTCGATGCGGACAATGATGGCGAGGCCCCCAACACTGCGGCCGAACTGGGATGCCTGACCGGCGCGGCGCTCGACGCCGAAGTCGCTGCCCTTCTGGGCGAACTGCTCGCGGCGGAGCGCCCTCTGGTGCTGGCTGGCGCGGGCATTCGCCTGTCCGGGCAACTTTCGTCTTTCCTTGACTTTGTCGAGCGGCACGGCGTCCCGGTCGTCACTGGCTGGAATGCGCATGACACGCTGCCCAACAGTCATCCGCTCTATGTCGGCAGGCCCGGCTCCGTTGGCGACCGGGGCGGGAATTTCGCTGTCCAGACAGCGGACTATGTGCTCGTGCTCGGGTCGCGGCTCAACATCCGGCAGATCAGCTACAACTGGCAGTCCTTCGCGCGCAACGGCAGGGTCGCCATGGTCGATATCGACAGCGCCGAGCTGCGCAAGCCGACATTGTCGCTGCACCGCCCGGTCCATGCAGACCTGCGCGACTTTTTCGCTGCCGCCAGGCGGGCGGCGCCGCCCGCGACGGATAATCGCGCGCAACGCGCCGCTTTCCTCGCCCACAGCCGCGAGCGGGCGGCACGCTATCCGGTTGTGCTGCCGGAATACTGGTCGCAGACCGACTCGATCAATCCCTATGTGTTCGCAAAGCTGCTCTTCGACGAACTCGCCGAGGACGAGATCATCGTGTGCGGCGACGGCACCGCCTGCGTCACGGTGTTTCAGGCGGCGGAGATCAAGCCGGGGCAGCGCCTCTACACCAATTCGGGCTGCGCTTCGATGGGCTATGATCTGCCCGCCGCGATCGGCGCTTATCATGCGTCCGGCGCGAAGCGGATCATCTGCCTCGCCGGTGATGGCAGCATCATGATGAACCTTCAGGAATTGCAGACCATTGCCGGCCTGGGGCTCCCGATCAAGATCTTCGTGCTCGACAATGACGGCTATCATTCCATCCGGCAAGCGCAGCAAAATCATTTCCCGGACAATATCGTCGGATGCGGGCCGGACAGCGGCCTGACCTTCCCGGACTTCGTCCGGCTGGCTGGCGGGTTCGGCATCGCCGCCTCGGAGGTCGCGCAGGACGCAGACCTGCCGGCGGCGGCACGGGCCGCGATCAGCGGGCCGGGTCCGCATCTGTGCGTGGTAAAGATCGACAAGCATCAGCAGTTTTCGCCCAAACTCTCGTCACGACGGCTCGAGGACGGCTCGATGGTGTCTTCACCGCTTGAAGATCTCTCGCCCTTCCTGTCGCGCGAGGAACTGGCCGAGGCGATGGCCCCCTGCGGGATCATCGCATGATCCGGCACGTGATTTTCGATCTCGATGGGACGCTCGTGGACAGCAACGCCCTGTGCGTCGCGATCCTCACGGCGATGCTCGAGCAACGCGGGAGCGACGTCAGGATCGACCCGGACGCTGCCCGCGCCTATATGAGCCGTGGCGGTGCGGAGATGGTGGCGGCCCTGCTCGGCAGCGCGTGCGGCGATCCGGTCGAGGAGCTGATGGACTTTCGTGCGCGCTACGCCCGCGCACGCACGCCGGTCAGTTCGCTTTTCCCTGGCGTGGCCGACGGCCTCGCCACGTTCAGGCGCAATGGGCTCACCCTTTCGATCTGTTCCAACAAGCCGCAGCCGCTATGTGAGCGCGTGTTGGCCGACACCGGTATCGAGCGTCATTTTGCTGCAGTCGTGGGCGGTGGCCCCGGCTTTCGTCCCAAGCCTGCGCCCGATCTCTTGGACGCAACGCTGACCGCTCTCGGCGCGAGCGCATCCGAGTGCCTGTTCATCGGCGACAGCGAGCTCGATCATGCTGTCGCGACCGAGGCCCGGATGCCATTCGTGTTCATGCGATACGGCTATGCCGAAGTCGAACCGACGTCAGGCGTGCTGAAAGCCTTCGACTGCTTTGCCACGATGACCGCGTCGATGATTGACTATCTCGGACGACGCGACGCGGCTTGACGGCGTGATCGGGCGACTCCAGACCAGCGTCGCGGCGCAGATCAACGCAGGAAACCGTCGGATCATTCTGGCGGGTGCCGGTGGCTGGCTCGGCCTTGCGACGCTCGAGCTGCTTGCCGATGCGCTGGGCAGCGCCTTCGCAGACAGGGTGGTCTGTTTCGGATCGAGCGAGCGTCGCCTGTCCCTGCGGGATGGCCGGGCGGTGCAGCAATATCCACTGGCGCAGATGGCCGCGCTCGAACGGCGCCCCTCCCTCCTGCTGCACTATGCCTTTTTGACGAAAGACCGGGCGGAAACCATGGCGGAGGCCGAGTATCGGTCAGCCAATGCCGCCATTCGCGACAGGGTTCTCGCGTCGCTGGACCGGATTGGGGTGGAGGCGCTGTTTCTGGCCTCGTCCGGCGCGGCGGCGCGTGTCGACGATCCTCATGCCAGCCCGGCCATGCGACTGTATGGCGAGCTGAAGCGTGCGGACGAAGAGGTTTTTGGTGACTGGGCGCGCTCGGCGGATGGGCGGCTTGCGGCGATCTGCCGGATATACAATCTCACCGGACCCTATATCAACAAGCATGGCGCTTACGCGATGGCGAGCTTCATTCTGGACGCGCTGGCCGGGCGGCGAATTGCGGTCAGGGCGCCCCGTCCGGTCGTGCGCGCCAATGTCGCGATCCGGGAGCTGCTCTCGCTGGTCCTGGCCGCACTCGCGGACGGAGGCGAGGGGGTGTTGCAGTTCGACAGCGGCGGCGTTCCTCTCGAGCTTGGCGATATCGCGGCGATGGTGGCGCAGTGTCTTGGCAGTCCCGGCGTGGACCGGGCCGCGATAGACGAGCTAAGACCCGACGCCTATTTTGGAGATGCGGATAGCTACAATGACTTGCTCGATCGCTATCAGATCGACGAGGTCGACCTGACGACGCAAATAATCGAGACGGCCGATTATATGAGATCCATCGTTACTACTCAGGATTTGTAGTTTGTGAAGGATTTTCTTCTCTTTCGAGCGCCTTGCGGGCGCTCCGGGCATCGGGTAATGCCTGCCGTTCGAGACGGCGGGTGCGGTAGTGGGACGGCTTTGACATGTTTGCTGTAGATTTGAACCGTAGCCCGCAAACCGCACGGCGCGGCGCTTCCGCGCATTTTCGCGCCGTGGTCGCGATCCTCGTCCTTGGCCAGATGGCCCTGTCACCCGTCCAGGCGCAGCTGCTGCCCGACACCAATCGTTCTACGCCATCGGGATCGCCGCTCGATGGCAATGGCCGCAGTTCCTCGACCAATGACGGCGAGGACGAGAAGCAGGCACCCGCCAACGCCGGGCAGGCGGTGCCAGATTATCGCATTCAACCCGTGCAGGTCGGGAACGCGGACCGCATTGATCTGGGTCAGGAGAGGAACGCGGCGGGTGAAGCCCGGGTCAAAAAGCCGGCGCCGCCCAACGAGTTCGAGCGGTTCGTGCTTCAGGCTACGGGCGAGGCCCTGCCACGCTTCGGCGCCGATCTTCTGCTGCCGAGCAATCGCGACTATGCCGTGCCCGCCACCGCGACGGTGCCGCCGGACTATGTCCTGAATGTCGGCGACGTGGTTGCCATCTCGATGGCCGGGTCGATCGAGGGCAGCGTCGAGAAGCAGATCGACACAGATGGCCGCATCTTCCTGCCGCGGGTCGGTCCGGTTCGGCTGGCAGGGGTGCGCTATGGCGACCTCAAGACCGTGATCTCGGCCACGATTGGCACTCAGTATCGGGGCTATACGGTCAACGTCGCCATCCGCCATCTGCGGGGCATTCGCGTCTATGTGACCGGCTTTGCCAATCATCCCGGCGCCTATTCCGTCAACAGCCTGTCGACGATGATCAACGCCGTGCTGGCGGCGGGTGGACCGTCGTCGGGCGGCAGTTTCCGTTCCATCAGGCTGGTGCGCAACAACGAGGTGATCCGCACCCTCGATCTTTATGACTTCATCCTGAGAGGCCGGAAAGCGGACGATGCCATCCTCCAGAATCAGGACGTCATAGAAATCCTGCCCGTAGGCGGGGAGGTGGCGATCTCCGGCAGCGTTAACGCGCCCGCGATCTTCGAGGTCAAGCCCGGCGAAACACTGGAGGACCTGCTGCGCTTCGCAGGCGGTCCGAACAGCCTGGCTGACGGGACCCGGGTGATGCTGTATCGCATGGCCGATTTCGATAGCAGCGGCGTGCGCGAAATCGACCGGGCGGCGGCCGCCAGGCTGCCCGCCTCGGCTGGCGACATCGTGCAGATCCTGTCCGAGGGGTCGCTGATCCGGCCGATGGCCCGCCAGTCGGTGCTGGTGCGCATCGAGGGCGAGGTCGAGCGTCCCGGCAACTATTATCTTCCGGCCAATGCGCCGCTCAGCAGCGCCATCGAGCGGGCGGGTGGGCTCACCGCCCAGGCTTTTGTCTTTGGCACGCGGTTCGAGCGGGTTTCCGTGCGCCGGCAGCAGCGCGTCAGTTTTGACGAGGCGGTTAGGCAGCTCGAGGTGTCGCTGGCCGCTGCCCCGCTGACATCGAGTTTCAACAGCAACGCAGGCGAGCGCAATGCGCAGATCGCCGCGGCACAGGCGGTCCTCGAAAAGCTGCGCCAGACCGAGCCGGACGGACGGATGGTGCTCGACCTCGCGCCGGGCACGACAACTCTGCCCGGCCATTTCGTCCTCGAGAACAATGATCGCATCGTGGTCCCGCCCCGACCCACCACCGTTGGCGTGTTCGGCGCCGTGTATCGGCCTGCCTCCTTCCTGGTGGAGCCGGGCCGCGCCAAAACCGTCCGGGAATATCTCGAACTGGCAGGCGGTGCGCTGCGGTCCGGCGATCGTGGCGACATCTTTGTCGTTCGTGCCAACGGCGCGGTTTTGTCCAAGCGCGACGGCGCCCTATCGGCGAAGGCGCTGCCCGGCGATGTCATCTTCGTGCCGGTCAAGGCCCAGTCGAATAGCATCTGGACCAAGATCCGCGAACTGACGACCATTCTGTTCCAGCTGGGCCTCAGCACCGCTGCCTTCATCGCGGTGACCAATTGACGCCCCGTGCCTCCATCATCGGGACACTGGCGGGGCGCGGGCAGCGCGGCCGCATGATCCAGCGCGCCATATTGGCCGGGCTGATTGCGATCTGTCTCGTCCTCGCCCTCTTTCCGCAACGCTACCTCGCCGCCGCGACCCTGACCCCGACCGATCCGTCCAGCCTTGGGCTCAGCGGCGCGCTTGGACAGCTCGGCGCGCTCAATACCGTGTTCGGCAGCCAGGCGGCGGTCGAGGTCAGCCTGAAGGTCGGTCGCAGCACCTACAGCCGGGCGGTCGTGATCAAGCGCCTGAACCTCGTCAAACGCATGGGGTTCGCGAACGAGATTGCGGCGAGCCGCTGGCTTGAGCGCAACGTCGAGATCAGGTCGCTGCGCGGCGGGATCGTGCAGATCGAGTGCCTCAACAGCGATGCGGCGCTCGCAAGCGATCTGGTCAAGGCGTTTCTCGTCACCCTGCGCGAGCAGCTGGCCGAGATTGCGGTCCGCCAGACCGCCTACAAGCGGGAAATTCTGCTTAAACTTGTCGACGACGCCAATGAGCGACTGGCGCGCTCGCAGGCCAAATATAACGAGTTCCGCCTCAAGACCCGCTATTCCGACCCGGCATACGCCATCGGCGCCATCGGCGAGCGCATCCCAGTGCTGCAGGCGGCCATCAAGGCGAAGGAAGTCGAACTCACCGCCGCCCGGCAGTTTGCAACGGACGACAATATTTCCGTGCGCCAGATACTCTCGCAGATCGACGCGCTCAAGCAGCAGTTGCAGCAGTTTCAGGCGCTCAATCCCGACGAGACCAGCTCGATAGGCAGGGTGGTGCGGGAGTCGACCGAAGCCCAGCGGCTTGAACGCGAACTGCTGCTGTCGCGGACGCTCTATTATAACTATCGCCGCTATCTGGAGGGCACATCGGTCGAGGATCTGACCTCGGCGGCGAATCTGCGCATCCTTGAGGACCCCTATATCGACACCGAGCGCCAGATCAATCTGGTCCCGGCCAGCCTCTGCGGGCTGCTGTTGCTCCTTGCCATCGCCATCGAATTCTATCGGCTCCGCCCGCCACTCAGCGCGGCGCGGCTTGAGGCGATCGCGGCGCGGGAGGGCAGTGCCATCGCGCCGGACGGTGGATCGTGACGGCTGCCACCTTCGCCCCGGCGCAGCCGGTGGCCATCGACGTCCCCGACATCTCGGTCGTCATTCCCTGCTACAATGAAGAGGAAAATGCCGGACCCATCGCCGCGGCGGTCATCGCCGAGCTGGAAAGGGCAGACGTTTCCTTCGAACTGATCTTCATCGACAACGCCTCGCAGGACCGGACCGTCGCGGTGATCCGGGCGCTCTGCGCGAACGACCCGCGCATCAGGCTGATCGCCAACACCCGCAATTTCGGGCAGATGCGTTCGCCCACGCATGGCATCTATCAGGCGGGCGGACGCGCCGTCATCGGCATGTGCGCGGACTTTCAGGACCCGCCGGAGCTGCTCGGCCCGTTCATCGCGCGCTGGCGCGAGGGCGTCGATATCGTCCTTGGCGTGCGCGATGCGGAGAAGGTTTCCGGCTTTTTCAGCTGGGCGCGTGAGCTGGGTTACAGCCTGCTCGTCAATCTGGGCGAATATCCCATCGTCCGCAACGCCACCGGGTTCGGGCTTTATGATCGCAAGGTCGTCGACACGATCATGGCAATGAACGAGCCGGAGCCCTTCTTTCGGGGGATGCTCGTGGAAACCGGCTTCAGCCTCGAGACGATCCTCTATCACCGCCCGCAACGGCGGCGCGGCATTTCGAGCAACAATTTCCTCACGCTGATCGACTTCGCCTTGTCCGGTCTTGCCAGCGCGCCCAAGAAGCTCCTGCGCTTGCCGTTCATCATCGCGCTGCTGTGCGGAGCGGCATCGGCCCTGTGCCTGCTGATGGTGCCGGTGGCCTTCTGGTTCGACCTTGCACCGCTCGGCTGGCTGGCGGCGGCGGGGGTCGAGCTTCAGTTCGCGCTCCTGTTCCTGTTCCTTGCGATTCTGGGCGATCAGGTGCGGATGATCTCCAGCCGGACGCGCCGGACGCCGCTCGTGATCGAACGCGAGCGGGTCAACTTCCCGGAACGGCCCTAGGGCATGGCACCGCGCCTCACTTTCGCACGGCTGTGGGAGCTGGCGCGCTACTATCAGGCGGGTGCGCTGAATGCGGCGTTCGGTTACGGGCTTTACGCGCTGCTGGTGCGCGCAGGGCTCAACCTCTATGTCGCGCAGCTCGTCGCGCACATCCTTGGCGTCGCGTTCAATTATGTGACCTACAGCCGCCACGTCTTTCGCGATGCCGGCCCGGCCAAACGGCGCTTCGTCCTGTCCTATGCGGTGAACTACGCCATCAGCCTGGGATTTCTAGCACTTGCGCGGCAGTTTGTCAGTTCGCCCTATGTGGCAGGGGCCATCGCCATCGTGCTGACCTCGCTGGTCAATTACGTGATGCTCAAGAAGGTCGTGTTCGTGAAGCGGGCTAAGGCGCCGTGAAGCGGCCTGCCCTCGGTCGGCTGAGTGGCTGGCTGGAGCCGTTCCTCGTTCTCGTGATTCTGGGCGGCATCGTTCGGGGCGTTCTGTATTTCCGCACGTACGACCATTTCCCGCAGCCGTTTTTCTACGAGCCGTTCGATGTCTGGATGGACTGGTTCAACACCGCCTACTGGGCCTACCAGAAGGGCGCCTATGACGCCTGGGGGACGCTCTATCCGCCCCTGTCCTTCGTGTTTCTGCGGATCTTCAGCTACGGCCCCTGCTACAAGGAGACGAGCGGCTACACGATACGTGAGTGCGACTGGGTGGGGCTGGTCACGTTGCACGGCGTTTTTCTGCTCAACATCCTTCTGCTGTGGTTGTCGTTCCGCAAGATCGACCGGAGGACGGCTCCATGGCGTGCGATCGGCCTCGGCCTCGGATTGCCGAGCCTCTACGGGCTTGAGCGCGGAAATCTCGTGGTGGTGTGCTTCACCTGCCTCATTCTCGGTTTTGGCCCCCTGCTGAAGTCCGCCCGGCTGCGGTGGCTGGCGGTCGGGCTCGCGGTCAACTTCAAAATATATCTGATCGCGGCGCTGTTTCCGCAGCTGCTGCGGCGGCGCTGGCTGTGGTTCGAGGGGGCGCTGCTGGCCGTGGTGGCGGTCTATGTGGTCACCTACATGAT
Source organism: uncultured Sphingobium sp. (assembly GCA_964529225.1). Classification (GTDB taxonomy): domain Bacteria; phylum Pseudomonadota; class Alphaproteobacteria; order Sphingomonadales; family Sphingomonadaceae; genus Sphingobium. Next base: position 18,701 of record CAZGVX010000019.1, read on the forward strand.
CGTCGGGGCAGGGACGCCCATGGAGCTCTATCAGAACATCGCTGTGATGTCCGGGGACTATCAGGCGATCACGTTCCTCGATCTGTGGTATGCCGCAACCTACAAGCCGCTCTTGTCGCTGATCGTCGGGCAGAGCTGGGTGGTGACCGCCCTGTTCGGCACGCGCGCCGTCGATCTTGTCTACACGCTTGCGATGACGCTGCATTATGGGGCGATTCTGTCCGTCATGCTGGCGGCTGTGGCCGCCTGGTACCGGCCCGAAGTGGTGCCGATGTCCCGGCTCACGCTGTTCGGTTTGCTGATGGCGACGCTCGCCTCCGAGCCGGGCGGATATACCGAATGTTTCCTGATCTTCTTCATTTTCATGGAACGCTGGAAAGGCTTTGCGCGCGGCTGGAGCATCCTGGCGAGCTATGTGCTGTGCATGCCTTTCGATTTCAGTCTCGACCGCGTGCCGCCCACCATTCAGGAGAGCTATCTGGCAGGCCATGCGACATTTTTCGCCTACTACATAACGATCGGCCCGTTCCTGCGACCGGCCCTCATCCTGTCGCTCGCTTATGCGATGGCGTTTCTCACCATTGGTCAGGTCTGGAACGACATCCGTCTTCAGGGTTGGCGGAACCGCTGGCGCTATCGCGCGGATGTGCAGTTGCTGCCTGGCATATTGCGGCCCGCGCGGTGAACCTGTCCCGCCGCGATCTGGCGCGCTGGCTGGCAGGGGGCGGGGCTGCGACCGCTGCCCTCGGCGTGGCGGCCGCGGCGCCCGCTGGCCTGCCGCAAGGCCTTTCCGAAGCGCAGAGCGGGACAATGCTGCCGCCCGGACTGTGGCGCGTGAACCGCGACCTTGCGATTCAGGCGGGGCTCGCGCTGGCGCCCGGTGCGCGGATCGATGTGGCGGCGGGGTGCGTGCTCACCGTCCTCGGCAGTTTTTCCGCGCCGCTCGAACAGGTCTTTGTCGGCGGGGGGCGGGTCGATCTCAACCGGGCCGCGCTGATCGCCGCCTGTCCCGAATGGTGGGGCGCGCGGCCGGGCGACGGCAACTACGACTGTCTCCCGGCGTTGCGGGCCTGCGCCGCGGCGCACCCGGCGATGATGCTGCGCGCAGCCGATTACTACATCGCGGACACCTGGCACATCGACCGTCCGTTCCTGCGTGTCTGGGGTGCGGGCTATCGCGGTGCGGGCGCGGGGGAGGGGACCCGCATCCTGGTGCGCAGCGGCACGGCGGACGTCGTGCAGGTGGGCTCCGACCGCCATCCCGGGTCGGTCAACAGCTTCCTTCAGGGGGTCGATCTGCGATGGATGGAGCTGGGCCGGACCGAGCCTGTTGACAGCCGGGCGGGCCGGGAGCCGGCGGGATTGCGGGCGCGGTTTCTCCTCCATTGCCAGTTCGAGGGTCTCAGCAGCCGTGAAAGCGGGGTCGGCTTTGCCGCGGTCGGGGTGGTGCGCAGCTACTTGCGCGACTGTATCGCCTTCCGCTCGATCCCCGGTCGCTCCGCTGGCACGTTTCGCGGCTTCTGGCTTGGCGGGCTCGACCAGGTGGGACTGGCGGGCGCAAACGGGTCGATTTTCCTCAACGACTGCAATGTGTCGGTCGGCGGGTCGCCGGGTGTGACCGATTCGGTCGGCCTGCTGCTTGACGGCGGCTTTGCCGACAGCTTCGTCACGCGGTTCGAGGCGACGTCGCTCGAGACGGGCATCAGGATCGACGGCCGGGCCGGGGAGATGGGCGGTGCGGCCGTCTCCGGCCATGCCAATCTCCACATCGTCAACGCCATTGTCGACCAGTGCGGGCGCAGCGGCATCGAGATCAGACATACCTCGCCCTATGCGCTTATCGAGATCAGCGATCCCTATGTGGCGGTCGCGGCTGGCGCTGACGCGGCGATCGCAGTCAGACGCGCGCATGGCGCCATGTCGGTCGCTGGAGGGCAGCTTATCGGGCGCAGCGATGCGGGCGGGCGCAGCGCGGGACTGTCGCTTGCCGACAGCAGCGGCTTCACCTGCCAGGGCATCAAGATCGCGGACTTCGGCGTGCCGGTTCAAATCGCGACCTGCGCGTCGCTGCGCCTCGGGGGCGCCATCGCCAACCCGATGCGCGATGCGGGCCGCCCCGCGATTGCGCTGCGCGCGAGCAGCCGGGTTGCCCTGACCTTCAGCATCGACGGGCGCGCACGCGCCTTCACGGACGCCATCGCCATCGAGGGTGCGGATTGCCGTGCGGTGACTGTCGATGCGTCCCTCGTGGACCGGGCAGCCCTCTCCGGCGGGGTTGTGTCCCTTGAAGGGCGCGCGCTGCGCGGCGCCGGGCGGGTGGGCGCCGTAACCCTCTTCCCCGCCATCTGAAGCAGGGCCGACCATGGGTGGGGGTGCGGTTGCAATTTCCGGTTCGGCCGCTATCGGGGGCGCAGTCGCGATCGGGCGGAGGCTGTCCGGTGCTCTGGCGCGGCCTGGGACAGCAGGAAAGGTTATGATGACGCGGCTACTGGTGACGGGTGGCGAGGGTATGCTCGGCCGCGATTTCGGCCATGTCGCGTCAAGAACCACTGGCATAGAGGCGCGAACGCCGGGCCGCGGCTCGCTGGATGTCCGCGACCGCGCAGCGATGCTGGCGCAGGCGGACTGGCTCGGCGGCGGCTGGATCGCCCATTGCGCGGCGCGGGTCGATGTGGAGGGCTGCGCCAAGGACCCGGAGGGCGCGCGCGCGATCATCGTCGGCGGGGCCGAAAACGCGGTGGTGCTTGCACAGGCGGCAGGCGCGCGGATTTTCTATCCGCAGTCCTTCCTCGTCTATGACGGCGCGACCAACCCGATCCCCGAGGACGAAACGCCGCGCCCGCTCGCGCTTTACGGGCAGCTCAAATATGAAGCGGAACAGCGCATCCGCGATGCAATGCCCGATGCGCTTGTGGTTCGCATGGCGGGCTTTTTCGGTGGCGAGGCGGCAGACAAGAATTTCGTGGGCCGGATCGTGCCTGTGATGTTCGATGCGATGCGCAGGGGCGAGCCGACGTTCAAGGTGGGCGACCGCGTCTGGCAGCCCACATGGACCCGCGATCTTGCCGCCAATTCGCTGGAGCTGATGACGGCTGGCGCATCGGGCACCTATCAGATGGCGTGCCACGGCGAGGCGAGCTTTGCCGATGTCGCGCGGGAAATCGTGCTGGCGCTCGGCTGGTCCGATCGTTTCGCGATCGAACAGGTAAGCGCGACCGCGGTATCCGGTTCGGAGCTTGGCCGCCGGCCCGATGCCGCGATATTGTCATGCACGAGGCTCAGGGAAGAACGGTTGGATCTTCAGCGGGACTGGCGTTCAACCCTGCACGCCTATCTTCGCCAGCCATTTTTCGACCAGTTTCGGATGGGAGAGTATTGACCGTGACACTCTTTGAACGCTTCGAGAAGCCGGGCTTCGTTCCGCTGCGCAACCGCACGGTCATGTCGGCGATGAGCCGCAGCTTTGCCGACGACGACCGCTTCGTCACACCCGCGATGGTCGAATATTACCGCAAGCGTGCGGCTGGCGGCGCGGGCCTGATCCTCACCGAGGGCACGATCATCGACAAGTCCGGCGACGGCTGGAACAACGCGCCCTATATCGCCACCGACGCCCATGCCGAGGCGTGGCGGCCGGTGGTCGAAGCTGTCCATGCCGAGGGCGGCGCCATCGCCTGCCAGATCTGGCACATGGGCCGGATTTCTCATGCGGACTATACCGGCGAGGCGCCGGTCAGCTCAACCAGCCGCGCCGCCGGGGGCACCAACCGCCAGAACGGCAAGCCCTATGGTGAACCGCGCGCGCTCGAAGCCGACGACATGCTGGGCGTTTACAGCCTCTACGCCGATGCCGCGCGGCGCGCGATCGACGTCGGATTCGACGCCGTGGAACTGCATGGCGCCAATGGCTACCTTCCCGATCAGTTTCTCGACGGCCAGGTGAATGATCGCACGGATGCCTATGGCGGTTCGGTGGAGAACCGTTGCCGCTTCACGCTGGAGCTGGTCGACGCGGTGCTGAAGGCGGTGCCGGCGGATCGGCTGACGATCCGGCTGTCGCCGTCACGGTTCATGGGCGGGCTCTATGAATGGCCGGACATGGAGGCGATGATTGCGCATCTGTTCCCGGCGCTGTGGGCGCTGGGGTTGCGCACGGTTGACATCAGCTGCGCCAACTCCGACTATTTCCAGACGTCGGGCAAGGCCATCCGCCTGATCCGCCCGATGTGGCCGGGCACGATCATGGGCGGCGCGTCGCTGACCGTCGAGCAGGCCGAAGAGGAACTGGCGGAGGGCTGGCTGGACCTCGTGACCTGGGGCCGCCTGTTCATCGCCAATCCCGATCTCGTATCGCGCTGGCAGTCGGGCGGCGAGGTCGTGCCGTTCGACGATTCGATGCGGGCGACGCTGATTTGAACCGGTCCGGGTCGTGAAAAGACCCCAGGCTGCTTCATCGAGCGTCCCGCGCCGGGCCTGGGGCGCAGGCGGGCTGATGCTGCTCATCCTCGCGGTGGCGGCCGGTCTGCGGTTGCTGGCGGTCAGGTTCGGGCTCCCCGCACTCAATGATTCGGACGAGCTCATGTTTCAGATGGGCGCGGTCCGGATGCTGAGCCAGGGCACGCTCAACCCGGGGTGGTTCGGGCATCCCGCGACCATCACCATCTATGTGCTCGCGCTGGTCGACATGGCGGTGTTTCTGTGGGGCCATGCGGCTGGCTTCTGGGCCTCGGCACGCGATTTCGCGAATGCCATCTATAGCGATCCGACCTGGGTGATCCTGCCCGGACGTATCGCCATGGTACTGTTTTCGGTCTGGGCGGTCTGGCTGACCTATCGTCTGGCATCGGCGCTGTTTGGACGGCAGGCTGGCATGGTGGCTGCGGCGCTGATCGCGGTCAGTCCGGTGAACGTCTACTGGTCGCAGGTCATCCGGTCCGACCTGATGGCGTGCTGCTTCATGCTGCTGGCTTTGTCGGCGGCGGTCCGCATCGCGCGCGATCAACGCTGGCGGGATCATGTGCTGTTCGCGATGTGGCTGGCGCTCGCGACGGCAACGAAATGGCCGTTTGCGCTGGTTGCGACGGCGTTGCCGGGCGCGTTGTTGTTGGCCGCCCCCGTTTCTGCACGCATGTCGTGGAGGTCGGCGCTCGGGCGCCTCGCTGCGACCGGCGCCATGAGCGTCGCGTTTCTGTTGCTGATCTCGCCCTATCTTCTGCTCGACTATCCGACGGTGATCCGCAATCTCCACGGTGAGGCGCAGCTGCATCATGTGGGCGCGACAGGTGGCTCGCCGTTTGAAAATCTTGCTTACTATCTGCGCGGACCGTTGGTCGACGCGCTCGGGCTGGGCGGCCTCGCGCTGGCACTCGGCGGTCTTGTCCTTGTAGCGCGCCGGCGCGAGGCGCGCGCCATTCTGCTGCCGCCGCTGATTCTGATGCTGGCGCTGACCTGCGCACAAAATCTTATCTGGGAGCGGTGGGCACTGCCGTTCCTGCCAACGCTCGCCGCCTGCGCCGGGCTTGCCGTCGTGCGCCTGGCAAAGGCGATCCAGACCCGCTGGCCGGCTGTTCCGGCGATGTCCCTTGTCGCGGGCACGCTTGCTGTCCTCCTCGTTCCGCTCGTGGTTCGCAGCTTGGCCCAGTCCCGCGAGCGTATATACGATACGCGGCAGCTCGCGTCCACATGGGCGCGCGCGCATGTGCCGGCAGGCAGCTCGGTCCTTATCGAGCATTTCGCATTCGATCTCGCCGCGCAGCCCTGGACGATCCGGTTCCCTATGGGGGATGGCGGATGCGTGGACGCCAAGGCGATGCTCCACGGCAAGATCGCCTATTCCACCATCGACGCCGCGCGCGGGACGCGGGCCAATGTCGATATCGGGACGATGCCGCCCGAGCGTTTGCCATCGTGCCTGTCGGATTATGCCATCTTCGCGGAATATGACCGCTACAGGGCGGAACGCTTCCGCTTTCCGCAGGAAGCCGCGTCCTATGAGGCGATCATACGCCAGGGCCGTATCGTCGCGAGTTTCCACCCTCAAGCGGGGCGGATCGGCGGCCCTGTCGTCCGTATCGTCAAACGCGAAACAGAGGCTGGCCGCTAACGTTCCGTTTGCGTCGGATTGGGCGCTCTAGTTTCTTGTTTTGGCGCGTTTTTCCGGGTCTTCAGGTGATTCCACGTGCCTCGAAAGCGCGCTAAAGCACATATTTGCTGAGATCCTGATTGCGGGCGATGCTGGCGAGCTGCGCCTCCACAAAGGCGGCGTCCACCGTGACGCCGGTGCCAGCCCGGTCCTCCGCCTCATAGCTGACATCTTCAAGCAGTTTCTCCATCACGGTCTGAAGGCGGCGCGCGCCGATGTTCTCGACGCTCTCGTTCACCTGGGCTGCGATGCGCGCGATGGCGGCGATGCCGTCCGGCGTCAGGTCGATCGTAACGCCCTCGGTGGCCAGCAGCGCCTTGTATTGCTCGGGCAGCGACGCGCGCGTGTCGGACAGAATGGCGATGAAATCAGCCTCGGTAAGGCCCTTGAGCTCGACCCGGATCGGCAGGCGCCCCTGCAACTCGGGCAGCAGGTCGGACGGCTTGGCGACATGGAAGGCGCCGGAGGCAATGAACAGCACATGGTCGGTCTTGAGCGGACCATATTTCGTGGCGACAGTGGTGCCCTCGATCAGCGGCAGCAGGTCGCGCTGCACCCCCTCGCGGCTGACGGAGCCGCCGCGCACGTCGCTGACCGCGATCTTATCAATCTCGTCAAGGAAGACGATGCCGTTCTGCTCGGCGTCCCTGAGCGCCGCGCGGGCGACATCGTCCTGATCGAGACGCTTGTCCTGCTCCTCCTCCACAAGCTTGTCCCACGCTTCGGCGACGCGCAGCTTGCGGCGCTTTTTCGGAGGGCCACCGAGCGCCTTGCCCATGATGTCCGAGAGGTTGATCATGCCGACCTGCCCGCCAAGGCCGGGCAGTTCCATCGGCATATTGGGGGTTTCGACGACCTCGATCTCCACCTCGACATCGTTCATCTGATCGCTCTCGATACGCTGGCGGAAAGAGAGTCGGGTGGCCTGGCTCGCTTCCTTGCCGGTCAGCGCGTCGAGGAGGCGATCCATTGCCGCCTCGCTCGCGGCTTCGCGCACTGCCTCGCGCCGCCGGTCCCGCTCCAGGCGCACCGATTCTTCCACGAGATCGCGGGCGATCTGCTCGACGTCGCGCCCGACATAGCCGACTTCGGTGAACTTGGTCGCCTCGACCTTGACGAAGGGCGCATCGGCAAGCCTGGCGAGGCGGCGGCTGATCTCGGTCTTGCCGCATCCGGTTGGGCCGATCATCAGGATGTTCTTGGGCGTGACCTCGTCGCGCAGCTCCGCGCCGAGCTGCTGGCGCCGCCAGCGGTTTCTGAGGGCTACCGCGACGGCCTTTTTGGCCTCGGTCTGGCCGATGATGTGCGCGTCGAGTGCGGCCACGATGGCCTTGGGCGTGAGGGATTTGTTCATCTTGGTTCCGGGGTTCAGCTGGCGCTGTCGAGTGTTTCCAGGGTCAGCTGGTCGTTGGTGTAGACGCACAGCTCTGCCGCGATCGCCATGGCGCGGCGCGCGATCTTTTCCGCGTCCGCCTCATAGTCCGTCAGCGCGCGGGCGGCGGACAGCGCGAAGTTGCCGCCCGAGCCGATAGCGGCGATGCCGTCGAGCGGTTCCAGCACATCGCCATTGCCGGTCAGGATGAGCGTGACGTCCTTGTCCGCCACGATCATCATCGCCTCGAGATTGCGCAGATACTTGTCCGTGCGCCAGTCCTTCGCCAGCTCCACGGCCGCACGCATGAGCTGGCCGGAGTGACGTTCCAGCTTGGCCTCCAGCCGTTCGAACAACGTAAAGGCGTCAGCGGTCGCCCCGGCAAAGCCGCCGATCACGCTGCCATCGTGGAGGCGGCGCACCTTGCGGGCATTGGGCTTCATGACGGTCTGTCCCATGGAGACCTGGCCGTCGCCCACCACGACGACGCGGCCCGATCTGCGGACGGAGAGAATGGTGGTGCCGTGCCAGACGGGCGCAGCGCGGGAGGTCTCGGTCATAGGACATGCATATGGGGGAGGGCACATCGGCTCGCAAGCCTGTGGGGAACCGCCGCCCCCACGCCGCGTTAACCTTTTTGCAATGCAACATCCTTGCGTTGCTGCGATGCAGCATTACTATGGGACGCATGGCGATGAACCGACTCAGGCGGGATAGTCTCAGTGCTGCGGTCCTTAACCGGATGGCCGCCTCGGGTGTCGACAATTACCACTATTCCAACGGGCGATTGCGGATCGGTGCGCGGCATTATGCTGTGACGGGCTGCGCGTGCGGCGAACCGGAATGCGACGGCCTCAGGCTTCGGCCGGTGCAGACGGCGCGTCGCGTCGCCGATGCGCCGATGGGGCCGGACGCCTATCCCGCCACCTGATCGCGCCGCGGCTTGACAGCTTCAGCGCGAGCCTCCAAAGCGCGTGGCTTGCCGCCGACAGGTCACGGCCGGGCGGGCGCGTAGCTCAGCGGTAGAGCACACCCTTCACACGGGTGGGGTCACAGGTTCAATCCCTGTCGCGCCCACCATGTTTTTGAAGGCTTTAGCAGCCTTCTAGAACATGATCCCCATTCCCACCCCACCACATCCCCACTGGCGAGTCGAATAAACCCCACCGGGGGAACGGGTGGTGCGTGTTCGCTTTGGCCTTCTTTGCGGGCAAGCCCTGCCCCGATGGGAAGGGGTGGGGGCGTCAATAATTGACGATCAGCGAGAGGGGGGCACCCCGGCAGGGGGGGGGCATGAAATCGCCACGTCGTCGCAGGCTTCAAAATTCGCCTCTCGCGCGACATAAAAATTTTGAAAAATTGTCGCGCTTAACTCAGGCAAAGCGGGCTGACGACTAACTGCGTCGATCAGGATGTTAACTCCGATTGCCGAAGATTGTTGCGGTCCCGCTCCGGCCATCTATGCTCTGTTCATCTAGTTTGACTTGCCCGGATCGCTGGTCAGGGCTGATCTCAATGGGGGCAGAATGACGGACGTGGCAGTCGATTTCGAAGCGTTTCTCGACTCTTGGCGTGAAAGTGTCACCAAAGACAACCCGTCAACCACGGAATTGGGACGTAGGTTCGCGCAAAAGCTGGTGACTCAGTGGTTGGATGCTTCCGAGGCAGGAACAGAGCTTGTTTATTGCGACGGAGCCGGAGACGGCGGCATCGACCTTGCTGTTCTAGATGTTGGTTCCGACGACGAAGCTGACAGCCAACCGGGTCACGTCTGGTATCTCGTGCAAAGCAAGTGACCTGCCCCCCGCTGGTCCCGCGGTCATAACGAGAGTCCACCGGTTTGATATTCGTGCTGTCCCACCGGCACAAGCGCGTCGGACGTGACGCCTCCATTTAGCAGGAACGTCCGACGCGCTTGTGCCGGTGTTCGGTTCCCCAGCGACGAGTGCGGCCTGACGTTGTTGTAGTCGTAGCGCCAGACAGCCAGCTTGCGCCGAGCGTCCGCGAGGCTGTCGAACAGTTCCTCATTCAGGAGCTCGTCGCGCAGCGACCCATTGAACGATTCAATGAACGCATTCTGCTGCGGCTTGCCGGGATCGATGTAATGCCACTCGACCCGGTTCTCGCTGGCCCACTTCAGGATCGCCCTGCTGGTAAACTCGGTTCCGTTGTCGCTGACGATGCAAGCGGGTTTGCCATACAGGCGCACCAGCGTGTCCAACTCGCGGGCCACCCGCACGCCGGAGATGCTGGTGTCCCCAACCAGGCACAGGTTCTCCCGGCAGGCGTCATCGTTGATCGCCAGGATGCGCAGCCGACGGGAAGCGCCGAACGTGTCGGCCACGAAGTCCATCGACCAGCGGTCGTTCGGCCGCAGCGGGACCGGCATTGGCGTCCGGCTGCCACGGGCGCGCTTGCGGCCTCGTCTGCGACGCACCGATAAACCCTCCTCCCGGTACAGCCGATAGAGCTTCTTGTGATTCATGATGTGCCCTTTGCGTTCGAGCATGACGCCGACACGGCGATAGCCGAACCGCCGACGCAGGCCGGCGATCTCGCGCATCTCCTCGCGGATCTCGGCATGGTCTGGCGGACGTTCTCGCCGGACCGTCTTGGGGTCGACGCCGATCAGCACACAGGCACGGCGCTGCGAGACCTGGTAATCCCGCATCACGCCGAGCGCTGCGTCCCGTCGCTGGCCTGGCGTCGTCAGACTTTTCCCAACAGGTCCTTCAGGATCGCATTGTCCAGCACACTCTCGGCCAGGAGCCGCTTGAGCTTACCATTCTCATCCTCAAGCTGGCGCAGCCGCCGGGCATCGGACACCTCAAGCCCGCCGTACTTCGCCTTCAGCTTGTAAAACGTCGCCGGGCTCAGGCCGTGCTTGCGGCAAACCTCTGCAGTCGGCAGCCCAGCCTCCTGCTCCTTGATCATCCCAATGATCTGTTCCTCGGAAAAACGGCTCTTTCTCATTCGTCTGCTCCTTCGTTGGGGCAGACTCTACATCAGATCGAGGGAGCCAGCGGGGGGCAGGTCAGCACTCAGGCCAAGGGCGGGTCCAATGAGGGCGTCGATCTTGTCCACCACGGCATCAATCGCGCTGGCATGATCGGACTCGCGATATTGCTTCACGATGGCATCGAATTTGTCGCGGGTTTCGGCATCGGGCGGGATGGGCAAATCGAGAAGGATTGCCCGATCCACCATGTTCTTTGACGTTCCGGCACGGGCTGAAAGAGCGGTCGCCAAACCAAGGGCAGCCGCTTCGTCCGGCACCTTGACCCAATCGAGCAGATATTCGGAAATCTGGAGGTGCCAGCCGTCGCCCTCCACGGCGGGTTTGCAACCGGGAGCAAGTTCGATTGCTTCGGTCCCCTTGTTGAGGCTTTCGGACCATTCGACCTTGTTGCCCGTCTTTTTCACCGCGTCCTTGACGACTTCGCGGAATGGCCGGAGCGGCAACTGATCAAGCGCCGCAAACATGGTGGCTTCGGTGCGGAAATGGTTTTCGCAGGCGCTGACAAGATCGCCGCGCAACGCCTCCAATGCCTTGGACTGGCCGACGATAGCCTCGTTCCAAGGAAGCAGCCGCAAGTTCGTCGGATAGACGTGACTGCGGTTCATGTTGAGATACGACATTCGGCAATTCAGCGCATAAAAATACCGGTGGATGCGGGATACGAACATCAGGTCGAATGGGACCGATGCGAGGTCGGAACGGGGACCGAAAATCGTTGCAGTATCGGTGAATGCAATTTTTTTCGGATCGAATGAAACGGCATTCGGGCAGGTAGCGATCATGGACACCGCCCACAGGCGGCTAGGCAGAATATCCATGAATTCGAACAGATAGCGATTGCGTGCAGCGGCTATGTCGATGCCCTGATCTTGCGGCTCGCCAAAAATTTCGCCGGAGACGATGTTTTCCGCCTTGTAGATCGTATGGCCCTTGCCTTTGGGCGCGTCCTTCTTGCGACCCGCAAAGACAATCCCACGCGAAACCATCTCGCGATGCTCCCACCGAAAGCTGTCCATAGTCGGCGCGGCGAGCCTCACCGTGCCCCGCGCTTCACCTGATTTTTTATACCAATATTCCTGAAAGGCCGATGACATCTGCGGATTAGCGCGCAGCTTGTTGATGATGGTCCGCCGTTCGGGGGTGATGCGGGTTACAATGCGACCATCCGGGGTGAAAAGGTCGGCATAGTCGAGCCGCGAGCCGGGGATGCCAGCAAGATCGAAGGTGGGGCGTTTTGTGCCATCGCCGAAATCAATGCAGCTTTTGTCCGCCAGCTTGATGATGACCTGATCCGGTTCCCACCGCGTCCGGTTTCGATCCGACAGGCTTTGCCATGCCGTAGTGTTGGCAGGAATGGCCTTCGCCAGACGAGCATCAATCCACGGTTGCAAACGAGCGGCGCGGACTTGGTGACGAAGGGCCTTCCGATCCGGCAGCGGTTCCGACTTGTCCAGAAATTTGGGGTCAAGCGGCAACCTGGGCGGGCGGGCCTCGGCAATCAGGACAATGGGCAGAACATCGGCGTCAAACACGTTGCGCCAGATGACTTCCAAATCGACAATTTCCTTGATCGTCCAACGGCCATCGGGACCGAACAAGCGACGCAATTCGCCGTTTTCCTTCGTCCCGCACAAGGCGAGCGGAACCACGAAGCCTAGCCGTCCGGCCCCTTCCCCCCACTGGTTCGGGCGACGGCACCAGCCATCAAGAGCGCGGTAGATGAAAAGAGCGTAGAGATTGGCTTCGGCGGAAATGCCCTTCCAACCGTCGTGATCGCTTTCGAAATATTGGGTGGTCGCTTCGTCCAGCGCCCCGGAGCGTTCAGGCCGGACATAGGGCGGGTTGCCGCCGATCCCCCCATATTCGGGGCGGTCCAGTTCAACAAAGCGCCCATGCTGGGCAAACTCCACGCCGGGGCGAATGATGCTGTTCGCCTTGTCGCTGATCGCGATATCCGGGAATTCCTCGGCGACGATCAAGTCATCCTTGAAGCTGAGGACGTGCCAGAGGATTTGGATTTGCGCCAAGACGGCGGAAAAGGTGTTGAGGTCGTTCCCTGCCAGCCGGTCCAGCGCGGCGACAACCTCCGAGTAGGTAGCAAGGCCCTGATCGGCATCCTCTCCGACAACTTGCTGATAGCGTTCGATCAGGAACGTGCCGCTCCCGCAGGCCGGGTCCATGAAACGGTCGTCCGGCTTCAATTCCAGCCGGTCAACAATGTAGCGGGCGATTGAGGGCGGGGTGTAATATTCCCCGAACTTCTTGCGCTGTTCGCGGTCAAGGAAGCGGTCGTAAACGCCCGTCAGAATGTCGCCTTTGACTGTGGTGAAATCGTAGCGCGATAGCTGATACATCGCCCATTCGATTGCGTTGGACAGGTTGCCGTCATTGGTGGCGAAAACCCAATCCAGCTCGGTTTCATCGAATGCCGCTGCATAGAGCGCCTGAGCCTTCTCATAGGCCATTTTCAGCAGGCGGGTGTATCCGAAGGTGAACTTCTCCCGCAGTTTCTGGAACGCCTCTACGCCGCCGTTGCAGAGGAAGCGATTGGCTCCGAAAAATCCGTGATCCTCGAAAAACCGGATCAACAGAATACGGGCAAGGATGAGGTTCGCGGTTTCGGTCGCGAACATCTCCAAGACCTTCTTTTCCTCCTTGGCATCGCCCTCCTTGGCGTTCACCCGTGCCTTGAATTCGGGCAGACCGTCGAGCGCCAGCCGGGCGATGCTACCAGCCTTTTTCAGCTTGCGATTGAGGCGGGCAACGTCACCGCCATAGGTCATCGCCAACTCGTAGTTGTCGGGCCTTGCCGTCGCGGTCAGCGTGTAGGGGTCAAACACGGCATCGGGGTATTTTTCCGTGAACGCCCTCCACGCCTCGGAAACATCGGTCGCCATGCTGAGAACCGATTGCAGCGTTCCAAGGGTGGACTCCTGCAAATGGCCGGTGGTGTTGCGCAGCGTCTCATAGAAGTTGCGGCGGGCAACAGTGACCTGATTTTCCTGCCGCTTGGTGGCCTTGTCCGGGATCGTCAGCTTTTCAGTGGCAATCAGGCTGGTGTCGCCTTCCCGGAACGCCTTCAACCGCTGGGGGACGCCTGCCACACCATAGGACAACCGCGCGAAGGTCGCTCGGAACCCGGCTTCGTCCGCCGCTGAGTCGAGAGCAAAAACGATATCGTTCGCGCTATCATGGGTGGAATTCATCACCGGACGGGCAACGATGATTGTCGGATCGGCCATGACAAACCATGCCGTGTCCGGGCGGATGTATTTCGCCTTTTGCGCGAAGATGGCTTCCCGTTTGCCAGCCGTCGAAAATGCGTCGTGTTCGTCCTTCGCCTCGACAACCATCCAGTCGATATCAAGCGATTTGCCGTTGCGGTCTATAATGCCGGATGGCGCTCGGCAAGTTACGTCGGGCCTTCCAGCCTCTCCGGCAATATCAATGTGAACCGAACTACGCGGATAACCCAGTACATCGCAAAATATGTCGCGGAGCGGGCCGTACATGGCCGCTTCCTGACCTTTCTTGGTTTCGCGGATCGTCCGAATTGCTTCGTCAAATGCGCTTACTGCTTGCTTAACTGCCTTCGCCACCTGGCCCCCTTTTGAAGCAGCTAAACCTTCGGAGCCGCAGATTGCAACCACATAGCCGACAAGGCGGCACTCCCAAAGGGGGCAGCCTACGGTTTGCGCAATATTGGGCCGGGTTCGATTGCGGTTCGTTTCAGCAAATAGACCCTGCCGCCGACATATACCCCTAAAATGGACTCAAAGGCCGCTAGGAGCGCCATTGCATCGGCTCGGCTGGTATGGGCCGGGGACGCAGAATAGCGCTGATAACGCAGCGTAGCCGATTGCCAATTCCCGGAAGCAATCAGGCCGGGGGTGGCAGCTTGTCTGTCAGTTTGGCCACGTCGCATTGCAGGGCGATGCACAGACGGCAAAGAACGGTGAAGGTGACATTGCGCTCGCCTCGTTCAACCGCACCATAATAGGAACGATCCACGTTCGCCGCCAAGGCAAGCGCCTCCTGTGTCAGGCCGATGCTCTTGCGCTGCGCCCTGATCCTCTTGCCCAATTCGTGAAGGATTGCCTCCTCGTCCGTCGGGCAGGATAGACGGCAAATGGTGACTTTCAGTCCACGGGCATTTATACCTCATTTTCTAATCGGGGATTTGGGGGTGCCTGCCAATGTTGCGAAACGCTGTTGCCCTTGCGGCCTTGGCCTGTGCCGGGAGCGCGGTTGCCCAAACCAGCAATTGCATGAGCATTGGCGGGGGCATGGTCCATTGCGACAACATGGGCACGAACGGAACGTCCAGTTCAACGGACTGCACCAGCATCGGGGGCGGCATGGCAACCTGCAACACGACGGGAGCGAGGCAGCCGACGCCTGATATGAGCCACCCGCAGACGAACGGGACGGCGCTCGGCTTCATTGGCGACATGATTGCACGCTCGCAAGAACGCGGGTTTCAGAGACGGATCAGACAAATGCTTGCGGCTGGTGACTGCCAGGGCGCGGCCAATCTAGCTTTTGCCCACCAGCGGTTTGACATGAGCAACCAAATTCGCCGCTCGTGCGGGGTCAGTAGCGCGCCCGCTGACGGCACGATAACGGCAGAACAGTTCATGGCTGGGCAACCCGCACCGTCCGCCGCCCCCTTTGATACTAATCAGCCCTACACCACGGAACCGGCACCATCGCAGGACGGGCAGCATTTGGCCGCGTTCGACTTGTTGTGCCAAGGCACGGAAACGCGGATTTCAAAAGCCGGGGTGCAGGAAGCTGCGTTTACGCGGTCGTTCCGCCTCGACCTTGCGAGCGGACGCTACTGCGATGGAGAATGCGCCACAACGCGGCCCATATTCCGCGTGGAAGAAACCAAGATCACGTTTTACGATACCTACGGCCAAACAGGACGAGGTAGCGAACAATCGGTCAATCGTGAGAACGGCGAATTGTTCGAGGGGCATATCGGAGTCGATGGAACAACGACGGCAAGCGCCCGATGCGAACGCCGTCCATTTTCCGGCTTCCCCGCTCGGCAGTTTTGAGGGCGGGCATCCGGCGGGTGAACCGTCAACAATCAGCGGCCCAGTGCCGCACTTGCCGAACAGAAAACAACCCAACCGGATCGCTCGCAAGATCAAAAGTTCTTATCACTTATACGAGAGGGAGCTTGAATACCCCCTATTTGATCACTGGATTAAATCCAAACATCTCCTTGTATCTGTCATTCATTTCCTGAAACAATCGGTCCTTGTGGATCGCTTCAACTATGAAAGAGTCATGGATTGGAAGAGCGACAATCCCTTCTTCCATCAGTCCGGTTATGATGCTCAAGGCCAAATCCGAGTCCAGGCGTTGCAGGCGAATGCCCGCCCCGGACCCGAAGTCACCCGCAATCGCTTCATGCTTGGCCTCGATCATCCTTGTCACCTCGCCCCGCTTGAAATGAGGAGCGAAGGACAAGCCGTCCGGCAGGCTGCACATCATATCCTTTTCCCTGTTCGTTCCGTTGATACGGGCTTGGGTAAGGGCTTTGACCGCCTCCCTGTAGTGGCCAGCCGGAAGGCCCTGTTCCGCTTCGAGGGCTGCGATTTCCTCCAAGCGATAGGGATCGTCCGGGCAGTCTATGCCGCGAAGGTGATAGAGCATCCGAATGGCGCAGCCTGAATAGTCCAGTTCAACGGTTGGATTACCGTTGATGGTCATCCGGGACCGGAGGTCTTTCGGAACGCTGATCCAGCAACCGCCATAGAGCCGCCCACCATCGTTGAACGTGCCGTTGTTGAATTGCCGGAACAGGTGCATCCGGGACATGTCCGGCGTGTGATACCGGGGCAGGTCACAATCCCGCTTGTAATTCAGGCAACCGGCAACCCTTGCCTGTTCGGCAAAGGACAGGTCCAGGGCGATGTCCTGTTGATCAAGAAAGCCGTTGAAGGCTTCGAGCTTCGCGGTCCAGCACTCAGTTTCGTCGTTCGGATCGAAGGCGGCATAGGGACCGTCCCGATTGGTTTCATACATCCTCACCAGCCGTTCACGGGTGATGCAGTGCGTGAGGCTCGCTTCCGTTACTCCGAAGTCGAGGGCTGCGAACAATAGCGCCTCCGTGGCTTCGTAGGTGGGAGCCGTGCCCTGCTCACCCATGTTGATGGTGATCAGGCCAGCGTCGCGCATAGCGTCGGTTACGGCTTTCATACCCGTGCCGGTGAGCCATTCAGGTTTGCCCTTGAGCCGCCCACCGTGGCGAATGAAGGCCACAAGTGCCGGGTCAAAGTAGTAGAAGCACCGCAACCCGTTGGCGAGCGCCTTGCGGACTCGCGTATAGTGATGCTGTGCCTGCTTTTCGCTCCGCTTGTTCTTCAGCTTCTCAAATGGCGCGATCAGCCCAAGGACATGGCGGGTGAACGCATCTCCTTCCGGCTCCCGGAAATCCTGCCCGTGATCAAGCCATATCCCCTTTGGCGGCCTGAAACGCATAGGAGTCGATTGGACCGCTTGGGCGGTGAACGTAGCGTCCAACGTGCAAACGGCCTGTAGCGCGTCCACAGGGGCACAGGAGGCGGTATATTCCGCCCCCGCCATCATCTTGTCGTAAAACATGATGCCCCCCTTATGCCGCTGCAATCGACGCCACGAAGGCGTCAATCTCTGCCCGCAGGTAGCGGGGGCATTTGCCGATATATCGGGGATCGACATTCAGGGTATGTTGCAAGCCTTTGCGCCGCTTATGCCGTTCCACCCTGACCCAAGACGCTGATAGGTTCAGCTTCCGGGCAACGTCCTTGTCGGTGTAAAAATCAGGTTCGATCTGCAATTCATTCATCCTCTTTGGACGAGCGAAAGCCCCGTGCGGGGCGGTTGCCTCGAACGGAGCGTTGGCTCTTAGTCTAGTGAAATATGGACAGGGAAAACTCCCCAATCCATACCATCATTGTATAGCAAAATGACCGATTTGTCAAGCAAAAACTGACATTTCGGTTATCTGGCACGGAATTTGCTGATTTATCAGCGTCCAGGACCGCTAGACTCTGATAGACTTTCCCTAGACCGCCGCTTGACCGACTGCCTTCATGCAAAGGCCGCAGCCGCCTCCTTGTCGCCCCGGTCCACAGCGTAGTGCTTGGCCAGCATTGCAGTCCCGCTATGCCCCAGCCGTCCGGCGATGGTGCGAGGGTCTATGCCCTTGCTCATCAGGATTGTGGCATGGCTCCGGCGAAGGTCATGCAAACGCACATCCTTTAGCCCGGTAGCTTTCCACAGCGCAGCAAGGTTCCGCTTCAACGTGGTCATGGACAGCGGAAACAGCCTGTCATCCCCTTCCATGCGAGGCAGAGCCTTCAATGCCGTAAGGATCGCCTTCATTTCCGGGGTGCAGCTAACGAACCGCGATTTGTTGCCCTTCGTGTTGAGCACTTCGACCACGGTATGCTCCTCGTCCACCTCCCGGACGTTGTGCCAGTGCAACGCCAAGATTTCGGCCCGCCGCATCCCGGAATTGTATGCCCATGATACGAAGTGTCGTAGCCATCCCCTGATCCGGTGGGGTGTCTGTTCGCTCTTTTCCTCCTGCTCCCGTTCGATCCCCTCACAGGTGGCAAGAATGGTCTTGTATTCTTCCACGGTAATGAACCGCTGCCTCGCTTCCGCGCCCTTGGGCTTGTCCGCCCATGTGGCCGGGTTCCGGTCAATCAGGCCGTTCTTGACGGCATCGTTCATAATCGCGTTGAAGGTGTTCAATTCCCGTTGGACCGTCGCGGGCTTGAGCGTTGCCCGCTTCTTGCCAATCCACTTGTTCACATCGCCAACGGTGATCGCGTCGAGCGCCATTTTCCCAAAGGCAGGGATCAAAGAGCGGTTCACATTGCCCTGGGTGACGCCGAAACTCTTCAACGTCGATTTCTTGCGTTCCAGCCATTCCCCGGCATGAACCGCAAAGGTGGGCGTTTGGGTGGCTTCCAGCGCCTCGCCATGATCAGCCAGCTTTTGCAGCCGATCCCGCTCCTCAATCAATTCCTGCCACGTCCAAGATGCGCGCTTGCCCTTCTTGATCTCCACAGACCCGCCAATGGGGACTGTCCGGCCATTGTGGACGCCGCCAACCGGCATTCTGATCTTGAGCCAGACCGTGCAGCCTGTCGCTCCTTTGAAAAGGCCGATGCCATCGCAATAGGCGGGGCGCTTCTTCATCACGTCCGGCAAATCGGCCTCGAAGCGGTCAAACTTGGCGTAGCGTCCGGGGCGACCGATGGGGCGTTTGGGCTGTTGCATTGGGGTGGGGTTCCTTTCCGATTTTCGTTGTCCATACCTCCAATTTGCAGTGGGGAATGCAGTGGGGTATAGGAGTATTATACCCTAAAACGGTCAAAAAGTCCACCCCACTAAGTCCCCACTAGCAACGCCGATAAACCTCTAAATTCGATAAAAACGGCAGAAACACTGATGTTTAGGAAATGGCGGAAATCTGGGAACGGCAGTAACGAGAAACAACCCGGATAACGGGTGCTGCCACCCTTCACACGGGTGGGGTCACAGGTTCAATCCCTGTCGCGCCCACCATCTGCGG
>CAZGVX010000020.1:0-11744 GCA_964529225.1 uncultured Sphingobium sp.
TTTACACCGAGGATGTCGGCAGTTCGAGCCTGTCATCGCCCACCACTTTTCTGGGTTTTCCGGTCAGCGCCCTTTTCGCGTTCTCCTGGCCCGCATGAACGCCGCAAATTTTGGCGGCCTTGAGCCAGTTCGGGTTACTTTCGGACCTGCCAGTTCCAAGGCAGCAGCTCGCCCAGCCTGCTGACACGGCATTCCGCGATCCGGGCCAGCACATCAGCCAGCCACGCCTGCGGATCGACGTCGTTGAGCCGGGCTGTCTGGATCAGCGTGTAGAGCAGCGCCGCCCGCTGCCCCCCGCGATCTGAACCGCAGATCAGCCACGCCTTCCGCCCGAGCGGCACACAGCGCAGTGCTCGTTCTGCGGCGTTGTTGGTGAGGCAGATGCGGCCGTCGTCGAGGAACGGGTAAACGCGTCCCAGCGCCGCAGCATGTAGTTGATGGCCTTGGCGAGGTCGTGGTTGCGTGACAGCCGGCCGAGTTGGCTGGCGAGCCATGCGTGAAGCTCTGCCATCAACGGCGCACTCAGCTCCTGACGGACGGCAAGGCGCTCGGCAGCGGACTTGCCGTTGATACCGCGCTCAATATCGAACAACGCATCGATCCGCTGCACGGCCTCCAGCGCGATCGGGTAGATCATGCCAGCGCGCTAGTTGTGGCTCCGGCGTCGGTCTGCGGCTGCGGCGAGAAATCCTCGCCTCCCGAGCGAGCCATCCCTGCCTCCGTCAGGGCAAGGAGCTCGCAGCGCCTCGCCGATCATCAGCAATGCCGGCCCTTTACCGAGGGCAGTGCGCGCCACCAGAGGCATCAGATCGAGCCGCGTATGGAAATGGCGCTCCTCCGGCAGGCTGGCGGATTCAACAAGGGCGACGGGCGTGCGGGCGGGCAGACCGGCGGTGATGAGCTGGCGTGCGATGTCGTTGGCCGATGCCTTGCCCATATAGACGACGAGCGTTGCGTCGGGGTCGGCAAGCTTCAACCAGTCGAGATCGAGTACCTCGCCCGCGCGGGCGTGGGCCGTCACGAAGGTCAGCTTGCGGGCGAGGCCGCGCAGCGTGAGCGATGCGCCGAGACTTGCAGCCGCCGCGCTCGCCGCCGTGACGCCGGGGCAGACGCGCACCGCAATCCCCGCCGCATGGCAGGCGGTCAGCTCTTCGGTGACGCGGCCGAAGATCGCCGGATCGCCGCCCTTGAGCCGGACGACCCGTTCGCCGGCCAGCGCTCCCTCGACGATGAGCGCGTCGATCGCGCCCTGATCCCTGGAATGACGCCCCGAACGCTTGCCGACATGGATCCGTTGCGCGGCGGGCGCGGCGAGGTCGAGCACGCCCGGCCCCACCAGCGCGTCATAGTAGATCACGGTCGCCGCGCCGATCAGCCGTTCAGCCTTGCGCGTCAGCAGTTCAGGATCGCCCGGCCCGGCACCGACCAGCCACACCATACCTGCAGGAAAGTCCTTCATTCCGCTGCCTCGGCTACCGTCGCGCTCCAGTCGCGCAGCATCCGCGCGATGGCGGGTCGACAGGAACCGCAATTGGTACCGGCGCTGCAGGCGGTGCCGATCTCGGCAACGGTACTCGCGCCCCGGTCTGCTGCGGCGAGAATCTCCGCCGCACCGATACCGTGACAGATGCAGACGATTGGACCGCGATCCGCGACGGCACCGGCGGGCCGGCCCGCCAGCAGTTCCGCTAGCCGGGCCTTCCCCGACCCCAGCTGGCCGGCGATCCACTCGCGCGGCGGAAGCTGGCCGCTGCGCGTAAGATAAAGCGCGGCAAGCAGTCCGCCGCGCTCGTCGAGTGCCACCACCCTGCGCATTCCGCGAACGATATCGGCGGCTTCCACGCGATCGCCGGATGGAAGCAGTGCATCGACATCAACCGTGTCGTCGCCTGCCAGTTCGTACAGCCAGCCGCCGCGAATGGCGGAACGGCTCCACCAGATCAGCCCTTCGGGGGCGATGGTGTCACCCCGGATGAGAAACGCCCGCCATTCGCTCTTCACCGGCTCGATACGACAGGCGTTGTTCTTGAACCCCGGCTGCCCCGACACCGGATCGACCGCCTGATCGGGCAGGAGATTGGCCCGCCCACCGCTCGCCAGCGCGTCGCTCCAGTGCATCGGAACGAACAGCTGGCCGGGCACCTGCGCGTCGGTTACGGCCACCCGGAAGACGGCGATGCCCGAGGGGCTGGCGACCCGCGCGAGACCGCCGTCGACAACACCCGCCGCTGCCGCATCACCGGGGTGAACCTCGACCAGAGGCTCGCGCCTGTGCTGCGCCAGCGTGGGCGAAAGGCCGGTGCGAGTCATGGTGTGCCACTGGTCACGGTAGCGCCCGGTGTTGAGCCGCAGCGGAAAGGCCGGGTCAGCGGCACGGGCGCGGGGTTTGACGGGCACGATCCGCCCCCGCCTGCCCGCCAGTGGATGCCGCCCGCCCCAGACGAACGGCTCCATGGCCACATAGTCACTGTCGGAAAGATCGGCGCGTTCGGTGAGGTCCAGCACCTTGCCATGGCGCACCGAAATCGCCGTCATCGCGGCATATTCACGGAAGATCGCGGCGGCGTTCGGCCAGTCGAAGCCCGCGCCAAAACCCATCCGCCGCGCCACATCGGCGACGATCGCCCAGTCCGCGCGTGCTTCGCCGGGAGCAGCGAACAGTGCACGCTGACGGCTGATACGCCGTTCCGAATTGGTGACGGTGCCGTCCTTTTCGCCCCACGCCAGCGCGGGCAGGCGGATGTGCGCGAGCCGCGCGGTGTCGGTGTCGGCGATCACCTCCGACACGACCAGCGTCTCGCACCGCGCCAGCGATTCGCGCACGAAGCCCGCATCAGGCATCGACACCGCCGGGTTGGTGCCCATCACCCACAGGAATTTGATCCGGCCGTCATGGACCGCGCGGAACAGGTCCACGGCCTTGAGCCCCGGTCCTCCGCACAGGCGGGGAGCTTGCCAGAAGGCGGCGACATCGGTGCGCTCCGCCTCCGAAAAGCCGAGATGGCAGGCAAGCATGTTGGCCAGCCCGCCGACTTCGCGCCCGCCCATCGCATTGGGCTGCCCGGTCATAGAAAACGGTCCCATTCCGGGCGCATTGATCCGGCCCATGGCCAAGTGCAGGTTGATGATCGCATTGCCCTTGTCGGTGCCCGCGACCGACTGGTTCGCGCCCATCGAGAAGACGGTCACCATGCGCGAATGCGCGGCGACGAGGTCGGCGAGCGCCGAAAAGACCGCGGAGTCGATGCCGGGATCGGCCGCCGGCACCGACGGAGCCGCGAGCCCGCGCCGCCCCATCTCCGCGCGCAGCGCGTTGAACAGGGCCACGTCGCCGTCAGGCTGAACCGGCACGTGCAGGTCCGCCTGCTCGGCGGTTTCGGTCCGGCGCGGGTCGATGACGACGATTTTCGTGCCCCGCCGCTCGCGCGTGGCCTCGATCCGTTGCCAGATCACTGGATGGCACCACGCGGTGTTCGACCCGACGAGCAGGATCAGATCGGCCTCGTCGAGATCGTCATAAGTGACGGGCACGACGTCCTCGCCAAAGGCGCGGTTGTGCGCTGCGACCGCGCTGGCCATGCACAGCCGGCTGTTGGTGTCGATATTGGCGCTGCCGACAAAGCCCTTCATCAGCTTGTTGGCCGCGTAATAATCCTCCGTCAGCAGCTGTCCGGACACGTAAA
Source organism: uncultured Sphingobium sp. (assembly GCA_964529225.1). Classification (GTDB taxonomy): domain Bacteria; phylum Pseudomonadota; class Alphaproteobacteria; order Sphingomonadales; family Sphingomonadaceae; genus Sphingobium. The sequence continues at coordinate 3,684 of CAZGVX010000020.1, forward strand.
AGGCAACGCTGTCCGGCCCGTGGCTCTCGATGCAGTCGCGCATTCGGCCCGCCACCAGGTCGAGCGCCTCATCCCAGCCAGCGCGCCGGTCGCCGATCATCGGGTGGAGCAGCCGCCCCTCCAGCATCACCGTCTCGCCGAGATGGGTCCCCTTGGAACAGAGCCGACCGAAATTGGCGGGATGATCGGTATCGCCCCGAACGCTCAGCGAGCGCGCGCCCGTCACCTCGGCGCGGATGCCGCAGCCGACGCCGCAATAGGGGCAGGTCGTGCGGATCGCGCTCAAGCCGCGCGCTGCCCCACGACGGCCGAGCGCAGCAGGTACATGCGCCCGGCGTCGACCTTCATCGGGACTGTCGGCACGCACGCGCCCATTTCGTCCTCGCTTTCGCCCAGGACTTCGCCTGTCCTCAGCGAGATGTTCCAGCTGTGCAGCGGGCAGGTGACGACAGTGCCGTGAACGATGCCCTGCGACAGCGGACCCTGCTTGTGCGGGCAGCGGTTCACCAGCGCGTAGACCTCGTTGCGCAGCGTGCGGAACACCGCGATTTCGTCCGCGCCCGCAACGGGCAGCGTCCGCGCGGTGCCGGGGGCGATCTGTTCCACCGGGCCGATGTCGAGCCAGTCACCGATCATCCTGCATTCTCCATCTGAAGCGGGCGGAACTCTGCGAGATGCTGGTGCAGATCGGCGTTGTCGCCAGCGGCGCGCGCGGCCCACGGATCGTCCTGCATGAACTGCTGCGAATGGCGGAAGCGCGCGGCGAGGCGCTCGACGCTCGCCGGATCGGCGAACAGCGCCGCCTTGACATGCTCCAGCCCGACGCGTTCGATCCATGGCGCGGTGCGCTCCAGATAATGTGCCTGTTCGCGATACAGCTGGATGAACGCCGCGCAGACCTCCATCGCTTCGGCCTCGGTCGCGACCTTGCAGAGCAGGTCGGTGGCGCGGACCTTGATCCCGCCATTGCCGCCGACATGCAGTTCGTAGCCGGAGTCGACGCAGACCACGCCGAAATCCTTGATCGTCGCTTCGGCGCAGTTGCGCGGGCAGCCGCTGACCGCGATCTTGAACTTGTGGGGCATCCACGACCCCCAGGTCATGCGTTCGATCCTGACGCCGAGCCCCGTGGAGTCCTGTGTTCCGAAGCGGCACCATTCGGACCCGACGCAGGTCTTTACCGTGCGCAGCGACTTGCCATAGGCATGGCCCGACACCATTCCGGCAGCGTTGAGGTCAGCCCAGACGGCGGGGAGGTCTTCCTTTTTGATCCCGAAGATGTCGAGCCGCTGGCCGCCGGTAACCTTGACCATCGGCGCGTTGAATTTCTCCACCACGTCGGCGATCGCGCGCAGCTCGCGCGGGTTGGTCAGGCCGCCCCACATCCGCGGCACGACCGAATAGGTGCCGTCCTTCTGGATATTGGCGTGGAGCCGTTCGTTGACGAAGCGACTCTTCTGGTCATCCTCATATTCGTCAGGCCAGGCGCACAGCAGATAGTAATTGAGCGCGGGGCGGCAGGAGGAGCAGCCGTCGGGCGTCGTCCAGTGCAGTTCCTGCATCACCTGCGGAATCGACCGCAGCGATTTTTCGAGGATTAGGCGGCGAACGTCGTCATGGCTGAAGCTGGTGCATTTGCAGAGCGTCTTCGGCCCGGCCTCGACCGCGCCGCCAAGCGTCAGCGCCAGCAGGCTTTCGACCAGCCCGGTGCAGCTGCCGCAGCTTGCCGACGCCTTGCAGCTGCCGCGCACCGCGTCGAGGCTGCACGCGCCCGCACGGATCGTCTCGATCACCTTGCCCTTGGACACGCCGTTGCAGCCGCAGATCTCCGCGTCGTCCGAAAGTGCTGCAACGGCGGCATTAGGGTCCGGCAGAGCGCCCCCCGCGGCGAACGCCTGACCAAAGATCAGCGCCTCGCGGACGCCCGAGATGTCCTCGCCTTTCTTCAGCAAGTCGAAATACCAGTTGCCGTCGGCGGTATCGCCATAGAGCACGACACCGGCCAGCCGGTCTTCCCGCACCACGACCCGCTTGTAGATGCCGCGCGCGGCGTCGCGCATCACGATGTCCTCGGCACCCCCGCCGCCAGAAAAGTCGCCGGCGGAGAAAAGGTCGATGCCCGACACCTTGAGCTTGGTCGAGGTCGCCGATCCGAAATAGCCCGACGGCGCGTCGGTCGCGGCATCGGCGAGCGAGCGACACATCTCCCAGAGCGGCGCGACGAGGCCGTAGCAGGTGCCGCGATGCTGAACGCACTCGCCGACCGCCATGATCGCCGGGTCGCTGGTCACCATATGATCGTCCACGACAATCCCGCGCTCCACCTCCAGCCCGGCCGCGCTGGCGAGCGCGGTGGCGGGGCGGATGCCCACCGCCATCACCACGATGTCGGCGGGAAACGCGCGCCCGTCCTTCAGCCGCACGCCCGCTACATGGCCGTCACGCCCGATGATTTCTGCGGTGTCACCGCCCGTCACGATGGTCTGGCCGCGCCGTTCGAGTTCGGCTTTCAGCAGATAGCCCGCCGCCTCGTCGAGCTGGCGCTCCATCAGGGTCGGCATCAGATGGATCACTGTGACCGTCATGCCCCGGAGCGAGAGGCCGTGCGCGGCCTCCAGCCCCAGCAGGCCTCCTCCGATGACGACGGCTTCCCCGCCCTTATCAGCAGCGGCAAGCATGCGGTCCACATCGTCAAGATCGCGAAACGTCACCACGCCGGCCAGATCACGGCCCGGCACGGGAATGATGAACGGATCGGAGCCAGTGGCGATCAGCAGCCGGTCATAGGACGCGATGCGGCCGGACCGTGCCAGCACAGTACGGGCCGTCCGGTCGATCGCGACCACGGGATCGCCCGCCACCAGCGTGATCGCGTTGTCGGCATACCAGTCCTCGCCATTAATGACGATGTCGTCGAACGCCTTCTCGCCCGCCAGTACGGGCGAGAGCATGATGCGGTTGTAGTTCACGCGCGGCTCGGCACCGAAGATCGTCACGTCGAAGCGGTCGGGATCGCGGGCGAGGATTTCCTCCACCGCGCGGCAGCCCGCCATGCCGTTGCCGATCACGACCAACCGTTGCCTTACTGGCGCGGAGCGGTCCCTGTGCGTCAGGATCGAAGGGGCGTTCACTCGAGGTCTTCCTTACCGGACGCGCAAACACGAAAAAGCCGCCCGAACGCATCCCGATGGGGAAGGTCTGGGCGGCGACGTTGCCACGCGATGTTGATCTGTCGGCCTTGCGCTGAGTCGTCCGACAATGGGCGGCGCTTCGGCTTTGCTTGTCATTGGCTAACCGATTCGGGGGCTGCACTGCAAGCCCTAATCTTGCAGTGCAGCATCCCGTCAGAATGCCAGTTCGGCCTGGAGCCAGAGGATTTCGCGGTCGGTGCTGAAACGATCGGCGTCGTAATTGGCATATTTGACCAGCCACCCGACCATTTTGGTCTTGAAGCCGAGGCTCGCGTCCCATTCACTGCCGAACCGCATGTTGCCGGTGTCGCTGCGGAAGTCGTGATAGGCGACAGCGACATTGAGGCCCTGCACCGCCTTGACCTTCGGGAAGGCCTTGGCGACCGAGACATAGGCGTCCTGCAACCCGTTGCCCGGCGTGGCAAGGAACAGGTCGGCCCAGCCGTTGAACTTGTGGAGCGTCGCGAGCGGGGTCTGGAAGGACTTGCCCGCCGCCTTGTCGGCACCGAGCTCTTCATAGCCGCCGGTCAGGGTAAAACCCTTGTAGCCGAGACCGACCTCGCCGGACAGATAGTCCGCCGCATAGTCCGAAGGGTTGCGGCCAAGGTCGCTCTGGCGCGCATAGCTGGCGGCGAGGTTCAATTTCACCGCCTTCGACAGCGGCACCGCACCGGCGATGCGGATGCCATAGGTCTGCGACGAGTTGGCGAACGCGAAGCTCTCGTCATAGTCGAGAAGGTAAGAGAATGCCTTGGCGGTCACCGGACCCAGCTTCGCCCCCGCGCCGAGGAACACGAAATCGCCGTCCATCGAACGACGCGGACCCGCTTCCGACCCGAAGATCGCGTTCTGCTCGATCGCATAGGTGCCATCGAGCGTGACCGGGCCGATCGTCGCTTCCGCGCGCACCGCGTCGAAGGTCTGCTCATTCTGGCGCCAGCCGACAGACCCTACGAACCGCTGGTCGTCCAGGTTGATCCGCTGCCGGCCGAGCGTCAGCGCGAATTTCGGCGTCCGGTACATGATCTGCGCGCGGTTGAGCTCGATGCTCTCCGGGTCGGCGACCGTGGCATATTGCGGGCGACGTTGCGGATTGCCCGCCAGCGCGAAGGGAAAGGCATTATATCCGCTGTCGATGGCAAGCGTGCCTTCGGCTTCGACCAGTACCGACAGATGCGATGCAAGATGCTTCAGCTCGAAGCCGGAGCGGAGGCGTAGCGTCACTGCATCGGCATCCACGGTGGGCTGGTCGACCGTTTCATGACGCAAGCGCGCGTCGATGATCGGGTCAAAGGTCAGCCCGGCGCCAAGAGGCACCGGGTCGCCAAAGGCGGCCGGACCAGCGGCGTACGCAGGACAAGCGGCTATGATCGACGACGCGAGCAGCGCCGCCGCGGATACGGCGTTCTTCATATTCCCTGATCCCCTTTGTAAAAAGGCCGGTCAGGCGTCCTCTCTCACATGCGCCTTCTGACGCTTTCTTGTGCTCCGATGTCCGGCGCCTCCGGTCAGGCGGCGTGCGCCTGAGCGCCGTGATCATGCTCCGCCAGGAATTGCAGAACCTGCTGGCGATAGGCATAGAACAACGGGTGATTGAGTAGTTCCTTGCGGTTGCGCGGACGCGGGAGGTCGACCTTGAGGATCTGGCCGATCGTTGCGTTGGGGCCGTTGGTCATCATCACGACGCGGTCGGCTAGAAGAATGGCCTCGTCGACGTCGTGCGTGACCATGATCGCGGTTACCTTGGTGCGGTTCCACACCTCGACCAGAACGTCCTGCAAATCCCAGCGGGTCAGGCTGTCGAGCATCCCGAAAGGCTCGTCGAGGAGAAGCAGACGTGGGGACAGGGCAAAGGCGCGCGCGATGCCCACGCGCTGGCGCATGCCGTTCGACATCTCCGCCGCCATCCTGTCGCGCGCGTCTGCCAGACCGACACGGTCGAGATAGTAGTCGACGATCTCGCGTCGCTCTACCCGGCTGGCATGCGGATAGACGCGCTCGACGCCGAGCGCGACATTCTGCCGCGCCGTCAGCCACGGCATCAGGCTGGGTGCCTGGAACACGACAGCCTTGTCGGGGCCGGCAATGTCGATCTCGCGATTGTCAAGGACAATGCCCCCCGAACTGATGGCATTCAGGCCAGCCGCCATTGTCAGCACCGTTGACTTGCCGCAGCCCGAATGGCCGATGAGCGACACGAACTCGCCCTTGTCCATCAAGAGGTTGAAGTCCTCGACCACGGTCAGGGGCCCCTTGGGCGTCGGATAGACCTTGTGAAGCTTCCAGAATTCCAGATAGCGTCGCGTCGTGCCCCTCCGCGCAGCGTCCTGATACGCCTTGGGTGGCTGCGCGAGGTCAAGCGGGGTGACATCGGGCAGAGCGCCGAATTCGCTGCCCCTGGCCGCTTTCTCTCCCGCAAGGCTGCCGAGGTAGGACACGATTTCGGTGCGGATTGTCTGGAACGCCACGCTGTCGTTGACCGCCCGCCGGTCGCGGGGGCGCGGCAGCGCGACCGGGAAAATGCGGCCGATCCGGGCGGCCGGCGCCGGCGTCAGGACGGCCACGCGGTCGGCCAGCAGCAGCGCCTCGTCGACATCGTTGGTCACAAGGATGATGGTGCGTTTCTCTTCCGCACGGATGCGGTCGATCTCGTCCTGCAGCTTGGCACGCGTGAGCGCGTCAAGCGCCGACAGCGGCTCATCAAGCAGCAGAATGTCCGGCTCCATCGCCAATGCCCGTGCCACCGCGACGCGCTGGCGCATGCCGCCGGACAATTGTGCGGGTTTGCGGTCGATCGCATGGGACAGGCCGACGAGATTGACCTTCTGCCGGACGAGCGCCGCCCGCTCCGCCTTGCCCCGGTTCTTGTGAACCGCATCGACCGCCAGCGCGACATTCTGCCCTACCGTCAGCCACGGAAAGAGCGAATAGGACTGGAACACCAGCCCGCGGTCCTTGTCGGGACCGTCCACCGGCCTCCCGCGCAATAGTATCTCCCCGGCATCAGGCGTGACGAGCCCCGCGATGGCGGAGATGAGCGTGGTCTTGCCTGCCCCCGAAAAGCCCAGGATGGCGATGAATTCGCCCTCCTCGACATCCAGGTCGATGCCGCCCAGCACATCGGTGACGACACCGGATGTGGCGGTGTAGCTCTTGGCGAGGTTGCGCAGCGAAAGGATCGTAGCCACGGCGTTCTCCCTCAGACGGCGCGGTTGCGGCTGACGAAGGCCTGCAGGGCCATCATCACCCGATCGAGGCCGAAGCCGATGAGGCCGATCACCACGACAGCGACCATGATCCGCGCCAGCGACTTTTCGGAGCCATTCTGGAACTCGTCCCACACGAACTTGCCGAGGCCGGGGTTCTGCGCGAGCATTTCGGCGGCGATCAGCACCATCCAGCCGGTGCCGAGCGACAGCCGCATACCCGTGAAGATATAGGGCAGCGAGGACGGCAGCACGAGCCGGGTCAGCCGCGCGAACCAGCCGAGCCGCAGCACGCGGCCGACCGCGATCAGGTCCTTGTCGATGCTTGCGGTACCGATGGCGGTGTTGATGAGCGTCGGCCAGAGCGAGCAGAGCATGACCACGACGGCAGAGATCACGAACGCCTTGGGCAGGCTCGGGTCGTCGCTGACCATGGACGCGGAGACGACCATCGTCACGATCGGCAGCCAGGCGAGCGGACTGACCGGGCGCATCACCTGAACCAGCGGGTTGATCGCGGCGTTCACCCGCTTCGACATGCCCGCGACGAGTCCGAGCGGCACCGCGAACAGTGTCGACAGGATGAAGCCCGCCGCCACGGTCTGCAGGCTCGTCCATATCTGGTCGACGAAGGTGGGCGGCCCCGTATAGGCAAAACCCGATGCTGCTGCCTGCGCCGCCGAAACGCGCGCGGCAGCGTTTTCCTCCATCAGTCCGGCAAACGCGGCCCATACGTCTCCCGGTCCTGGCAGCGCGCCCAGCGAGGTCTGCACCATCGGCGCAAGCAGCGCCCACAGGCCCAGGAATGCGCCGATCCCGACGAGGGGCGGCCACAGTGCCTCGAACGAGGCACGCGGCGCGGGGAGCCTGACGTTGAAAGGCAGGGTGCGGCTTGTCCTCATGGGCGTCACCTCGGTGGTTGCGGGAAGTGGCGCAGCCGCCTTCTCCTCACTCTCGTCCGATGGCGTGGCGAAGAACTGGTTCTTGCGAAGGGGCACGGTGTTCATGGCGCTGATCCTTGGCTTATTTCACGCCTGCTGGCGTCACCGACTGGCCCTGCTTCAGCCCGATGGCGAACTTGGCGAGATAGGCGTTGGGCTGTTTGCCGTTGAAGCTGATGCCGTCGATGAAGCCGGACTGTTCGGGTTTGTAGCCGTCGGTTTGCGGAACGGCTTCCTTGGGAATGACACCCTTTTCCGCCAGCTCGCCAGCGGCGGCGAGGTAGAGGTCGGGACGATACACGGCCTTGGCGGTATCGAAATACCACTGGTCGGGCTTGTCGGCCGGAATCTGGCCCCAGCGCCGCATCTGGGTCAGGAACCACACGGCGTCGGAGTAGAAGGGATAGCCCGCATTCTGCTTGAAGAAGATGTTGAAGCCCGGCGCGGGCCGCGTGTCGCCCGGCGCAAAGGTGAACTGGCCCGTCATCGACGCGGCGATGACATCGGCGTCCGCACCGACATAGTTGGACTGGCTGAGGATTTTGACCGCTTCGGCACGGTTCGCGCCATTGTCGGCGTCGAGCCACTGCTGCGCCTTGATGACCGCGCGCAGCAAGGCCTTGACAGTGTTCGGGTTCTTCTGCGCGAAGTCCGCGGTCATGCCGAGAACCTTCTCGGGATTGTCGGGGAAGATCTGCGCGTCGGTGACGATCGGAACGCCGA
>CAZGVX010000020.1:11844-32643 GCA_964529225.1 uncultured Sphingobium sp.
ACCTTCTCGGGATTGTCGGGGAAGATCTGCGCGTCGGTGACGATCGGAACGCCGATCTTCTTCTTCACCGCCGCCTGGTTCCACGGCTCGCCGACCGAATAGCCGTCGATCGTGCCCGCTTCCATCGTCGAGGGCATTTGTGGGGGCGGCGTCACCGAAAGCTGCATCTGCGCGCCGGTGGTTCCCGCAACATCGCCCGGCAGGTAGAAACCGGGATTGATCCCGCCCGCCGCCAGCCAGTAGCGTAGCTCGTAGTTGTGCGGGCTGGTCGGGAAGACCATGCCCCATTTCAGCGGCATGCCCTTGAGCGCCGACGCCGAAATCGGGTGAGCGACCTTGCCGTCCGGCCCCTTGGGCAGCTTGCCCTCGATCTGACTCCACACCTTGTTCGAAACGGTGATCGCATTGCCGTTAAGGTCGAGGCTCAATGGCGCGATCAGCGGTACCTTGCCGCCAAAGCCCGCCGCAGTGGCGATCGCCTGACCGGCAAGCATGTGCGCGCCGTCCAGTTGGCCGCTGCTGACGCCGTCGACGAGCACCTTCCAGTTGGCCTGCGGTTCCAGCGTGACTGACAGGCCTTCCTCGCGAAAAAAGCCCTTTTCCTGCGCAATGGCGAGCGGAGCCATATCGGTGAGCTTGATGAAGCCGAGCTTCAGGGCAGGCTTTTCCACCCCCCCGGTGGATGCTGCAGGCGCCTTGGGCGCTTCGCCCCCCTTGCCGCAGCTTGCCAGCGCGATACCAGCCAGCAGGATAGCGATGGTGCCGCGCCTGTTGAACCCTGTCCGTCCGTTCATTCGACTACCCCTTGTATGCAGCGCGACAAACACGGAAAAGCCGCCCGAACACATCCCCAATGGGAAGGTCTGGGCGGCGCCATTGCCACGCGATGATTGACTGTGCCGACGGTCGTGGACCCGTCCAGCTTCGGACGGAACCATCCGGCTCGGTCTGGAGACTAAGTGATTCGCCGGCCGTTCGGCAAGTCCTTTTTTGCAGTGCAAAAGAATTCAGCTATTGCGCTGGGCCGCAATATACCTCTCCAGCAGCACCGGATCGAACGGCAACCCGTCAAAAAAACTGTTGTTTTCCATCGTGATGACACCCTGCTGCATGGATACGGAGGTTGGCCCCGCAAGGCTGCCTTCGACCTTCGAACTGGCGCCTGGCAGCGCATCGCCCGTTCCGATCAGCGCGCTGCGGTAGATATCGGGGCGGAACACGCGCGCCGCCTTCCGCGCGTCGTCGGCGCGGTAGGTCAGGTCGTCCCATCGGACCATCTGACTATACAGCCACTCGGCCTGGCTAACCCAAGGGAAATTCGCCGCTTCGCGATACTGGAACATGAAATCGGGATAGTGCAGCAGCGGGCCACCGCGCTCCAACAGCAGGCGATCCGAAATCGCGCGGGCGATCAGCTTCGCATCGCCATCGAGATATTCGGCACGCGCAAGAATGGCTGCGTTGCTTTCCAGATGAGCGGGATCGACGAAATGTGACCCTGCCTTGCGCAGCGCGCGGATCAGCGCCTCAACCTGAGGCCGGCGCGCCTCCATGACGGGTTCGCGCAGGGCCAGCACCTTTTCGACCCCCCGGCGCCAGATCTGGGCAGTGACCATGACGATCTCGCCAGCACCGCGCTCGACCGCAACGCTGTTCCAAGGCTCGCCGACGCAGATCGCGTCGACTTCCCCATGTTCCAGCGCGTCGGCGCAGAAAGGCGGAGCAACCGTCGTGATCTCCACGTCGATATCGGGCCTGATGCCGCACGCCGCAAGCCAGTAGCGCAGCATGTAGTTATGGCTCGAATAGCGATGGACAACGCCAAAGCGCAGCGTCCGGTCCGACGCGGCGACATGCGCCCGAAGCCGTTCGCCGACGGTGACCGGGTCGCCCAGACCGGCCGCCGGTTTGACGGCCCGGGCGAGATCGAGGCGCATCGTGACCGCGTTGCCGTTCAGTCCCAGCACGAACGGCACCGAAACCGGCTGCGCCGGACGCCCCCGCCCCAAAGTTGTCGCAATGGCGAGCGGCGCGACCATGTGCGCGGCGTCGCTGTGACCGTAGAGTAGCCGGTCGAGCACCGTCGCCCAGCTCATGTCGCGCAGGAGGCGCAGGGTGATGCCCTCCTCCTCCGCAAAACCACATTCCTGCGCAAGGATTGGCAAGCACGCGTCCACCAGCGGGAGGAATCCGACGGTCAGTTCGCTATCGGTGTCACCGGAAGCCATCATGTCCCTCCCATCAGCTGGTGCGCGGTCACCACCGCCTCGGCAATTTCGACGATCCGTTTGCCCTGATTCATCGCGGTCTTGCGCAATTCGGCATAGGCTTGTGGTTCGGTGAAGCCACGGCTGTCCATCAGTATCCGCTTGGCTCTGTCGACCAGTTCGCGCTCGGCGAGCTTGCCCTTTGCCTCCGCAAGATCGGTCTGCAGCCGGGCGAACGCATTGAACCGACGCACCGCGAGGTCGAGAATCGGCCGGATGCGATGGGAGGCGAGGCCGTCGACGACGTAGGAAGACACGCCCGCGTCGACCGATGCGGCAATCGACTCCTCGTCGCTTTCGTCCACGAACATCGCGATCGGGCGACCCAGAACGCGGCTGACCGCGAAATACTCCTCGAGCACGTCGCGCGAGGGGTTGCCGAGGTCCATCAGCACGATGTCGGGGGAAATCTCGCCGATCCGCGCGACGAGGCCGCGCCGCTCGGTCACCACGAAAATTTCACAATCCTGAAGCGTCGCCAGCCCCTCGCGGATCACAGCCGCACGGCTGGCGCTTTCATCGACCACGGCGATCCGCATGGGGGGGGCTCTTGGGCGCAGCCATGCCGAGATTCAAGGCGAAACTGCTTTGGATGCACCTCGATCAGATGTGCTGTTGGCGGGACTGTCCGTGAAGCATGGTATCCACGACAAAAAGATTGCGGCGTGGAAGCGTCAGTCGGTCTAGCTAATGCCAGGCACCGGTGCGGAGAAAAAGACTGCAATCGGCACCAAAGCTGATGCGGGCGATCGACATCGCGTTCCCTTGACGTGCCATCTCACGGCAACGGCCGCATGGTTCGGCCACACTGCCTTCGGGGCAGGTCTTGGGATTTCCCTGGAATGGCCAGTTCGGTCGTAAAGCCGACATCGTCAGCCCGCTCGCGAACGACAGCTTTGTCCCAAAAGTCGTCACTGCGGCAATCCAAACTCAGATAAAAAAGCGGCAAGTTCTGGGCCCTCTGCAGTGAGGCAGAACTTTCGGATTAGCGGCGCAAAGCCGTCCTGCCGACGCGCCCTGATTTGCCGTGTATCCAGTCGTGTACACGTGGAGCGCGTGTTTCGATAAAGCCTGTGAATACCCGTGAATGAACAGTCGGTGCAAAACCGGCTCCGTGCCGCGATCAATCCTCTGCTCCTGTAACCCCCTGCATCCCCCTGATCGCATAAATCGGACGCTTTACACCGAGGATGTCGGCAGTTCGAGCCTGTCATCGCCCACCAGTTTTTCGACATTGCACGGTCTCGGCATATTGGCCGCTGGCGCAAGCGCGGCGGAGCGGCGGCTTCAATTGCGCTGGCGGTGTTGCGTCTGCCGCGGCTGACGGGCTCGGTCCATGACCTTGACATTGGGGGTCGTGCCGGGCGCGGTCTGGCCGGATGGGCCGCGGAAATGGCCTGTCCGCTCTCCCCTGACCCCTCCCGCGACGGCGCATGGGGTGGGAGACATGGCCGCAATCGCGCGATATGAAATCCCGATGGCCCGGCTGCTTCTGTTCAACAAACCTTTCGGGGTCTTGTCTCAATTCACGGACCGCGGCTCACCAACGGTTCGCTCGACATTGTCGGACTTCATCGCGGTGAAGGGCGTCTATCCTGCGGGCAGGCTCGACCGGGACAGTGAGGGCCTCCTGCTCCTGTGCGACGACGGGCGGCTGCAGGCGCGCATCGCCGATCCACGCTTCAAGGTGCCCAAGACCTACCTCGTGCAGGTCGAAGGCAATGCGGCGGAGCAGGAACTGCAGCGGTTGCGGCAGGGCGTCCGGCTCAGCGACGGCCTCACCCTGCCGGCCGATGTGTCCCGCATTGACGAACCGGACCTGTGGCCGCGCGATCCGCCGATCCGCCAGCGCAAGTCCGTTCCCGACAGCTGGCTGGAAATCACCATCCGCGAAGGACGCAACCGGCAGGTGCGCCGCATGACGGCGGCGGTCGGGCTGCCCACCCTCAGGCTGGTGCGCCGGTCGATCGGCGACTGGGCGGTCGCCGGGATCGCGCCGGGCCAGTATGAGGAGATCGCTGTCCACACCGCCTAGAGCATTTTCAGAATGACCGTAACACGGTCATTCGGTTCGAAAATGCTCTCGCCATAGAGTCTGACTGTTTCCCGAGGCGATGCGCGTTCTACGCTCATCTTGGAAACAGTCTAGGCGCGGCCAGCCGCTCGCCTAAGGTCGTTCGTCAGGATATCGCGTTGCAATGAATTACCGCCATTCCTTCCATGCCGGCAACAGCGCCGATGTGGTGAAGCATTGCCTGCTGATTGCCCTCGTCCGGGCCTTGCAGCGCAAGGAGGGCGCGCTGACCCTCATCGACACCCACGCCGGCTGCGGCCTTTATGACCTTGGCGGCGATCAGGCCCAGCGCACGGGCGAGGCCGCGTTTGGCGTGCTGCGGGCCTTTGCCGACCGGAACCCGCTGCTGGAGGACTATCGCGCCGCCGTGCGGGCGGTGAATGACGGGGACGAGCCGCGCCTCTATCCCGGCTCGCCGCGGATTCTCGCGCAGCTACTGCGCCCGCAGGACATGCTGACCCTCAACGAAAAGCATCCGGAGGATGTCCATGCCCTGCGCGGCGTGATGCGCGGCACGCCTGCCGCGGTGCACGCGCGCGACGCCTATGAGCTGTGGCTGGCGATGGTGCCGCCCCGGACGCCGCGCGGCATGGTGGTGGTCGACCCGCCCTACGAGCAGACGGATGAACGCGAACGGATCACCGCGACTCTGGCCGCCGTGCACCGTAAATGGGCGCATGGGGTGACGGCCATCTGGTATCCGCTGAAGGACCGCGCCACGCATGTGCGCTGGAAGCAGGCGTTGCGCAGGCTCGGCCTCCCGAAACTGCTGACCGTCGAGCATTGGCTCTATGATACCGAACAACCCGGCAGCTACAACGGCGCGGGCCTGTTCTTCAGCAATCCGCCCTATGCCTTCACCGAGGCGCTGCCACCTCTGCTGGAAGCCCTGCGCGCCGCCTTGGCGCCACCGGGCCACAGGGGCGCGATCACGGCGGACTGGCTGAGCGATTTGCGCTAGGTTCGCATCGCCCCTTCGCCTGACGCCCTGCCAAACTGGCCGCCGCCGGATTGATCGGAAACCGCTCTAAAGCCGTTCGCGCACATAATAGGGCTGCGCGGCCCGGCCCGTTATCGTCACCAGCTCGCGAAGGCGCGTGCTTGCGCCATTGTCCAGCCGGGCCTCCACGGAAATCGTCAGCGTGCGATTGGCAAGGGCGCTGTTCGTGCCAAGCGCGATCGCGGTGCGCTGCCCCGCCTGTTCACGCTGACGCTCGATGATGTCGACAGCGCCCTTTATGTCGCCCAGCATGACCCGCAGCGCCGCTGGCGAGGCATGGGCAGGCGTGAAAGGCCCATTGCCGAAGTGGACCGTGGCGATGCGCCCAAGCCGTTCGGCGATATCGCCATCGACCCCGCGCACCAGCGCCACCTCCGCGATCGAGCGCAGATCGCCGTTGCGCGCGTAGAGGCCCCGCGCGGCATAAAAGCTCGACTCGGCCCCGTTCGGGCGCGGGTCTTCGTCGTCATCCATCCAGTCGAGGAGCGAATCGGTGGCCACGGCCAGCCGCGCGCCCGTCAGCCCCACTTCCTGCATGAGTGTGCGAATGTCGCGGTCTTCCATGTTGTTGATCGGCACCTTGCCCTTCTCGTCCTCGATGATGACGGTAAGGTCGGCATTGCCGAAGCGCGAGCGCCGCACGCGCCCGTCGATGGGAGCCGAGCCGACCGCGCCCGCCCCCAGCACATCGCTGATCGCGATCGCGACACCCGCTTCGGCGGCGGCTGTCGCCTGGGCATGGCCGATCTCCGCGCCGACCGATTCGATGCCTGCGCTCGCTCGGCCGATGATCGTGACCGCGATCAGCGCGCCGACCGCGATGCTGGCGACCGCCGCCAGCAGCGCATAGCCCGCCTCGGGCCGGGAGAGTGGTTCGTCGTTCATCGCCGGTTCCGTCCCATAGCAGACCACGCGGCTGCTTGCCATTTTTCGGTCGCTCGCATAAGGGCGGTGCCGCTCCGGGGCGGCGGGTCCGGGCGTTCAATTCGGGATGGTCATCGTGCGCAGTCAAGCCCAGAGGGACGTGCTCCGGCTGCGCTGGATAGCGGCGCATCCCATGCGGTTCGTCCGCAACGCCTATCGGCGGCGCGTGCCGTCGGACACGGGCTATTCCCTTCACCAGTTCGACCGGACCGGCTCTCTGTTCGTCCACATTCCCAAGGCGTGCGGCATATCCGTCGCGCAGTCGCTTTACGGCAGCCTGGCGGCGGGCCACCGGCCGATCCGCGACTATGAGATTGTCTATCCGGCGGGACGCTTCGACCGACTGTTCAAGTTCACGTTCGTGCGCAACCCCTGGAGCCGCCTCCATTCGGCCTTCCGCTTTCTCCAGCAGGGCGGCCTCAGCCGGAGCGGCAACGACAATCAATGGGTGATCGACCATCGCGAGGCGCTGGCGGATTTCGAAACGTTCGTCCTCGATCATCTCGATCGCAAGGGGATCCGGGGCTATTTCCATTTCCAGCCGCAGACGCAGCTGCTGCGCTCCCGCTTCGGGGACTATTATCCGCTCGATCATGTCGGTTTCTTCGAGAATGTCGGGGCGGATTTCGCCCATGTCGCATCGCGCGTCCATCCCGGCGCGCGGCTGGGCCACGACAACCGGACCGGCGGCGAGGCGGTCGACTATCGCGCCGCCTACACCGACGCGATGATCGAGAAGGTGGCGCGCTTCTATGCCGATGACGTTGCGATGCTCGGCTACGACTTTGCCGGGAATGCGCTCGCGGACCAGATCGCCATGCGCGCGGCGGGCACCCTGCCGATCCAGCTGAAGCGGGAGGGGACCGCGGCATGAGCCCGCGCATCTCCTGCCTCATGCCGGTCTATAATGGCGAGCAGTATCTCGACGAGGCCATCGGGTCGATCCTCGCGCAGACGCTGACGGATTTCGAGTTCGTCATCGTCGATGACGGCAGCCGGGATGCGACGCCCGATATCCTCGCGCGCCACGCGGCGGCGGACGGGCGGATCAGGGTGGTGACACAGGCAAATGGCGGGATTGTCGCCGCGCTCAATGCCGGCCTCGCGCAGTGCCGGGGCGACTATGTCGCGCGGATGGATGCCGACGACATCGCCGTGCCGGAGCGTTTCGAAAAACAGGCGCGCTATCTCGACAGCCATCCCGGCTGCGTGCTGGTGGGCGGCCTCGCGCGCGGCCTTGGCCCCAGTGGCGAGCTGTATGCGCTCACCAAGGGCGGGCGTCACAGCCGCACCGATCTTGGCGTCTTTCCGCCCCGCGTCGCGGTGTCGGTCCATCCGCTCATCACCGTGCGACGTTCGGCGCTGGAAGCCATTGGCGGTTATAGCGGCGACTTTCCCCATGCCGAGGATTATGACCTGTTCATCCGGCTGGCGCGGCTCGGCACGGTCGACAATCCGCCGGAGGTGATGCTGCATTACCGCCGCCATGCGGGCGCGCTGTCGGTCAAGCATCTGGATGTGCAGGAACGCAGCGCCGCCATGGCCGAAGTGACGGCGCTGCGCGCGAACGGCATGACCGGCATTACCGAGGCGCTGATCGAGAGCTATGTGCGCGTGCGGATCTGGCGGCGGCTGCTGCTGATGGACCGTCCCCGCGCGATGGCGATGATGCCGGCACTGCTGGCGGAGGTCGCCTCGCTCGCGCCGCGCGACCTCAACCGCCACCATATGCGGCTGCGCTACATCATCCTTGGCGCGACCGCCCGCAATCTCATCAACCGTACCCGCCGGGCGATGCGCGGCGGCAGGCCGGCGGGGGTGGCGACGGCCTGACCGTCGCGGCCATTACGGTATCTTGCCCTCTGTCCTGAAGGGTTCCAGCGTCCGCAGTTTCGCGCGAAGCTCTTCGGTGATCGCGCGCCCGTCATCGGCGCTGCGCAGCACATGCGCCTTCAGGATGACGAGCAGTTCGGTGCGGTTCTGCGTGTCGATGTTGGTGCCGAACAGCGCCCCGACGACCGGGATGCGCGAGAGCAGCGGCACGCCGCTCTTGCCGAACGTCTTGGAATTGCGGAACATGCCGCCGAGCGCGATCACCTGCCCGTCCTGCGCCGCGATCGAGGTCGAGATGCGCCGGGTCGAAATGATCGGCGAGGAAATGCTGGACGTGGTGTTGGTGGTGACGTCGCTCACCTCCTGCGCGATGTCGAGCAGAACTAGCCCGCTCGAATTGACGCGCGGCGTTACCTTCAGGATCACGCCGGTGTCCTTGTATTCGACCGAATTGACGATCGAGCCATTGTTGCCGGTGGTGATGCCGGTCGCGGTCTGGGTCGTGATCGGCACCTGGTCGCCGACCTGGAGCGCGGCGGTCTGATTGTTGAGCACGAGCAGCTTGGGCGCCGAGATCACCTTGACATTGGTGCGTTTTTCCAGCGCGTTGAGCGTGCCCTGGATGTCGTTGTTGCCGGAGAAGAAGAAGGAGAAGCCGGGGCTCGGGTTCGCGACGTCCTGACTGACGGTGCCGTCGCTCAGGACAAAGCTGTTGACCCCGGACGCAAAGTTCCACTGCAGGCCATATTTGAGATTGTCGGTGAGCGTCACCTCCGTGATGGCCGCCTCGATCATCACCTGGAACGGCATCACGTCGAGCTTGCGCAGGGCTTCCTCGACCACGGCATAGTCGCGCGGGTTTGCGAACACGACGATGGCGTTGTTGACCTCGTCGGCGGAGATGGTGACGCTGAGTTCGCCCTCGCCCTTGGTGGCCTCGCTGTCGGCCGCGCTGGCGGCGGGGGTCCGGGGACCGCGCGCGGCCGTGTTGCCGGACCCGGTGTTGCTCGCATCCGGCTTGTCGCTCGCGAACGGGTCGCTGGCGGTTGTTGCACCGGACTGGCCGCTGAGGCCGAAGGCGGCGTTGAGCGTGGTGGCGAGGTCGCGCGCGCGGCCGTTCTGGACAGTATAGACGAACAGGCGGCGCTCGTTATTCTGTCCCTCGCGGTCGAGAATATCGACCCAGCGGCGGACATCCTCCAGATATTGCGGCTGGGCGCTGATCGCCAGAATGCCGTTCAGCTTTTCCATCGAGATGAGGCGCACGAGCCCGCGCGTCGGCGCATTGGCGTCGTTGATGAGCTTGTCGAGTTCCGGCGTGATGAGCCGCGCGTCCGTCCGTTGCGGCACGAACAGCGCGAAGGACATGTTGCGCAGCCAGTTGACGTCGAACTGCTTCAATATGTCGCGCACGGCGGCGCGCTGTCCGGTCGTGCCGGCCACCACCATCGTGTTGCGCGTCGAGTCGATGGATGAGACGGTGCCGGGCAGCAGCGAATCAAGCAGGCGCTTCAGCTCCTCGGCATTGACGAACTGGAGGTTGACGATCTCGGTGCCATATCCGGTCTGCCCGGCGCCGATCGTGCCGATGGCGCCCGCGCTGTTCGTTGCGGTGATCTGATAGCCCTTGCCCTGCGGGACGAGGGCAAGATTGGCGGCGCGCAGGGCCTTTTCGAACAGGTCGAGCACCGAGGCGCGCGCGACGGGCGCGGCGCTCACCAGATTGATCTTGGCATTGACCGACGGGTCTATCGTGTAGCGCAGGCGCAACAGGTCGCCGAGCACGGCCTTTGCCACAACCCCCACATCGGCATTGGGAAAATTGAGCGTGATGTCGCCAGGCCTTGGTGCGATCTGCGCCGACTTCGGCACGACCGGCGCGGCTTTCTCGCCGGGCACGATCACCGCCTTGGCGGACGGCCCGTCAAGCAAGCCGTCCTCAACGTCCTGCGATGGCGCCTGCGGGCCGTCGACGAGCGGCAGCATCTCATATTCGCGGCGGGCGCAGCCGCTTGCAAGGACGAGCGCGAGGGCGGCCGTCGCCGTCATGCGGGCCAGCGATGCAGTCATCATTGCGTCATTCCTCTTCACGTTCGTCGTCGTCGCCACCGGCGGCGGACGTGGTGGCCGGCATCACCGGCGTTGCCCCGAAATTCACCCTGATCTTTTGCCCTTCCCGCGCGAAGGTCACGCCGTCACTCTCGATTGCGACCAGCGTCCAGCCCTGATGGCTGCCGCCGCGACCCATGCGAATGACCCTGCCATCGGAGGTCTTGAGGAAGAGTATGCGCGCGCGGCCGCGGCCGATCGTGCCAACGGGCACCGCGCCGCCGACCGGGGCCGCGGACCCGGCATCGGCCGATCCGGCGGGGCCGCGCGTCGGCGAGAAGAGCGTGCGTGCGAGAATGACGGGTGGCACGGCTGCTGGCGCGGGGCGGGGCAGATCGAGGCTCGCCGGCCGCGCGGGCATGCCGCCGGGCAGTTCCGGCAGAGGGGGCGCGTTGGACGCGAAAAGCTGGAACAGCAGCATCGCCACCAGCAGCGCGAGCAGCGCCGCTGGCAGCAATGTGCCGTTGTCACGACGCGGCGGGGATATAAGGAATCGACGCTTCAAGGCGGATATCCACTTGATCGAGCTTGCCGGTGTCGAGGACGCGGTCGGCGGAAACCCGCAGCGCGCGGGTCACGAGATAGGGCGGTGTGTCTGCGACTCGCACGAGCAGCGCCTGTAGCTGCACCATACTGACCCGCGCCTGAACCCAGGCGCGCACTTCGCCGGCGGGCGCGGGCACGTCCTGCACCGCTGTCACCTGGCCGCCGGCGGCGGTCACGTCCCGCTGGAGCCGGTCGCGCAGCGCCGCGCGGGCGACGTTCACATTCGGCCCGCCGAGCGCGAAGCGGGCGAGCATCGGCTTCTGCTTCGCCGCCTGTTCGCTGAGCACCGGGATGGCGTTGATCTGGGTGGCGTTCACCGCATATTGCGCGGCCAGCACGTCGCGCTCCTCGGCGCGGCTGGTGAAACCGGCGACGATCGGCGCGATCACGACAAGCCAGACAAGCGCCACCGCCAGGACGAGCAGGCCGACCGCCACCAGCCTGGCCTCGCGGGGGGAGAGCGGCCGCATCAGCGGGCGCCCTTCAGGTCGGCGACGACATCATAGGGCCGCCCGAACAGGATATCGGCCTGCACGTCGCCGCTCGCGTTGCGGACATTGGCGAAGCGTGGTGCCTTCCTGAGCGCGGCGACCAGATCAACGGGCGGCTTCATGTAGCCTGACAGGCGCAGCGTCTCGCCGTCCCACTGGTAACGCTGCACCCAGGCTTCGCCGGGCAGCGCGGCGGAGGCGGCGGCCATGTCGCCGATCATGTCGTTGCGCGCGCGTGCCTCGGTGGTCTGCCTTGCGATCTGCGCGATCCGTTCGGAGCGGTTGGCGAGCGCGCGATAGGCGGCGATGCCCGGCTGCTGCGTGGCGATCAGGTCGCGCAGCCGGTCCGTGCGGTCGATGTCGCGCCAGATCAGCAGGCCGAGATTGACGACGACAGCCAGCGCGACCAGCCCCCACCAGTAGAGCGGCTGGCGATCGGGCGGGGGGAGCAGTCCCTCCGCGCGCAGGGCGGGTGCGAAATCGAAGCGATAGCGGGGCGGCTGCGCCGTGTCGGCCAGCACGATCCGGCGCGGCGTGATGCCGGCGCGGGTTGCGGCATCGACAGCACCCAGCAACAGGTCGCGGGGCAGGGCCGCGACTTCCACCGGCATGCGACCATTTCCGGCGCGCGGGCCAGGGACGGCGCTCATCGCGAGCTGATCGCCGCCGAGCGGGAACAGCCGGTCCTCCTCGATCGCGACATAGGCATCGAGGTCGGCGCGGCTCATCGCGGGCAGGTCGAGCGTGCGGCTGAGCGCAAGATCGGCGGGCAGGGCGAGATCGAGCGTGCGCTCCCGCCCGTCTGGGACGACCTCGCCCGCCTCGCGCCCGGCGAGAATGACGAGCGGCCTGCCGGGACGGAAATGCGCCACCGGCGCCGTCCTGCGCGATCCGCCCGCAGCCAGCGAGGCTGGCAGCAGGTCGGCCAGTTCCCGCCGCCACCAGCTGAAACCGGCCGCGGCCCAGCGGCCGAGCGTCGCCATGTCGGCGTTCAATATGCCGGGCGCGGCCATGCTCAGCTGTTTCCGGGCTTGCCGCAGCTCGTCCCGCGTCCCTCGGGGTCGCAGACAAGGTCGAGATTGGACGCGGGCCGCGCATAAAGGTCGGGCCAGCGGCGCGGATCGCCCACGGCGAAGCCGACGCGAATACGCACGACATCGGGTGCGGCCGCCTGACCGTTCCAATATTGCCGCCATCGTTTTTGCGGGTCGGACCGGGTGGCGCCATAGTAGCTCAGCGACAGGCTCGTGACGCGGCGAAGGATCAGCCGTTCGGCCCAGCCCGTCGTCGCGCGGCCGCGCAGATCGAACCTGTCCGCCAGTTCCGATGCGTCATACAGCACCAGATTGCCGGCGGAGGAGAGCATCAGCCGATATTTGCGCTGCCCGCCGTCGCGCTGGCCATGGGGAGGGAGGGCGAAAAAGGCGAACTCGGTCGGTGTCCCTTTCACTTCCTGATCGGGCGGCGTGCGGACCGGATCGCCGACCGGCTGGAGCAGCGCGATGCGCTCGCGCAGTGCGATCTGCGCGGCGGCGACCTCTGCCATGGCGCCCTGATCGCGGTCGGACTGGCGGGCGACGATGCCCGCGCTGACCACCCCGCCCAGCAGCATGGTGGCAACGAGGCCGAGGATGCCGAGCGCGACCAGCAGCTCGAGCAGGGAAAAGCCCCATTCCGCCGATCGTCTCACGATCCGAGCCTCGCCGTGTGCAGGGTCAGAAGCGGCTTGCCGCCCGAGGCCGCGCTCACCGCGACCGTCACGTCGAATACAGGCGTCGCGGTGAGCGCCGCCGCCCCCTCCCGCCGGATCGGCTCCATCGCCACCCGCCAGGCGTAGCCGTCGGCTTCTCCGTCGATCACGCCGGAGGTGACGGCGATCTCCGTCCCCACCCGCGCCAGCACCGACTGCGCGACCATATTCGCGACCCGCGCCTGTCGCATCCTGCGCTCGGCGGTCTGGGTTTCGCCGATGACCTGGAACAACAGCCCCATCATCGCCGCGACGATCGCCGCCGCGATCAGTGCTTCGACCAGGATCAGGCCACGCTCACCGGCCTGCGAATCGGATCGTCTGTGGATCATTGCGCAACGCCAATAAGCCCGGTGTCTGCAGAAATGCTGAACCAGCTCTGGCGCGCGCCGGCCTTCAGCCCGACGCGGCCCCCGCTCGCGGTTCCGTCCGGGTAGAAGCGCACGCTTGCCGTGCCGGGCAGAAAGGCGACGGCGCCCGGCAGGGTCTGAACCGTCTCGCCTGTCACGCCGTAGCGCCCTTCGGCGGCGGACACCCGAAAGTCGACAGGGTCGGCGCCGCTCAGCGCGCGCGCCCGCGCCCGGCCAAGCGCGCTGTCGACGGACAGATAGGCGGCGCGCAGGGTCCAGAAGGTCGACAGTTTCTCGATGGAAGCGAAGGACAGTCCGGCGATCAGCCCGGTCACCGCCAGCACCACCAGTGTTTCGATCAGGGTAAAGCCCCGGCTCGCCCGGCGTGCGCGCATCGCCTTACCAATTGCCGACATCCTTGGCCTCTCCGCTGCCCCCTTCGGCGCCGTCGGAGCCAAGCGAATAGACGTCGATCTCGCCATGCTTGCCGGGCATCGCATATTTGTAGGGACGGCCCCACGGGTCGATGATGCCGCCCGCATCGGCAAGATAGGGGCCGCTCCAGCCCGACATGTCGGCGGGCTGCTTGACCAGCGCAGAAAGGCCTTCGTCCTGCGTCGGGAAACGGCCCTGCTGCACCCGGAACAGCTGGATGGAAGCGACGATCTGCTTGACCTGCACCTCGGCGGCCTTGCTCTTGGACGAGCCGAGATAGCCCAGCACCGACGGGCCGACTATCGCGGCCAGCAGGCCGAGGATGGACAGCACCACCAGCAGTTCGAGCAGGGTGAAGCCGCCTTCGCGGTTGCGCTTGCTTTTCATTAGGACACCGCCAGATCGTTGAAGCCGAGAATAGCCGTCATGATGGACGCGATTATGGCGGCCACGCCTCCGCCCAGAAGAACGGTGATGAGCGGCGTCAGAATCGCGACAAGGCGCTCTATCCGCAAGCGCACGTCCGCTTCAAGCACATCCGCGAGTCGCTCCAGCATCATGCCAAGCTGGGACGTTTCTTCTCCGGTGCGGATGAAGCCGATGGCGATGCGCGGCAGCGCGCCGGTCGCGGCGATGCGCGCGGTAAGCGGCGCGCCTTCCTTGACCTGCGTGGCGACGGTGCCGATCGCCTCGCCGATGATGCGGTTGCTAATGGCGCGCCGGGCCATGGCCAGCGCCTCCGGCAGGGGCACGCCGCCAACCACCAGCCCGCCCAGGGTGCGGGCGAGCCGCGCCGTTTCCAGATAGCGGATCAGCATACCGATCTGCGGCAGGTTCAACAGAAAGCGGTCGCGCGCGACGATGAGGCCCGGCTGACGCAGCATCTGGCGAATGGCGAAGCCCGCCGCGACCACGATGCCGAGGATTACAAGGCCGTGGTCGCGCAGCGTCCGGCTCGCCATCATCAGCGCGCGCGAGGAGGCGGGGAGCCGGTCGCCCGCCGTGTTGAACAGGCTTTCGAACTGCGGCACCACATAGAGCAGCATCATCAGGATCACGGCGACGGCCAGAATCAGGAGCGAAGCCGGATAGATCATCGCGCCGACTACGATGCGGCGCAGCTCCTCCGCCTGATGGAACATGTTGGCGACCCGCCCCAGGGCCTCGCCGAGTTGCCCGTTCGCCTCGCCCGCCTCGATGATTGCCTGCGCCGCGGGCGAGAAGAGTTCCGGCCGTTCGGCAATGGCGCTCGACAGGGCGCTGCCCTGGCGGACGGCGCCCATCAGCCGCTTGAACTCCTCGGCGATGTCGGGCCGCTCGATGTTCTCGACGATGAGGCTGAGCGCGCGGTCGAGCGGCAGGCCTGCGTTCAGCAGCACGCCGAGTTCGCCAAGGGCCTTGGCGACTTCGACCCGCGCCTTGGCGCCCCCCTTGATCTTGGCGGCGCCTGAGCCCGGCTTGGCTTCGGCGACGTGCAGCGGCGTGACACCGAGCGCGCGCACGCGGCCGAGCGCCTCGCTGCGGTCGCGAGCCTGCACCTCGCCGGTGGCGGGCTGGCCCCGCCGGTCGACCGCACGATAGGCGAATTGTGCCATTTATCGCCGCCCTTTTTTAGGTCGGGTAAGGCTCCAGCCCGCTCCCCCACCCGGCCCCCCAACGATAGGGTATGCTTTGGGGGGCCGGGTGGGGGAGCGGGCTGGAACCGAATCCGCTGACAAGCGACTAGCCCTCGTTCGCCACGCGCAGCACCTCGGCGAGCGTCGTCTGCCCGGCGCTCGCCTTCAGGAGGCCGTCGCCAAGCAGCGAACGCATCCCCGCGCGCGCCGCTTCGGCCACGATGTCGCGGGTGTCCGCGCGGGCAAGGATGAGCCGGGCGATGCTGTCGGTGACGGTCAGGAGCTCGATCAGGGCGACCCGTCCCTTGTAGCCGCTCTCGCCGCAGGCCGCGCAGCCGACCGCCTTATATAATGTGTCGGGAATGAACGGCGCGTCGAGCGCCCGCAGCTCCGCAACCATCGCCGGGTCCGGCGCATGGGGCTGGCGGCAGTGAGGGCACAGGCGCCGCACCAGCCGCTGCGCCAATATGGCGTTGATGACGGAGCTGAGAAGGAAGCTTTCCACGCCCATGTCGAGGAGGCGCCCGATCGCGCCCGCCGCCGTGTTGGTGTGGAGCGTCGAGAGGATGACATGGCCGGTCAGTGCGGCCTGCACCGCGATCTGCGCTGTTTCGCCGTCGCGGATTTCGCCGACCATCATCACGTCGGGGTCTTGGCGCAGGAAGGAGCGCAGCGCGGTGGCAAAGGTGAGGCCGATGCCGGCCTGCACCTGCATCTGGACGATGCCGGGCAGGCGATATTCGATCGGGTCCTCGATGGTGAGGAGCTTCCTGCCCCGCTCGTTGAGTTCGGCAAGCGCGGCATAGAGCGTCGTCGTCTTGCCGCTGCCGGTCGGGCCGGTGACGAGGACGATGCCGTGCGGCCGATGGAGCGCGCGCCTGAGGCCCTCGATCAACTCGGGGTCGAAGCCGAGCGTGGCGAAGTCGAGCGCCAGGTTGGACTTGTCGAGCACGCGCAGCACGACCGATTCGCCGTGGATGGACGGGGCGGTCGCCACGCGAAAGTCGATTTCGTGCCCGCGCACCGCCAGGCGCAGCCGCCCGTCCTGCGGCAGGCGGCGCTCGGCGATGTTGAGCCCCGCCATCACCTTGATGCGGCTGACAAGCGGCCCGCGCATCGCGGCGGGCAGGGCCGGACGATCGCGCAGCACGCCGTCGATGCGATAGCGGATCGAGAGGCGGTCCTCGCTGGGCTCGATATGGATGTCGGATGCGCCCGCCTCCACCGCGTCGGCGATGAGGCGGTTGACGGCGCGGATCACCGGCGCGTCGCTGACGAGATCCTTCATCCGCTCCATGTCGTCGGCGTCGACGGCGTCGTCGCTGCCCTCGTCTTCCTGTCTGTTGCCGTAGAGGCGCTCGATCGCGGCATCGAGATCGCTCGGCAGCGCGATCACCCGCTCGACCGGCAGGCCGAAGACGAACCGCATGGCTTCGCTGGCGAAGGCGTCGAAGGGGTTCGCCTGGGCGAGGATCAGCCTGCCGTCGCGGATGGCCACGGGCAGGCAGCGCATGTCGTGCAGAAACGCGGCGGAGAGCGGGCGGCCGGTCACCGGCTGGGCGGGCAGCGAATCGCCGTCGATCCGCGCGAGGCCGCTGGCGCGCGCGAAGGCGGCGGCGAGCGCCTCCTCGGAGGCAAGGCCGAGCCGCGTGACGACCGCCTCGATTCGCTCGCCGCTTTCCTCATGCACGAGGCGCGCGCGCGTGAGCGCCTCGGCGGAGAGCAATTTTTCGCTGACAAGAAGCTGCTCGACGGGGCTGGCGGTTGTGTTGAGACCAACGCTGGCGGGCTGAGCCGTTGCGGATGTGGGGGCGGTGCTGTTCATATCATGCCTTGCCGGGGCAAAGTCTGTGCCAAAACGAAACAAAATAACCGGCCGACTCAGGGATGACGTCGCCGTGCACAAAGCCCAGCGTCCTTTGGCGCAGCAATGTGACAAATCGGAGAATCGTTTCGTCCCGATTTGAACCGGCTGGGCGCAGTTTTGCCGCAAACGTTAAAATTCGTTCAGCAGTTACATCAATTCGTCATTTTCGGGGGCTAGGGGCCACTCCACGAAGGGGGATAGTCCCGCCAGCGAAACGCCCGTCTCCATCGGAGGCGGGGGAGAGCGGGTCCGCCTCTTCGTGTGGGGTTATGCATCTATCTTCACGTCTTTGAGGCGGTTGCGTGACGGTGTCTGACGGAAAGCCGAATGCCGGTTTTCCGAAGGGTTTCGCGCGTCATTCGTCTTCAACGCAGAAAGGATATCCAATGTTCAAGAAGGTTCTTCTCACGGCTTCGACCGCGATCGTCGCGGTTTCGTCGGCCAACGCCCAGAACACGCTGGCGACCGCTGAACTGCGCGGCAACGGCGCTTCGGCCATCGTCAACGTCCTCAACCTGGAACTGAACTGCTTCGGCGGCACCAACCAGCCGACCGCTTTCGGTTCGACCGGCACCACCGGCACCATCAACCAGTTCTTCTATGACCTGAACAAGGCGCCGACCACTGGCAACTTCCCCTACAACTGCGACACCGTCACCAAGAACACCGTGTTCGACGGCACGCCCTATGCTGGTCGCTCGGTTCAGCCGAACGTCACCGGCAAGTATGTCTCGACCGGTTCGGGCGGCGGCAAGAACAGCTGGAAGGCCGGCAACGCCAGCGGCATCGCCATCAACCCCTTCGGCACCTGGACTGCCATCAGCTTCGCTTTCTCGGACGCGCCGCTGATCCAGTCGGAAGTCGACACCTATAACGCTGGCGCTGCCTTCACCAAGGGCGGTGCGGCGATCCAGATCCCGCTCTACGTTCTGCCCGTCGCGGTCGTTTATGGCCAGACCTACGGCAAGCTGAAGACCGCTGGCGGTGACATCGACCTCACCTTCAACGTTGCCAAGCCCCGCGCTGACGGTTCGGGCGGCCTGAAGCTGGCGATGTCGACCGTTTGCGGCATCTTCAACGGCTCGATCACCAACTGGAACGCCACCGCGCTGACCACCGACAACGGCGGCGTCTCGCTTGCTGATGCGGATGACACCGTTTGGGCTTCGGCTGGCGCTCCGATCCGTCTCGTCGGCCGTTCGGACAAGTCGGGCACCACCAACATCTTCACCCGTGCGCTCTCGGACCAGTGCCCCGGCACTGACTTCGCCGGCCTCGGCGGCACCGACACCCTCCCGGCCGCTCGTCTGGGCACCGCGGTGTACAACGCCACCACTGGCGCTCTGAGCACCGGCACCGAGACCATCGGCAAGTTCGGTGTTGCTTCGGGTGCGAACGGCGTTGCCAAGGTGGTCGAGCTGGCGCCCGCCGCCCCGGCCGCTATCGGCGACCGCACGCTGAACGCTTCGATCGGCTACAACGGCGCTGACTGGGCTCTGCCGACCTCGGCTCTGACCGGCGCGGCTTCGCTCACCGCCGACATCGTCAACCCCAACGACGGCAAGACCTACCAGCCGACCGCCAAGAACGCTTCGACCGCGTTCGGTGGCACGCTGCCGCCGGAATCGGACAGCAAGGGCAAGTTCGTCCCGGGTCTCAGCAACGGTCTGGGCCTCACCGGCCTTCGTAACGACCCGCGCGCCTGGGCCGTTCCGGTCAACGCTTCGGGCGTTGGCTCGCTCGCCAACCCGGCGACTGGCTACTCGATCACCGGCACCACCCAGATGCTGACCTACACCTGCTTCGCTGACGCGGCTGTCCGCAACGCGCTGCAGCACTTCGTGACCTGGCACTTCGGCAAGATCACCAAGGACTCGACGCTGGCCAAGGTTCCGGCCAACATCGTCAAGGGCACCGGCACCCCGCTGGGCATCCTCGCCGCTTCGGGCATCGCTCCGCTGCCCAGCAACTGGGTCAAGGCGATCCAGAGCACCTTCCTCAAGAAGGTTGGCAGCGAGGCTGACCCGCTGAAGGAAGCTTCGCTCGGTCTCTACATCCAGGACAAGACCCAGACCAAGGATAGCGTCGTCACCGCCGCCAATCCGAGCTGCTCGGGCCACGCTGGTATCTAATCTCTCTTCGAAGAGACATGTTTCAAACCTTGCGGCCCCGGAGAAATCCGGGGCCGTTTTTTATTCGGGAACGTGATTGATCGGTGCAGGCCACGTCATTGTGGCGAGGTCACCAGATCAGCGGGATGGCGGTGCATGCCCCTACGTTGCCACCCTTCATCCTGACTGGTCGCGATGGATCGAGCGTGAATTCAGGCATCTGCGACAGCCATTCGCGCAGGAAGACGATCACTTCCATGCGGGCCAGACCTGCGCCGACACAACGGTGGGCGCCCACCCCCATCGTCGTGTTGCGGACAGGGTTCAGATCGCGATCGAAACGCACCGCCTCTGGTGCATCAAAACTGTCCGGATCGAGATTGTGCAGAACGCTTGGCAGATAGACCAGATCGCCCTGGCGGATCGTCACACCATCCACGTCGACATCTGCAACGGCGTTGCGGCTGACCGCTACGGTGGGATAGCGGCGCATCAGTTCATCGGCTGCTGCGGGAATCAGATCGGGCTGCTCACGCAGCAGGCGCTGATCCTGCGGGTGTCGCGCAAGGTGGAGCGCAACCATGCCGAACATGGCCGCAACCGTATCGAGCCCGCCAAACAGGAGGTTCCGGCACATCCGCCGCGCCTCATCCACGGTCCAGTTCCGCCCCATCACGGGTTCCGACAGGATATGACTGAACAGGTCGTCGCCCGGCGCCGCCATGCGCTTTTCGATAAACGGCCACAGATAATCGTCAGCCGCCTGCTTCAGCTCTTCGACCGTCATGGATCCATCCGGCCGCGTCAGTTGCACGCCCAGCCGCCGCAGGCGCGGGCGATCTTCCAACGGCACGTCGATCAGCGACAGAAAGATGTTCAGCGGCAGGATTTCGGCAAATTCCGCCACGAAATCGCACGCGCCACGCGGTGCCAGCTGTGCGATCAGTTCCCGCGCAAGGTCCACAACGCGCGGTTCGAGGGCCACGACATAGCGGGACGCCAGGCCCTTCATCACCGCCATGCGAAAGGCCTTGTGCTCCTCGCCGTCCTGCTGCAGCGGGATGAACTGCATGACATCGCCGAGACCCGGCGTTACGGCGAGGCACGCATTGGATAGGCGGCGCGAATCGTTCCAAAGCCCGCGCACGATATCGCCACGGGCGGCAATCCAGTGGCCGCCATTGGCAATGCTCCACACCAGCCCCGGCCCGTCGAGCAATGTTTTCCAGGCGGCGAAATAGTCGTCCTCGACGCCCGGCGGATTGAAAATATCGAAATCGACGATCCGGTCTGCCGGTATGTGTGCTGGAATCATGGGCCCTCTCCAATGCCTTTTCGCAATGAAGCTAGCCGCGGCCGCGCTATACTGAACTGCTCTTTATGGCAGCAGCAGGCTGGCGTCCCCATAGCTGTAGAAGCGATAGCC
>CAZGVX010000021.1:0-19189 GCA_964529225.1 uncultured Sphingobium sp.
CGACGTGAACGGTGACGGTCAGGCCGATTTCGGCACCTGGGTCGCCAATCAGGCGGCACCGCTGGTCGCGGGCGATTTCCTGCTCTGACGCTGTCATCCGGCCGCGTCATTTTGCGCTGTCCTATCATGGGGGCGTGGTGCCATCGTGGTGCCCGCTCCTTCTCCCTGTCGCATCACCGTCGCGCCCGTGCGCCATGCCCGTGCCGCAGGGAGGAAAAAGCAAATAGGGTGTAACCTTTGCAACCTTTCGCCCGCTGCCGCGGGCTCGGGTGCAGGCCGTCGCGCGACGAGGCGCACCGCCACCGTTGCCAGCGCGCCCAAATCAGCTATGATCGGGCCGCACCAGGAGCGCAGGCCCCCGGTCCACGCGCGCTCCGGGGGGAAAGCGGTGAAGGATCTCGATGCGCTCTACGCGGCGATAGAGGATGAGCAGGCGCTCAGCGACCTGCCACATCATGTCGCGGCCCTGACCGGCGGCCGCTCCGGCTCGATCTTCCAGCGCGATGCTGCGGGCGATCTTGTCTTTGGGCAAATGAGCTACTGGAAGCCGAAACATTATCTCCCCTATTATGCGCATTATCTCGATGACGATCCCTGGACTGTCGCGCTGAACAGCTTTGCGCCCGGCCGCGCCGTCGCACTCGACGGCGTGTTGGCGCCGTCGCACTTCAAGCGCACGACCATGTTCAACGAACTGATCCACACGATCGGCGACGACACCGCTCGCGCGCAGGGCATCGCTCTGCCGGAAGCTGGCGGCACGATCTTCATCGGCGTGCACCGCCCCGGTCGCGGCAAGCCTTTCGGCCCCCGCACGACCGCCCGGCTCGACAATGTGGCGCGCCACGTGCAGCGTATCTTTCGCACCCGGACGCTGCTGAAGCGCGCTGAATGCGCGGCAGGCGAGGCGCAGGCGATGCTCGACCGCACGGGCAAGGCCATGTTCCTGGTCGATGGCGCGCTGACCGTGTCACGGATGACGGCTCGCGCGCTGGCCATCGCTGGCGGCCGCGACACAATCCGCGTGCGCGCCGACCGCCTCGCGCTGGACCACAGCGCCGCGCATCAGGCGCTGCTCGCCGCGGTTCGCTCTGTGGTCGAGCGGCAGGTCGACGCCTCCTGCGCCTTCCTGTGCCCCAGCCGGCACGGTGCGCGACCGTTTCGGCTGGCCGTGATGCCCTTTGCCGCTGGCGGCATCGACAAGGCGCTGGTGATCGTGGACGAACCGGATCGTCATGACGATACCCAGCAATTGCGCCGGTTTGCCCACGCCTATGGTCTGACCATGGCGGAAGCCGCAACCGCGCGGGAGATTGCCGATGGCATCGGCGCACGGGAAGTCGCGATCCGGCGCGGGATCAGTCATGAAACGGTACGCAGCCAGCTGAAGGCGCTGTTTCAGAAGACCGGCGCCCGGTCGCAGGCCCACCTCGCGCGGCTCTTGCTGCTGATGCCCTGAGGACTGCTGGCCCGCTCTTCGCTTCCACGCGCTGTGGCCGCGCCTTCCGCGACGCTCACCAAGCGCCGGGGCTGCCCCTATTCGGCACAGGCCCCATGCCTAACGGAATCGTAACGCTCGTGCCAAGCTGCTAAAGGCGCATCCAGGCATCTCTCCCGATGCCACCTGTGCTATTCATTGCGGGAGCAATATCCATGCGTCACCCTGTCTTCGGTTTCCTCGCGGCTGGGCTCTGCGCGCTCGGCGTCGCTCAGGCTTCTGCTGACGAGGGCGCCGGTGCCGCCGTCGCCACAACGGCGATGGGTAACGCCGCTGCGTGGCACCATGGCGGCGGCGACTGGAACCGCCAGGTGCGCGGTCGCTGGTATGCCGGATGGAACGCGCCCGGTGGCTGGGCCGCCTACCGCCGCCCTTCGGTGGGCTGGGCGCTCCCGCGCTACTGGATCAATCCCGTTTTCTACGTTGCCGACTACCGGGTTTATGCTCTTCCCGCGCCGGCATATGGCTTTGGCTGGTCGCGCTATTATGATGATGCGGTGCTGACCGACCGCTGGGGCCGGGTCGTCGATGTGCGCTATGGCTATGACTGGAATGGTGACCGCCGCAGCGACCGCCACCACGATCACAAGGATCGCTACACCGACCGCTATAGCGACGATGTGGTGACCGTCGGCGGTCGTCCGGTCGGCTATAGCGGCCATTGGCAGGGCACCTGGTATGGCGACGATGGCTCGGTCTATTCGGGCACATATGAGGGCGGCTATGACGGATATGCCGATGCGCGCCCGCCCGTTTCGGCCGGTCCGGCCCTCCCCTATCGCCCGATGTCCGCTTACGGCTATTCGGTCGGCGGTCAGTATTATGAAGGCGGCGCAGGCCGTGTCGTCTATCGCGAAGTCGACTATGCCGCGCCGATCGTGACCACGACCGTCACCGAGGAAACGACCTATCAGAGCGTTCGCAAGGCGGTGAAGCGCAAGGCTCCGGTCAAGCGCCGCTATGTCCGCCCCGCATGCAGTTGCAGCTGCGTCTGCAAGTGATCCGCTGACTCGGGCCGCTTGGCCGACGATCGCCCCTATTTGAACAGCATCGAGCCGACGAGATCCTCGGCAGTTGCGGGCACCGCCGATGCGACCTCGCCGGGCACCGCGGGGCGGCCATTGCCGAGCGTCTCGGGGTCGAACCGCGTCCAGCCGTCGCGACCGAGCCGCTCGAGCGGCTGAAAACGGACCTTGTAGGCCATGCGGCGCGATCCCTCGACCCAGTAGCCGAGATAGACGAATGGCAGGCCCGCCGCGCTGGCCCGCGCGACATGGTCGAGAATGATGAAGCTGCCGAGCCCCTGCCGGTCCGGGATCGCCGGATCGTAGAAGCTGTAAATCATCGACAGGCCGTCGCTCTGACGGTCCGTTAGGCACGCGCCGACGAGACGCCCGGCCTGCCCGTCCGATTCGGGCGGCAGGCGATATTCGATGACATAAGTTTCGACGCTGGTCTGCTCGACCATGTCGGCATAGTCCATCTCGTCCATCTCGGTCATGCCGCCGCCGGGATGCCGCTGCGTCAGATAGTGGCGGAGCAATGCGAACTGTTCTTCGGTCGACCAGGGGCGGCACTGGCTGACGACCAGATCCTCGTTACGGCGCAGGAGGCGGCGCTGGCTGGCATTGGGCCGGAATTCTCCCGCCACGATCCGCACAGACACACAGGCCGAACAGTCGGTGCAGCTCGGCCGATAGGCAACGTTCTGGCTGCGCCGGAAGCCAATGCGGCCGAGCGCGTCATTCAGCTCGGAGGCCTGCGTCCCCGAAAGCTCCGTGAAGACCTTGCGCTCCGTCCGCCCCGGCAGATAGGGGCACGGGCTCGCGTTGGTCATGAAAAATCGCGGGAATCGAAAGGCGGCGCTCACAACCTCTCCCTGCGGACCTCAGCCCCGGACAACAACTGGCACATGGTCTCGCTTAACCTCGATGCAATGAACATCGAGTTTACCACCGCCGCATCCAAGCTCAAGGGCCTCGCGCATGCGACGTGAAGATCGCGTCCCGGATCAGGCCAGCTCGACCGGCGCGACATCATAGCCCGCCACCCGCAGCGCCTCGACCAGCCGCTCCAGATGCGCCTCGTCGCGCGTTTCGCATTCGATGTCGGTGATGAGGCCCTTGGCCGGCAGCGACGTGAACACCCTCTGGTGATAGATTTCGATGATGTTGACCTGCTGCTCGTCGAACACGCGCGCGACGTTGAACAGGGAGCCCGGTCGATCCTGAAGCCGGAGGCGCAGCCGCGCAAGCCGCCCGGAACGGGCCAGGTCGCGCAGCAGCACATTGGCAAGCAGGCGCGTGTCGATGTTCCCGCCGCACAGGACGAGCCCGACCTTGCGCCCTGCGAACAGCTCGCGATGCGTGAGGAGCGCAGCGAGACCCGCCGCACCCGCACCCTCGACCACCGTCTTTTCGATCTGGAGGAGAAGGCTGACCGCCTGTTCGAGCGCCCGTTCGTCGACGAGGACGATATCGTCCACCAGCGCCTCGACAAAGCGGCGGGTGAGGAGGCCCGGCTCCTTGACCGCGATGCCCTCGGCCAGTGTGTCGCCATCGCAGGGAAGCTCCAGGCCCTTCACATGGTCATACATCGACGGGTAAAGCGCGGCCTGGACACCATAAACCCTCATGCCCGGCCGCTGCGCGCGCGCGACCGTCGCCATGCCGGAAATGAGCCCGCCCCCACCGATCGGCACCACCAGCGTGTCGAGCTCAGGCGCCGCCTCAAGCATCTCGAGCGCGACTGTCCCCTGCCCCGCGATGATGTCGGGCTCGTCGAACGGGTGAACAAAGGTAAGGCCCTGCTGCTGCTCCAGCGCGCGGGCATGGGCGTAGGCGTCCTCGAACTTCTCGCCGTGGAGGATGACCGTCGCGCCGTGCCCCTGCGTCTGCATGACCTTCACCATCGGCGTCGGCCGAGGCATGACGATTGTGACAGGCACGCCGAGCCGGGCGCCGTGATAGGCGAGGCCCTGCGCATGATTGCCGGCCGAGGCGGCGATGACGCCGCGCTGGCGCGCCTCCTCCGGCAGGATCAGCAGCCGGTTGAGCGCGCCGCGCTCCTTGTAAGCGGCGGTGAACTGGAGGTTTTCGAATTTAAGCCAGACCTTGGCGCCCGTCAGCTTCGACAGCGTCTCGCTGAACAGCGTGGGTGTTTTGACAATCGACGCGCCGATTCGCGCGCGTGCGGCCAGCACGTCATCGACTGTCACGGGGAGGCGCGTGTTACCCTCTGTCTGGGCGAGAACGGAACTATGGGTCATGATCGCGTCGGCCCTAACGCATCTGGCCATCCCGATAAACAGCCTCTATGCCCGAGCGATGGCAAAAATCGCTTTTATCGGGCTGGGGGTCATGGGCGGCGCGATCGCCGGGCATCTCGCGAAAGCCGGGCATGAACTGGCCGTGTTCAACCGCTCGATCGGCAAATCCCGCGCCTGGGTGGAAGCGCATGGCGGCATCGCCACGGTCAGCCCGGCTCAGGCCGCGGAGGACGCGGACATCGTCATAACCTGCGTCGGCAACGACGGCGACCTCTCCGAAGTGCTGCTCGGTCGCGACGGGGCGTTTCGCACCCTCCGGTCAGGCGCGCTGTTCATCGACCATACCACGGTATCGGCGACGCTCGCGCGGCAACTGTTCGTGGAGGGCGAGAGCCGCGGCATCCATTCGGTCGATGCGCCGGTGTCGGGTGGCCAGTCCGGCGCTGAGGCGGGCCGGCTTTCGATCATGTGCGGCGGCACCGAACCAGCGGTCGAAACCGCGCGGATCGTCATGCAGTGCTATGGCGCGCGGATCGTCCATGTCGGCGGCGCCGGTGCCGGACAGACGACCAAGATGGCCAACCAGATCGCGATAGCGGGTCTGCTTCAGGGCGTTGCGGAGGCGTTGCGCTTCGCGCAGGCCTCGCGCCTCGACGTGACCCGTGTGTTCGAGGCGATATCGGGCGGTGCGGCACAGAGCTGGCAGATGGACAATCGCTGGCAGTCGATGGCGGAGGATCGCTTCGACTTCGGCTTCGCAGTTGACTGGATGCGCAAGGATCTGGGCCTCGCCCTGGCCGAGGCGCGCAATGTTGGCGCGACCCTGCCCGTCGCGGCGCTGGTCGACCAGTTCTATGCCGAAATTCAGACGATGGGCGGCGGCAGGCAGGACACCAGCGCGCTCGTCCGCCGTATCCCCCGCAAGTGAGTGGCATGACATGCGGGCGATGATTGCCGCCCTGCTCGTCATGCTGTCCGCACCCCCGGCAGCCGCGAGCGGACTCATCGACAATGTGAACGGCATCGCGTCCGATGGCTATGGCGGCATCGTCCGCTTCACCGGCCTTGTCATTGGCGCGGACGGCCGGGTCGAGAGACGTCTCTCACAAGGGGACAAGGCGCCCAAGCAGCTTGACTGGCGCTATGATGGCAAGGGGCGGACGCTTGTCCCCGGCTTCGTCGATCCGCATGTCGATCTCCTGCGCTATGCCTTGGCGCGCCTCGGGCTCGATCTCGCCGACGCTGCGGGTCCCGCCGAGGGGCTTGGGCGCGTCGCCGCCTATGCGACAGCCAATCCGGACCGGCGCTGGATTCAGGCCCATGGCCTGACCGGGCCGGGGCCGAGCCTTGCCGAGCTGGACGGCGCAGTGCCTGATCGGCCGCTGTGGATCGTCAGCGCCGACGGGACGACAGGCTGGGCGAACAGCGCCGCCCGCAAGCGCGCGGGTGTCGCGGGGAACGCCCCGGCCGCCCTTACCGGCGAGGCGATGGCGCGCATGACCGCCGCCGTGCCGCAGCCCGCACCCAAGGATCTGGACGCTGCGTTTGCGAGAGCGCAGTCGACCCTCCTCGCGCGCGGCATCACCGCCATAGGCGACGTGGGTACCCGCATAGAGGCGTGGCAGGCCTATCGCCGGGCGGGCGATCGCGGCGCGCTCGGCCTGCGCATTGTCGCCTATGCCGACGGGATCGACCAGATGACGCTGATTGCAGGCCCTCAGCCGACACCCTGGCTCTATGGCGGGCGGCTGAGGCTCGCCGGTGTCGCGTTCGATGTCGAGGGGATGGCGGGGACGGCGCTGCGCAACCGCATGAGCCGCGCCGCGATGGACGGGTTCGGCGTGACGCTGAGCGGGCGCGCCTCCCCTGCCCTCGCCGAGGCCGCAAACGCCATCGAGGAGGTGCGACCGGGCTACAGCAAAGTCGAAAACTGGCGGATTGATGCGCTTGGCGGCACGCCCCTGCCGCAGACGCCACCTGGCGTCCACCGCCTCGCATCGACGCTGCCCGCAGCGGCGCTCATCGGTGGATCGCCCTTCGCGCCGCTTCAGCCTCTCGCGGTCCTTGGCGCCGTCAGTGACGGCCAGGCGGCCTTTACCGCGCTGACGGCCGGTGGCGCAGCCGCGCTCGGCGCGGCAGAGCAATGGGGCCGGCTCGCGCCGGGGCAGCAGGCGGACTTTCTGTTAGTGGACGGCGCAATGGAACTGTCACGCCCGTCTGACATTGGCGCCCTGCACATCCGCAGCATCTGGATCGGCGGCCGGGAGGTCGACGCGAAAGGATAGACATGAGCGCCCGACCCGCCGTGACCCGGCTCTCCACCCATATGGTCGAAAAGCCATGGGGTCGTGACAGCCTGCCCCAGCCGTTCACTGCGCCCGACGGCAAGCGCATCGGGGAGGTCTGGTTCGACGGACCGGACGGGCGCCATCCCCCGCTGCTGGTAAAATATATCTTCACCTCCGAACGTCTTTCGATTCAGGTTCATCCCAACGATGCAGAGGCTGAGGAACGTGGCCTTGCGGGCGGCAAGGAGGAGTGCTGGTACATCCTCGATGCCGCGCCGGATGCGACGCTCGGCATCGGCGTCCGGGAGGCGCTGGATGGCGAACGCCTGCGCAACGCCGCGCTCAGCGGCGAGATCGAGCGATTGATGAACTGGAAGCCCGTCAAACCGGGCGACTTCTTCTTTGTGCCTGCGGGCACGGTGCACGCGATCGGTGCGGGCATCAGCCTTGTCGAGGTGCAGCAGAATGTCGACGTCACCTATCGCCTCTACGATTACGGACGTCCGCGCGAACTGCATCTGGAAGACGGCGTCGCGGTAAGCCGGGCGGAGCCCTATCGCCGCGTCTCGCCCAACCTCGCCATGACCGACGAGGCGCATCTGCTCGACACCCCTTTCGCGCTTGATCTTAACAGCTTCGCGGCAGGCGACAGCGCGCATATCGGCGGGAATGGCGAAAGCTGGTTCGTGCCGCTGACTGGCTCCGGCGCGCTCGACGACCAGCATTGGGAGGCCGGGCAATGCTGGCTGATCGGGGGCAGCGCCCATCTCGCCTGCGCGCAAGACACGCGGGCGCTGATCGCGACTACCTAACGACCGGCGCACCGCATTTCAGCCGGTCAAGCGTGCGGCGCAGCCGGTCGAGCGCCGGCCCCTCCCGCACCACAGGGCTGATCCGGTGGACGCCGAGCGCCCAGTATTGCCCATGGTCGATGATCGCCACACGGTGCGCCGCGCAGAGCGCCTCGATCTGCGCCACACCCAGATGGTTGAGCGCCATCACCGCCGGGCGCCCCGGACGCCCCTCGTCGAACCGCGCGAGATCATTCATCCAATAGCCGCCGCGCAGATCGAGCAGCACCACATCCGCATTGCTCGCGCGGATCGCGGCCATGGTCCGGGCATAGCCGCGCACATAGCCTTCGGTCGTCAGGAGGAGGAACAGACCCGCGGCGAGGCTGAGCGCGCTTGCCGTCCAGACGAGGGTGAGCGGCCGCCGCCCCTCCGGCGACAGTCGTGTCCAGCCAAAGCCCGCCAGAAGGCACAGCGCGCCGATGCTGCCATGCATGTAGCGAAAGCCCCAGCCATAGCCCTGATAGAGCGCGACCGCGAACCCGATGAGCACGATGGCGAGCAACGGCACGACGATCGGCGGCTCGCGCAGCCAGCCTCGCCAGTTGCGCGGCAGGCATCCGATTGCCAGCGCGCCGAGCGGCAGCAGCAGCAGATTGTTCCAAGCGACAAGGCGCCCGATGTTGAGCAATGGCTGCCAGCGATCAAGCCGCTCCACCAGGCTGAAAAGCTTGGTGCGGATGCCCGGAGTGCCGCCGGCGCTTGTCGGCGCGGGCGGCCCCAGCTCCATCGACAGCCACAGCGGCCAGACCCGCGCCCAGAGGATGATCGCCACCGCCAGCGCAGTCGCCTGCAAAAGGCCACCGACCCACTGCCGCCGCCACAGCAGCCAGACGATGAGCGGCCCCGCGAACAGGATCGGGAAGTGCCACTGATGAAGCCCGGCCGCCAGAATGAGCACCATCCCCGCCAGCATGTTTGCAGCCGCCCCACCCCGCAGGACGAGCGCCAGCCACACCGTGTTGAAGGTAAAATGGCTGGTCATCGCATAAGGCGTCATGGCCGTCGCGAGAAGCTGGACCGAGGTGAGCGCCATCACCATCGTGACGGCGCGCGCATCGGCCCGGCCCGGAAACAGCCGCCCAGCGACATCCCAAAGCGCCCATAGCCCGACGCCGAGCGTCACGGGGGCGGCGAGGTCCGCATCGCCCGCGATCTGGAACAGCGCCCTGATCGCGGCGTGGACCGGCAGATAGATCGACGTCCAGACATGATCCGCGCCATAGGGGCTGTAGAATTCGGGCATCATCGCGCGGGCATAGAGCAGCCACTGGTCCGGCACCGGCCAGCCGATCCGCCCGTCCGCCAGATAAGCCCCGGCCAGTTCCACCATCACCTCATCACGCGACACGCTATGATCGTGGAACACCAGCGACCGCCCGATCCGGCCCAGCAGAACGATCGCGAGACAGGCAAGCGCGATCACCCGGCCTGGCGGTGTCCAGCCGGGCATGAGGGCGCCGCCCCGCCGCCCCGGAATGGGGATCATCGCGGCGAGCACGACCGCATAGGCGGCCAGCACCGGCATATCCTGCCGCAGGAAGACAAATTCCGGCACCGCGATCCAGTGCCCCGGAATGTGCACAGCCCAGGCCGCCCAGTCCCACAGCGCGAACAGGATTGCCCCGCCCAGCAGCATCGGCCAGGCGGGCGGATCGGCCCTCGTGCTACCCAAGATCGAGGCCGTCGGTGAGATCGGCGCGCACGAACAGGCCGTCCATTTCAACCAGCAGCGGAAAGTGCCCCTTGTTGTTGGCGAAAAAGGCGCTGGGTACGAAGCCCGCCTCCGCCAGCAGCTCGGTCATCGCCCTATAGTCGGTCGCGCCCTCGTAAAGCGGCCTGACAGCCATTTCGGTCTGGATGCCGGACATCGCCCCCAGCACGGCACCCGCGCCGACACAGACGCTGCGATCATGCCCCTGCGTATCCATTTTGAGCAGGGCGTTGCTGATGCCATGCTCGCGCCGCAACCCGGCCCACATGCCGTCCAACCGCCGCGTCTCGACGTCAACCGTGCCCTGCGAATGGCTGTGATCCGGCAGCAGTGACGCCTCACCCTGCAACGGCACGTTGAGCGAGCCGAGCTGCGTGGAATGGGTGAGGTGGAAAGGCGCCTTGCCATCACGATCGGACAGGGCGAGATTGAAGACGTGCCAGCGGGCATCGCCACGCGCGCGGGCTTTGAGATCAGCAAACACCGCCGGATTCGGCTCGAACGACAGGATCGTCCCCCGAAAGCGGCAGTCGCTGCGCAGCATTGTCGCATATTGGCCGACATTGGCACCCACATCGAGCACGCAATCGACCGCAAAACGGGTCAGAAAGCGCCGAAGGGCGAGTATCTCGGGATATTGATGCACGCGGCCGCGCATCGCCAGCCGCATGGCGAGCCAGCGGTCGTCGAGCTCGCGCCGGTATCGCGCGGAGATCAGCATGGCACGCCCCGCCCGCGTGCGCGCGCCAGCGCCTCGGCATAGGTCCCCTCGGTCAACGCTGCCGCGCCATCCCAGCCGCTCATTCGCGCGCCCAGCGCCTGTGCGGCGCGGCCGAGCCGCTCGCGCGCCTCGGGCTGGGCGATCAGCTGGCGCAGCACCGCCGCGAGCGCGTCTATGTCGCCCGCCGCGAAGCGTGCGGCATCGCCATCGTCCAGCCGCGCAAACATGCCGCAGTCGCTCGTCACCATCGCCGCTCCATAGTCAAGCGCGGAGAGAAACGCACCGCTCGAATCGATATGACGATACGGAAAGACAAGGATGTCGGCGCGGGTGAGATGCGCATCCAGCCTGCCCTCCGTCAGGAAGCCGAGATCGGCAATCAGCCGGTCACCATGCCCGCCCGCACGGACACGCTCGAGCAGCGGCGCGATATCCATGAAGGGCTGCCCGGCCAGTGCCAGGTCGAAGTCCTGCCCCTCCTCCCACAGCCGGATCGCTGCCTCGATCAGCAGATCGACGCCCTTGTAGAGGCGGATCGTGCCAAAGAAGAGCAGACGCAGTCGGGAGGACGGCGGCACCGCCGCAAGCTCTGTCGGTGAGGCGCGGGTAAGGCGCATCGGGGGATGCGGCACGATATGCACCGGGACGGACAGGTCGCGCGCGCCGAGCGCAGCCGCAGTCTCCTCGCCATGCACGACGAGCGCGTCGAACCGCGCCAGCAGATCGAAATAGCCGCGCGCCTGCGCCGCCGCGCGGTCGCCATCGCCATGAAACGGACGCGCGTTGTGAACCGTATGCACCAGCGCATGACGGTGTGAGAGGCGCGCAAGCCAGCGCCGGTCGGCGGGCGGCAGCGGCAGCCATTGCCAGTGGATCACGTCTGCCCGTCCGAACACGGCGGTCGACCCTGCTATTGAATCAAGCAGATAGTCGACGGCCTTGGCACCCCGGCGCAGGCGCGCCGGCACGCGCTCGCTCCAGCGGAAGAAGCGCGGCGCATAGGCATAGCCGCCCGGCTCGATGGCGTCCGTCGGGCGCAGGGGGCGCCCGGCCAGCACCACCCTATGCCCTCGCGCACCCAGCGCCGCACACAGCGCATCGTCATAGCGGCCGGTGAACAGCGAGGGATCGGCCATGACGATCCTCATCGCGCGACCAGCCCCCGCAGCATCAAGGCGTGGCGCAGCGCCACCAGACCATGCACCAGCGCGTAGAGCCCCAGAAAGGCCGGGGCCAACGGCAGGCCGAGCGCCATGGCGAGCGGGACACTCAGCACCGATCCCGCCAGAAAAGCCAAGGACGGCGGCAGCAGGCGGACGAACCGCCCCAGCGCGTTGTGGACATAAGTGGACACGCACAGCAGCGACAACCCGAGAAGAAGCACGGCGAGGATCGCAAGCTCGACCTGATCGAGCACGGCATGGCCGTCGAACAGCAGCCCGGACAGGGCCGGTCCCACCGCCAGCAGCGTGCCCCCAAGCAGTACCGCACATCCGGTTGACAGCATCACCAGATGCCGCAGCCTTGCCCCCGCCTCGGCCTGCCGATCGCCATGCACGGCGGCGGTCAGGCACGGCAGCCCGGCCTCCACGAGCGCACGGATGATCGCGCTCAGCGCCCGCGAGATCTTGAAGACGAAGTCGAACACCAGAATCGGGCGCGGATCGCGCGTGGCAAGGGCGAGTGCGAAATAGGGCGCATTATAAGCCGCGACATCGGAGAGGGTGAGCGCCATTGTCGCGCCCATGTCGCGGGCCTGCGCCCGGCCCGTTGCGATCATCATGGCCGGGCTGGCAACCCAGGTGCGCGCGCGCATTCCGAGCGCGCCCTGCAATCCCCAGAGCGCCATCGCCAGCGCCACCAGCGTCGCGACGATCTGCAACAGCGTTGAGAGGAGGATCGGCACGCCCGCAAGCGCCGCAAACAGCAAGCCGAGCGACGACAGCCGACGGACCGCGTCGATGATCTCCCAGAACAGGTTCCGGTCGACCGCCGCAAGCGCCCGCTTCGCGAGCAATGTGAGAAGGTTAAGTGCCGAGAGGAGATAGAAGGCCAGAAACAGTCCGGGCAAGCGGGTGGGGATTAGACCGGCCGCCAGCGCGGCACCGATCGCCAGTCCGCCCGCGACAAGCACCAGCGCCATGAAGGCAGCGAGCGCGCCAAGCTCCCGAGGCTGGAAATCGCTGCCCTCGTCGGTCAGCCAGTGCCGCCGGAGCCGGGCATAAAGGATGCCGGAAAAGCCGAAATCGGCTGAAATCGTGAAATTGGCAAACGCAACCAGCAACAGGAAGGCACGGAATTCCTCGATAGGCAGCAGCCGCACGAAAACATAGGTGACGGCAAAGCCCCACAGCATCGCCAGCGCCACATTGCCGAGCTTGGCAAGGCCGAGAACGCGCGCGTCCTCTGTGCCACCCCGCCTGGATGGCGCTAGCGGCACGACCTTGCCTTGAACAGCGTATCGCCCAGGGCCATACGCCAGCGGTCCGCCTCTGGCAGGCTAGCGGCGTCGATCAGCTCGACTGCGAGGCCGGCAGCAGCAATCCGCTCCGCAAAGTCGCGGCCATATTGGCGAACGTGATCCCACTGGCCGAACCGCCTCTCCCGTTCCTGGGGAGAAAGATCGGGCGACCCATCCTCGCTCGGCCAATCCCAGAGCGGCACGATCAGCCACGCCTCTCCGCCCGGCGCCAGCGCGCGCGCGATATTTCCGAGGACGACGGCATCATCCGGCACATGCTCCATGACATGGCTGGCGTAGATGCGATCGAACTTCCCCTCATCGGCGAGGGCCATGAGATCTACGCGCGTCATCCCTTCGACGCGGTAACGGGCCGGATCAATGTCGGCGGGGACATAGGTCGCAGCCGCCGCCCGGAACCGCGCGACAAGACTCGCCTCATTGGGTGCGCAGTGCAGCACCGCTCCGCCCTCGGGCATGGCGATCCGGCCGCTGTCCAACAGATAGTGCATCAGCCGTTCGCGGGGGGATGCCGCGCAATGCGGACAGCCCCACTCCGCATCCGCGCCATAGCGAAAGAAGCCGACGACATCATGGCGGCACGCCGGGCAATGGCGGTTCCGCCTCGCGCCTAACGCGTAACGCAGCGCCACGATCGCGCGCGAGACATGCTTGCCGGCAGCCTTGGCAAGGCGAGCGGCGGTGATCATGTACGCGACTTCGCGGGTGTCCAGGTGGTGAAACGCTCGCCCCGCATCGCCATCAGGATGCCGCGCAGCGTCGCGAAATAGGCGATGACGATGTCCATCGCCGCCGCCAGCGGGCCGCGCCTGCTGATATATCCACCGATAACGAGCAGCGAACCCAGGCTTATCAGCGCATAAGCCATGGGGTGCGACGTGGCGACCGTCAGCCAGACGAGCGCCATCAGCCCGGTGATGATCCAGAGCCCGCCAAACCAGCGCACCAGCTTGCGGGACGTGTATTTGAAGCGATCGAGCGCATGCATCCGCCGCAGACGCGGGCGCAGATAGCTGTGCGTCAGCCAGCTGCGGCCAGCGATCCGCACCTTGCGCCGCACCTCGTCATCGCGGTCCGACACCATCCGCTCCCAGGCGACGACGTCGCGCGCCTTGACGAGGCGCTTGCCCGCAAACACGACACTCATCGACACAACGAGATCGTCGAGCACATCATCCGGGAAATCCGGGTAGAGCGCGCGCCGCACCGAAAAGATCGACCCGTCCGCCCCCATGACATTGCCAGTGCGCGATTCGGCGTCCTTCAGCCATTCCTCGATACGCCAGTAGAGCCCGCCGACCAGCGCCGACCCGCTGACGCGCGATCCCTCATAATGGAGCGAGCCCAGCACGCCGCCGACCCCTGAATCCGCATAATAGCCAAGCAGCCGTTCGATCGCCGCCTCCTCGATCTGCACATTGGCATCGGTGAAAATCAACACGTCGCCTGTAGCCATGGCCGCCAGCCGTTTCATCCCATGGGCCTTGCCGCATCGGCCCGTTCCCGTCACAAGTGTCAGCACATCGCCTGCCTCGGCAAGCTGAATGGCGGTATCGTCCCCCGATCCGTCGTCATAGGCGAGGATTTCGAGCGAAGGGTAACGCGCCTTCAGCATCCGCAGATTGTCGATCTTGGCAGGCATCACCCTGCCCTCGTTAAAGGCGCAGAACAGGAGCGAGGCGCTCGGCGGCACGAAATCCGCGCCGCCCTTCTGGACCGGCCTGATCGGCAAGGCGCGCAGGATCAGCGGATAGAGCGCGAAGGGATAGACGATCAGCAGCGCACTGACCGCAAGCACAATCGCGGCGGTCAATCGCGTGGACGCCTAGAACGCATTATCGTGGGCAAGCACCCTGAGCGTCGCGGCGATGATGCGCAGATCACGCCAGATCGACCAGTTGGTGACATACTCAAGATCGGATTGCAGTCTGTTGACAAGATCCTCGTGCCTGTCCGTCGGCCCTCTGTGCCCGCGCACCTGCGCGAGCCCCGTCATCCCCGGTTTGATGCAGTGCCTCGCCCAATAGCGATGGTCAACTTCCCAATACAAACTATCCGCAGCTTTCGCAGCGGGCGCATGGGGTCGCGGCCCGACAATGCTCATGTCGCCCGACAGCACGTTGAGCAGCTGTGGAAGCTCGTCAATGCTTGTCCGGCGCAGAAACTCGCCGACCGGCGTCACGCGCGGATCGTTGCGCTGGGTCAGCTTGCTGGCGGTGGCGTCCGCCATGTCGTTGCGCATCGACCGGAACTTGTAGATCATGAAGGGCCGCGCGCTCCGGCCAAGCCGGGCCTGCCGAAAGAACACCGGGCCGGGGCTGGTGAGCTTCACCGCAAGCGCCGCCGCGATCAGCAGCGGCGACAGCGCGATGAGCGCGGGCACGGCAATCGCGATGTCGAGGATGCGCTTCAGGATGCGGTCGCGAAACAACAGCGGCCCGCTCGCCACCACGACCGTCGGATGGTCGTCATAACTGCCAATCTTGGCGGGCGCGAAGCGGCGCATTTCCGGCACAAGTATCTCGGCCCGCGCCGAGAGGGAGGCAAGCGCCACGCCCCATGCGGCCATCCGTTCCGGCACGCAGGACAGCACCACCCGCTCGGCAGCACCCACGGCGGAGGCGAGACGCGCGGCCATGTCGGCGTCGTGGCTGGTCGGGTCGAGCCCGAGCGCGACAGCGTCGATGACCTCCGCCGGCGCATCGCTTTCATAAGGCAGGCCGTCAACGATCAGCACCGTAAGGCGCGGCGTCTCTCCCACGATGGCGCGGGCGATGTGGTCGCCGACGCGGTGGATGACCTTCAGGCCGACAGCGGCCAGGATCAGGCCGACGAGGAACGTCAGGCGGGATAGCTGCTCGGCAATCTTGCTGAAGTAGACGATGATGAGGACCAGCACGGCGGCCTGCGCCAGCGCCAGCAGCGCGCGCCACCCCGACAGCCCGCCTCTGCCGATCATCTGTAGTCCATAGACGCCGCCATTGACCGCAAGCAGGGCGTAAACCGGCCCGATCATGGCGAACATGACAAGACCATGGGGCTTGCCGGGCTCGCCGACGATGTCGTTGAGGACAATCAGGTTCGCTGCGATGAAGGCCACCGCCAGGACGGCGAGGTCGAGGCAGATCGTCAGCGCATAGAGGCGCAGCCGCGCCACCTCCCGCGAATATGTCATGCGCCGACCCATGAGCCGCGCGCCTAGGCGGCAAGCCTGAGGCCGTCAACGCCAATCGCGTTACACTGTCCCGGTTTAGGTGTCGCGGATCAG
The DNA here is from genome assembly GCA_964529225.1 of uncultured Sphingobium sp. Classification (GTDB taxonomy): domain Bacteria; phylum Pseudomonadota; class Alphaproteobacteria; order Sphingomonadales; family Sphingomonadaceae; genus Sphingobium. Next base: position 16,091 of record CAZGVX010000021.1, read on the forward strand.
CAGCGCCTAGCCCGCCCGGCGCAGCGGTGCGGTGACATCCGCAGCGCGCGGCTGATCCGGCCAGAGCCCCCGGCTGTCATAGACGATCTTGTCCGCGCGCTCGTCCACCGGCACCGACCGGAAAATATCATGATCGACGAGCACCACGAAGACCGGGCAGGTCTCGATCGCCTCCTCGATGTCGATCAGCCGCGCGGGCGTGCCGGCGAACTCCAGCGGCAGGCCGCGCGCATGGGGCTCGACAAGGCGGACCCGCGCGCCATAGCGGTCGACGAGCGCGCGCGCCACACGCACCGCCGGACTTTCCCTGAAGTCGTCGATATTGGGCTTGAAGGCGAGGCCGAGGCAGGCGATCGGCGCACCCGGCACCGTGTCGATGAGGCGGCTCGCGGCCTCGATCACATAGGCCGTCTTGGCGTCGTTCACCTGCCGCGCGGTGCGGATGAGGCGGCTGTTGACCGGGTCGCCATGCACCAGAAACCATGGGTCGACCGCGATGCAGTGACCGCCGACGCCGGGTCCGGGCTGGAGGATGTTGACCCGCGGGTGACGGTTGGCGAGGCGGATCACATCCCACACGTCGATGCCCATGCCGTCCGCGATCACGGACAGCTCGTTCGCAAAGGCAATGTTGACGTCGCGATAGCTGTTCTCGACGAGCTTCACCATCTCGGCGGCGCGCGCCGTGGTCGTGACGCATGCGCCGCGCACGAAGCGGCGGTAGAAACCCAGGGCCTTGCGGGCGCACCGGGGGGTAATGCCGCCGATGCAGCGATCATTGTCGATAAGCTCGACGAGGATGCGGCCGGGCAGAACCCGCTCCGGGCAGTAGGCGATCGCGATCTCCGCCCCATTACCCGGCAGGCCGGGCATGACAAGATCGGGGCGCATCCGCTGCAGCTCGTCGCGCAGCGCCTCTGTCGTCCCGACCGGCGATGTGGACTCAAGGATCACCGTGTCGCCGCGCTTCAGCACGGGCGCGATAGTCCGGGCGGCGGCGAGAATATAGCTGACATCCGGGGCATGCGTATGCTCGTCCGCGGGCGTCGGCACAGCGATGACGAACACGTCAGCCGGTTCGACGCTGAGCGACGCGCGCAGCAGGCCGCGCGAGACGACGCCCTGCACCAGTCCGTCGAGATCGACTTCCTCGATATGGATGCGGCCGGAATTGACCGTCTCGACAATATGGGCGGACACGTCGACGCCCAGCACCCGCAACCCCGCACGCGCAATCAGCGCGGCGGTCGGCAGGCCGATATAGCCGAGGCCGATGACACAGACGGTGGGAGAGGTGTCGACGGGCATGGCGCGATCCTGAGCAAAAGGCATGGGTCAGGACTGCTTGTGGCGCGGAAAACTGAAGATTCGGTTTGAAGGGTCGCCGCGCGCGCCGCGCCAAAAGTGACAAAGGTTACGGGGTAAACATATGTTCTGTCATCCCTGACCCGCGCGGACCGGCCTTGCATGGCCACCGACGGCTTCGCCCGCGCTGAATACTGTCTGCTTCGCATAGGCCGCGCATCGCACGAAGCCGGGGCCGTAGGACAGTGCGGACTGTCGCCCCGGCGGTTTCGACCTCGTCCGGTCGGTCAGGCGCGTGCGGTAACGGCGGCAATCACCTCCGCGATCCGCTCCGCCGCATGACCATCGCCGAAGGGATTATGGGCCCGCGCCATCGCCTCATAGGCCGAGCGATCATCAAGCAGGCGCGTCAGCTCCGACACGATGCGGACGCGATCGGTGCCAACGAGCCTGGCCGTGCCAGCCGCCACCCCCTCCGGCCGTTCGGTCGTTTCGCGCATCACGAGCACGGGCCTGCCAAGCGAAGGCGCCTCCTCCTGCACGCCGCCGCTGTCGGTCAGCACAATCTCGCTGGCATCAAGCAGCGACACGAAGCCGGGATAATCGAGCGGCTCGATCAGATGGACGTTCGCAAGGCCGCCAAGCGCCCGCTCCATGACCGCGCGCACATTGGGATTGGGATGGACGGGAAACACGATCGCCACATCGGGGCGCGCGGCAATGTCGGCAATGGCACCCGCAATCGCGGCCATGCCTTCCCCGAAATTCTCGCGCCGATGGCTGGTGACGGCGATCACCCGCTTGCCCGCCACCCGGTCGGCGACGGACCCGAACGAGGCCGCCAGGCCGGGCGCCTGCGCCAGCCGCGCGCGCGTTGCCAGCAGGGCGTCGATCACGGTGTTGCCGGTGACGTGGATGGACGCAGGGTCGCGATTTTCCGCGCGCAGGGCCGCGGCGGCGGCCTCGGTCGGCGCGAAGTGCAGATCGGCGATGCAGGCGACGACCCGCCGGTTCACCTCCTCCGGCCAGGGATGATGGATGTCGCCGGAGCGCAGGCCCGCCTCGACATGCGCGACAGGGATCTTGCGATAATAGGCCGCGAGGCTGGCGACCATCGTCGTCAGCGTGTCGCCATGCACGACGATGCGGTCGGGCTTTTCGGCATCGAACGCCTGCCCAAGCGCGGTGATGAGCCGGGCCGTGAGCGCATCGAGCGACTGGCCGGGCGCCATCACGTCAAGGTCGATGTCCGGCGCGATCCCCGCGATCGCCAGCACCTGATCGAGCAGCGCGCGATGCTGGGCGGTGACGAGGACGCGCGTGTCGATCTCCGGCCGGGCGCGCAGGGCGTGGACCACGGGAAACATCTTGATCGCTTCCGGCCGCGTACCAAAGACGGTGATGATCCTGCGCATAGAAGTTCGCCTTAGGCGGTGGGAATGAAGGCGCGGTAAAGCATCCGCATTGTCATGCCCATGTCATCCGTCCGACGCGCCCGGGTCACACGGCACCTATAGGGCACCCTCATTTCCATTCAGGTTAACAGGGATCAGTCATGGCGCTCTATCCGGAAGAAACCAGTTCCTACACGTACGATCAGCGCCAGCTTCTGACCGAGGCGACGCTGACCAACGGCAATCTGGTCAGGGTGTGGACGTCGACGGATTCGACCATTGACGGCGATGGCAGCGCGGTTCTGGCGCAGCTGTTCGACGCAGGCGGCGCGGCGATCGGCGACGCATTTGTCGTCAACACCACCGGCGCGGGCGACCAGGACGGCGCCACGGTGGCGGT
>CAZGVX010000021.1:19289-31281 GCA_964529225.1 uncultured Sphingobium sp.
ACGGCGCTGAACGATGGCACATTCGTCGTGCGCTGGGATGGCGGCGTTCAGCTGTTCGACGCTTCGGGGCAGATGCTGGACATTCTCCAGCACCCGGTCAGCGCGGACAATCATGCGCCCGAGATTACCTCCAATGGCGGTGGCACCGTGGACATCTCCGTTTTCGAAGTGCCTCAATATTTCAGCGATTTCACATTCGACTTGGTTGCCGCCGATGCCGATGGAGACGATATCCGTTATGAAATTTCCGGCGGCGCGGATGAAGAATATTTCTCCTATTTTGAATATAATAATGGCAAATTTTACAGCCATCTATTCAATGCCAATTTCGAAAACCCTCGCGACGAAAACGGCAACAACATCTACGAGTTCTACGTTCGCGCGATCGACGAGAGCTTCAGTGCCTATGACGAGCAGCTGGTTCGCGTGCACGTCCTTGACGATCCCTACGACAATGTCGCCCCCATTATCAGGTCCAATGGCGGCGGCGACAGCGCGGCCATTGCACTTGACGAAAATCTGACGGCCGTGACGACCATCATTGCCGAGGGCACGCGCAACTTTAGCCTGTCCGGTGCCGACGCCAGCCGCTTCACGATCAGCGGCGCGGGCGCTTTGACCTTCCGCTCCGCGCCGGATTTCGAGCACGCGAGCGATGCCGACCGGGACAATGTCTATGATGTCACGGTGAGAGCGACGACAGCGGGCGGCCTGTTCGACGAACAGACCCTGCACATTACCGTGCTGGACGCGGACGAGCCAATGTCGATCTATGGCACTGGAAATGCCGACAGTTTCACGGGCGGCGCTTATGCCGACACCTTCTACGGCGGGAAGGGCAACGACGTCTATCATGTCGACGGCACGGACGCGGTGGTTGAGGTCGCCGGTGGCGGCGCGCATGACAGGATGGCGTCCGCCATCGCCGGTTTCACCCTCGCCGCCTATGTCGAGGATGGCGAACTGACCGGCGGGCTCGATCTGTCGATCACCGGCAACGAGCGCAACAACAGCCTTATCGGCAATGACGGCATGAACACGCTATTCGGCGGCGCGGGCGATGACGTACTGAACGGCGGTCGCGGCGCGGACAGCCTGACGGGCGGCGCGGACAAGGACAAGTTCACCCTCGACGAAACTGTGCTGGCCGACGGTCTGGCGCTGGTCGATACGATCACGGACTTCTCGTCCATCGAAAATGACAGGATAGACCTGCACCTCATCGACGCCAAGGCCGGTAAAAGCGGCAATCAGGCGTTCACGTTCATCGGCGGCGGCGCATTCGGCCATGTCGAGGGGCAGCTCCGCTTTGCCGCAAGCGGTGAGGACGGCATGCTGTCGGGCGATGTCGACGGCGACGGGCTGGCTGATTTCCAGATCCTGCTGCTCGGGGTCGATACGCTGACGAAGGGCGACCTCATCCTCTGACGAGGCGGGCGGCCGCCGCCACCGGCGCGAAGCTGCGCCGGTGGAGCGGGCTCGGACCATGGGCGCGCAGCGCCGCGAGGTGCGCAGGCGCGCCATAGCCCTTGTTCGCTGCCCAGCCATAATGCGGCCATTGGGCATGGGCCGCGCGCATGATCGCGTCGCGATGCGCCTTGGCGACGATCGAGGCGGCGGAAATGCACGGCTCGCTCGCATCGCCCTTGACGATGGCGCGGGCCGGCCAGCGCCAGTCGGCACAGCGCCCGGCGGGCGTGAGATTGCCGTCGATCAGCATTTCGAGCGGGTCGCAGCCGATCCGCTCGCACAGCGCCATGGCCGCGCGGGTCATGGCAAGCATGGTTGCGGCAAAAATGTTGATCGCGTCGATCTCCTCGACGCTCGCGACGCCGATTCCCCAGTGACAGCGTCGCTGGATGACGGCGGCGAGCGCGTCGCGCCGTGGCTCATCGAGCGTCTTGGAGTCCGCAAGGCCAGCCGGGCGAGGCTTGCACAGGATCACCGCCGCCGCGACCACCGGCCCGGCGAGCGGCCCCCTGCCCGCCTCGTCGATACCGGCGATCATGGCGCGCCGTGCCCGAGGAAACCGACCCCGGCCCCCAGCGCATAGCCGGAGGCGATGGCGGCGCGCACATGGCCGATGGCGCGCTCGACCGAATCGGCGAGCGCCATGCCCCGCCCCAGCCCGGTCGCAATCGCACTGGCCAGCGTGCAGCCGGTGCCGTGGGTGTTCGTGCTGTCGATGCGCGGAAAATCCCAACGGCGCTCGCCGCCATCAGCTTCCAGCAGCCGGTCGGTGACAGTCGCGCCCTTGCCATGACCACCCTTGATCAACAGCGCGCCGATACGGGCGCGCAGGGACACCTCCCCGCCCAACGCCGCCAGCTCATCCAGATTGGGCGTCACCAGCGTCGCGCGCGCCATCAGCCGGTCGAACGCGGCGACCGTCTCGCCATCCGCCAGCCGTCCGCCGCTGGTCGCGATCATCACCGGATCGAACACGACCGGCACGCCCGCGAGCGCCTCCAGCCGTTCCGCAACCGCCTGTGCTGTCGCCGCCGATCCGATCATGCCGATCTTGACCGCATCGACGCCGATGTCGCTCACGACGCTGTCGATCTGCGCGAGCACCATCTCCGCCGGGACCGGATGGACCGCCTGCACGCCCACCGTGTTCTGGGCCGTGACCGCGGTGATCGCGGTCATGGCATGGCCGCCGAGCGCGGTGATCGTCCTGATGTCGGCCTGTATGCCCGCCCCGCCCCCGGAGTCGGAGCCGGCGATGACGAGGATGCGGGCGGGTGGAGAAGACGTCATGCGGACACTCCTGCCCCCGACGCCCGCGCATGTCGAGCCTGCCATGCGCCCTGCCCCTCCCCTCCCCGCCCCGCCGCTGCCGAGGCGAGCCCGATTGACAGGCCGAAGCGAAAACTGGTCATGCCGGTCGGGGCAGCAGGGGGCTTTCATGCGATTCGACTGGCGAGGGACCGGGGTGCGGTTCGTCCGGGCGATGGCGGCTCTGGCGCCGTTCATGCTGGCAATGTCGATGCCCGACGCTGCGCGGGCGGGATGCGCGCTGCGGGTGTTGGCCAAGCTGCCGGTCAAAATGGAGGGGCTGCGGGCAAGCGTGCCGGTGTCGGTCAACAGGCAGGAGACGAGTTTCTGGCTCGACAGCGGCGCCTTCTTCAGCATCATGTCCAAGGCAAAGGCGGCCGAGCTTGGCCTCAAGACCTCGCCGCTCGCGTTCGGCTTCTACATCACCGGTATCGGCGGCAGCACGACGGCCGAATATACCAAGATCAAGTCGTTCGGTCTTGCCGGGCACACAATCAGCGACGTCGATTTCTTCGTGGGCGGCAGCGATGCCGGCAACGGGCTTATCGGCCTGAACTTCCTGGCCGCGGCCGACACGGAGTATGATCTGGCAAACGGGCTGGTCCAGCTCGTCGATCCAAAGGACTGCCAGAAGGCGAACCTCGCCTACTGGGCTGGCGACAGAACCATCTCCGTCGCCGATCTCAAAGAGTCCTCGGACAGGCGCAACCGCCATATCAATGCCGACGGCGCAATCAACGGCCGCAAAGTCCGCATTCTGTTCGATACCGGCGCGCCGACCTCGATACTGTCGCTACGGGCGGCGAGATCGCTTGGCATCGACATGACGGCACCGGATGTCGTCGCCTCCGCGAACATGTCCGGCATCGGCACCCGGAGCCGTCAAAGCTGGATCGTGCGGCTCGACAGTTTCAAACTGGGCGGGGAGACGATCCAGAACACGCCGATCCGCGTGATCGACGACGGGCTGGGCGCGAGCGAAACCGATGTCATTCTCGGCGCCGATTTCTTCCTCGCGCATCATATCTTCGTCTCACGCAGCCAGGGGCGCATCTATTTCACCTATAATGGCGGGCCGATCTTCTCGCTTTCGACGGACGGGGAAGTGGGACGACGGGAAACGCGCCACGTCAACATGGGCGGAGACGACAGCGTCGCCGATCCGACCGACGCGAACGGCTTCGCGCGCCGCGGCAATGCGCGGGCGGTGCGCAGGGACTGGACCGGGGCAATCGCCGATCTCAGCGAGGCATTGCGCCTCGAACCAAATAGTCCGGCCTATCTCAAGGATCGCGCCAACGCCTATGCCCAGAGCGGCCAGCTGGTCGCGGCGCGGCGCGACATCGACGCCGCCCTCAGGATCGCGCCGCGTGACCGCGACCTCATTGTCGCCCGCGCGTTCGAGAGAATTGCGACCGGCGACGTCGCAGGCGCGCTGGCCGACGCGGAAACCGCCGTCAGCCTCACGCCGCCCGGCTCGCTCGACAATATGGCCCTGCTGTCGCTTTTCGAGCGCGCAAACCGACCGGACCGGGCCCTGGCGCTGATCGACAGGATCATTGCCCTGCATCGCCAGGACAAGGCTCTCGGCAGCCTCCTCAATGCCCGCTGCTGGTGGCGTGGTCTGGCCAATGTGTCGCTCGACAAGGCGCTTGACGACTGCGACGATGCGATCCGTCGCGATGGCAGGACGCCAGCCTATCTCGACAGCCGCGCCATGGTCAAATTCCGGCTCAGGGACTATGCTGGCGCACTGTCCGATTTCGATGGCGCATTGGCCGCCATCCCGAACCTGCCCAGCTCCCTTTATCTGCGCGGTCTGACCCGCAAGGCGATCGGACAAGTCGCGTCCGGCGACGAGGACATCGCAGCGGCGCAGGCGTTGGATCCGGTCATCGCGAGGCGCTTTGCCGGATTCGACTGAATGGCGATCGCGGCGCGCCTCATCCCTTGAAGTGGCGGGTCGTGGAGGCGGGATTGTTTTTCAGCGCCGCGCCCACCCGCGCCGGGCGGTCGAGCAGTTCGCCGCCGCAATTGGGGCAGCGATCGTCGAGCGCATCGGTGCATGCGGCGCAAAAAGTGCACTCGAACGAGCAGATGAACGCCCCGCCCTGGTCGGCGGGCAAATCCAGGCCGCAACGCTCGCAATCGGGCCGCATCTCCAGCATCAGGCGGCCACCCGCTCGACCGCCGCGCAGATGCGCGAAACCGCGTCGTGGACCTGCCCGGCGTCGTCGCCCTCCGCCATCACGCGGATGACGGGCTCGGTGCCGGACGGGCGGATGACGAGCCGCCCCGCGCCATCCAGCTCGCGCTCGACATCGGCAATGGTGCGTTTCACCTCCTCATGCTCCAGCGGCTTGCCGCCCGCAAAGCGCACGTTGCGGAGCAACTGGGGCACCGGCTCGAACTTGCGCAGCACCTCGCTCGCCGGGCGCCCGCTCTCGACCAGCGCCGCCAGCACCTGCAGCGCGGCGATGGTGCCGTCGCCGGTCGTGGCATGGTCGGTCAGGATCATGTGCCCCGACTGCTCGCCGCCAACGTTGAAGCCGCCCTCGCGCATCCGTTCGAGCACATAGCGGTCGCCGACCTTGGTGCGTTCAAGCGCGATGCCATGGCTCGCCAGCAGGCGCTCGAGCCCGAGATTGGACATGACCGTCGCAACCAGCCCGCCGCCCTTGAGCAGGCCCTTGGCAGCCCAGTCGAGCGCGATCAGCGCCATGATCTGATCGCCGTCGATGATCTGGCCCTGCTCGTCCACGACGATCACGCGATCGGCATCGCCATCGAGCGCGATGCCGATGTCCGCACCCGCCGACACCACCGTTTCGCGCAGCAGCATCGGCGCGGTCGATCCGCAGCCATCGTTGATGTTGGTGCCGTTGGGCGTGACGCCGATGGCGACGATATCCGCGCCCAGCTCCCAGAAGGCGGAAGGGGCCGTCTGATAGGCAGCGCCATTGGCGCAGTCGACGACGATGCGCAGACCATCGAGACGCAGATGGGCGGGAAAGCTCGACTTGACGGCGTGGATATAGCGGCCCCGCGCATCCTCGACCCGGCGGGCACGACCGATCTTCGACGGCTCGGCGAGCACCGGCTCGGCATCCAGCAGCGCCTCGATGGTCAGTTCGTCCTCGTCGGAGAGCTTGAACCCGTCCGGTCCGAACAGCTTGATGCCATTGTCCTCGAACGGATTGTGGCTGGCCGAGATCATGACGCCGAGGTCGGCGCGCATCGAACGGGTCAGCATGCCGATTGCAGGCGTCGGAATGGGGCCGAACTGGACCACATCCATCCCGACGCTGGTGAAGCCGGCGACCAGCGCGTTCTCGATCATGTAGCCCGACAGGCGCGTGTCCTTGCCGATGACGACGCGGTGGCGATGGTCGCCGCGCAGAAAGTGCCGCCCCGCCGCCATCCCGACCCGCATGGCCATGGCGGCGGTCATCGGCGCGGCGTTGGTGCGGCCCCTGATCCCGTCCGTTCCGAAATAGCGTCTCGCCATTGCCTGTCCCATCCTGCCTTCGATGCCGGACCTATAGACCGGCGCGAAGACCGACCTCAAGCGGCAGGACGCGGCGCGGGCGCATGATCGACGGTCGGCGGGATCGGATCTCCCGCAGCCACCGTCTCCTCGTCGCGCAGCGTGTCGAGATGCATGAGGCGTTTCACGAAGGGCGCGAGCGCCAGCACCACGACGCCGACGCCAACGCCCAGCCAGCCGATCTGGTCATAGATGGCAAGCGTGCTCGCCTTGGTCGCCGCGCCGTCCTCGCCGCCGGTCATTTCGCCGATCTTGCCGGCGACGAATTGGCCGCCGGCGGTGCCGAAGAACCAGGCGCCCATGATGAGGCTCGCCATATATTTTGGCGCAAGCCGGTTCATCGCCGACAGGCCGACGGGCGAGAGGCACAGCTCGCCGGTCGTCTGGAGGAAATAGAGGAAGAAGATCAGCGACACCGGCGTTGCGATCTCCGTGCCCACGGCCCGCGCGCCCCAGACGAGCACGAGGAAGGAAAGCCCCACCTGCACGATCGCGAGCCCGAACTTGGCCGGCGTCGACGGTTCCCATCCTTTGCGGCCCAGAAACGTCCACAGGATCGCGAACAGCGGGCCGAGCGTCATGATGAAGAAGGGATTGACCGCCTGGAAGATCGAGGCGTTGACCTCCATGCCGAGCATAGTCCTGTCCACATGCCGGTCGGTGAAGATGTTGAGCGATCCGCCCGCCTGCTCGAACAGGCCCCAGAAGATCGGGTTCAGCAGGATGAGGAACAGGATCACGAAAATCCGGTCTCGCGCATCCCTTTCCAGCTTGGTGACAGCCTCATAGGCGACATAGGCGAGGAGCCCCGCCCCCGCCAACAGCATCAGCGTGCCGACAAGATCCTGAAGCTGGATCAGCAGCCAGACCACGCCAATGGCGGCAAATCCGAGGAAATAGAGCCAGTTCTCGACAGCCAGCCCTGCCCGCTTGCGCGCCAGCAGCGCCGGGTCCGGCGCCTCGCCCCGCCCGAGCAGCATCCCCCGACCCCGGACGAACACGACGAGCCCCAGCAGCATGCCGATGCCCGCCGCGCCGAAGCCGTAGCGCCAGCCATAGGTCTCACCGAGCCAGCCCGCGATGATCGTGCCAACGAACGCGCCGAGATTCACCCCCACATAGAAGATCGTATAGGCGCTGTCCCGCCGCACGTCGGTCATTGGATAGAGCTGCCCCACGATCACCGAGATATTGGCCTTGAGGAAGCCCGATCCCACGATGATGAACGCGAGCGCGAGCCAGAACACATTTACCGCCGGGTTGACGCTGTGGCCCCCCGGCGTTCCCTCGAACGCCATCAGGCAATGACCGATGGTGAGGAGCACCGCGCCGAACTGCACCGCCTTCCTCTGCCCGAGCCAGCGGTCGGCAAGATAGCCGCCAAGCATCGGCGTGATGTAGGCGAGGCTGGTATAGGCGCCGTAGATCAGGTTCGCCTTGGCGTCGTCGAACAGCCACCATTTCGTGAGGTAGAAGATCAGCAGCGCCCGCATGCCATAGTAGGAGAAACGCTCCCACATCTCGGCGAAGAACAGGACGAACAGGCCCCTGGGGTGGCCGATGATGGTTCCGGCGCTGTCACCGTGCGGCAAGCTGTTGGCGGTCATGAGCCCTCGTGCATTGGAGCGCCCAAGCCTAGCGGTTTCGCGCCGCCTGTGAAGACCCCGCGATTACGGGACCGCCCAGCCGTCAGGCGATAACGTGCTTGACCCCGTCGATCACGAACTGGACCGCAAGCGCGGCGAGCAGCACACCCAGAAGGCGGGTGAAAACCGCCTCAATCCTTGCCCCGAGCAGGCGCATGATCGGCCCGGCCAGCAACAATGCGCCGAGCATCAGCACGAGATTGACGGCGAGCGCCGCCAGCACGACCAGTTGCTGCGCCATGTCGACGGTCTTTGACGTGAGCAGCATCGCGGTGGCGATGGAACCCGGCCCCGCAATCATCGGCATGGCCATGGGGAAGACCGAGATATCCTCCGCCTCCGGCTGCTCCATCACTTTCTGCGCGCGCTCCTCCCGCCGCTCGGTGCGCCGCTCGAAGACCATCTCCAGCGCGATGAAGAACAGCATGATCCCGCCCGCGATGCGAAAGGCGTCGAGGCCGATGCCAAGGGCGTCGAGCAGCGACAGTCCGGCAATGGCGAAGAACAGCAGGATCGCGGCGGCGACCACGACCGCGCGCACCGCCATGGCCCGACGCTCCGCAGGGGTGGCGGCGGTGGTCATGCTCGCGAAGATCGGGGCGCAGCCCGGCGGGTCGATCACCACGAAGAAGCTGATGAAGGCCGAGGCGAACAGCTCCATCATGGCTGGGGCACCACGGCGTCTTTCACCAGAACCTGCCACGCGCCGCCCAGCAGCGCCGACACTTCCAGCGACCAGCCCGCCTCGCCGCTTCGCCACCAGCGCCATTTGAGCGAGCCATCGGCCGATTGCCCCGCGCCCTCCGCCACTGGCGGATCAGGGATCAGATCGCCCCGGTCAGACGGCTGTTTGCCCTGTGTTCCGGGCCTGTCGCCGGGACCGGGGCCTCTGGGGCCAGCGCAGTCGGCCACAGCGGCGCGTATCTCCGCCACGTCGCCTGCGTCGGGCGTGCGAGGCGGACTGTCGGCAAGGGAAGGCAATTGCGCGGTCATCAGCCAGGCATGGCGGCCCTGCACCTCCCGGCGCCACAGCATCGCATAGCGTCCGCCGCGCCCGTCCCCGCCGCTCGCCAGACCATAGCTGCCATCGCAGGTGATGGTGACGCTGTCCACCTGCCGGCGTTGCGGCCGCGACGGCCCACCGCGCCCCTTGAGCCAACGCCGGGCATTGACGGGCTGCGGCGTGAACAGGATCGCGTCCTTCGTCGCCGCCCGGCGCAGCGCCTCCCGCTCGCCGCGTTCGGTCGCCTCGCTGTTCAGCGCAAGCACCGCCGAGACGATGGCGCTGGGATCGGCATAGCCGCCCGGTGGTCCGGCATTCGGCCCGCCAACGGGGCCACGAGGGGCATCGCGTTGTGCGGCCGCAGGGCCGGCGGCCAGCGCGAAAATAAGGGCAGTGACCGCGAGGGGCCGCATCAAAGCCCGGCTGGCAAGGCAAGGCCCGCGCGCGCGCAGGCAGCAACCAGCGTATTGCGCAGCAGGACGGCGATGGTCATCGGCCCGACGCCGCCCGGCACCGGCGTGATTGCCCGGACATGGCTGATCGCTTCGGCCGTCGCGACATCGCCAACGAGGCGCGTCTTGCCCTCCTCGTCGGCCGCCACGCGGTTGATGCCCACGTCGATCACCACAGCGCCCGGCTTGATCCATTCACCCTTGATCATCTCGGGGCGGCCCACTGCCGCAACGACGATGTCCGCCCGATGAACGACACTGGCAAGGTCGCGGGTGCGGCTGTGCGCGATCGTCACGGTGCAGCTCTCCGCCAGCAGCAACGCCGCCATAGGCTTGCCCACGATATTGGAGCGGCCAACGATCACCGCCTCCAGCCCGCTGAGGTCGCCAAGCTCGTCCTTCAGCAGCATCAGGCAGCCAAGCGGCGTGCAGGGGATGAGCGCGGGCAGGCCAACGGCCAGCCGACCGGCATTGGTCGTGTGGAACCCGTCGACATCCTTCGCAGGGTCGATGGCCGCAATGACGGCCTGCGCGTCAATGTGATCGGGTAGCGGAAGCTGGACGAGGATGCCATCGACCCTTGGATCGCCGTTGAGTTCCTCGACCAGCTCGAGCAGTTCCTCCTGCGAGATGGTGGCGGGGCGGCGGAACTCGAAGCTCTCCATGGCGGCGGCGGCGGTCATCCGCGCCTTGTTGCGCACATAGACGGCGCTCGCAGGATCGTCGCCCACCAGCACCACGGCAAGACCGGGCGCGCGGCCCGTGGCGGCGACGAAGTCCGCAACCCCCAGCGCGACGTCCCCGCGCAGCCCTTCCGCAAACGCCTTGCCGTCGATGATCTTGCCGATCGTCATGTCACACCCGCCAATCTGTCCAAAGCTTCCAACGTGGCGCTGTCGAAGCGCGCGAGCCGCAACCGCTTTAACCGGCTGGTATCGCCCGCCTCCAGCGAAATCGAGGATGAAGGCACTTTGAGCGCCTTTGCCATGCGTTCGATCAAAGCCGCGTTCGCCCGGCCCTTGTCCGGCGGCGCCGAGACCGAGACGCTCAGCCAGTGCCGCCCGTCAGCGTCGGTGAAATGCCCGCCGAGCGCCTCCCGCGCCGCGCGCGGCGTCAGCCGCACCGAGAGCAGGAGGGCATGGCCGTCCTGCCGCCAGACACTCACAGGCAGTAGGGGAAGCTGTTGGCCAGACTGCGGTCGATGAAGATGATGATGAGCAGCACGACCATGGGCGACAGGTCAAGCGCGCCGAGATCAGGCATGATACGCCGGATCGGGCGATACATGGGCTCGGTCATCCGCTCGAGCACATAAAGGCCCTGCCGCACGACATCGTTGGACAGGTTGATCACGTTGAACGCAATGAGCCAGCTCAGGATCGCCTGAATGATGATGATCCATTGTGCGGTCGTCAGGATGATCGACAGCACGTCGACAAAGGCGCAGCCCATGGTTTCTCCGATCAGATGCAGGGTCGTCGCCCCGTTTAGCCCATGCCGGCCACCGCCGACAAGGGCGGCACGTCAGGCGCGGATCAGCGTCCCTGCGCCACGGTCGGTAAACACCTCGAGGAGCATCACATGGGGTATGCGCCCGTCGAGCACCACCGCCGCCTCCACCCCGCCCTCGACCGCATGCAGGCAGGTGTCGAGCTTGGGGATCATGCCGCCGGAGATCGTGCCGTCGCCTTTCAGGCGGGTGATGTCGACCGGGTTGAGATCGGTCAGGAGGCGGCTCTCCTTGTCGAGCACGCCAGGCACGTCGGTCAGCAGGAAGAAGCGCGTCGCACCCAGCGCCGCCGCGATCGCGCCCGCCATGGTGTCGGCATTGATGTTGTAGGTGTGCCCATCCGCGCCGGTGGCGATCGGGGCCACCACCGGGATGATGCCATCCGCCGAAAGGGAATGGAGGATGCGCGTGTCGACCGCCACCGGCTCGCCCACGAAGCCCAGGTCCACGTGGCGCTCTATGCCCTGGAGCGGGTCAGCCTCGCGCTTGCCGCCGACCTTCTCGGCGGTGACGAGGCCCGCATCCTTGCCCGATATGCCGACTGCCCGGCCGCCCGCCTGACCGATCCAGCCAACGATCTCCTTGTTGATGCTGCCGGCCAGCACCATCTCGGCGATCTGCGCCGTCTCTGCATCGGTGACGCGCAGCCCGTCGACGAAGCGGCTCTCGACGCCGAGGCGTTTCAGCATGGAGCCGATCTGCGGCCCCCCGCCATGCACGACGACGGGGTTGATGCCGACCATCTTCATGAGGACGACATCCTCGGCGAAGTCGCGGGCAAGCTCCGGATCGCCCATGGCATGACCGCCATATTTGATGACGAAGGTCTTGCCCGCGTGGCGCTGCATATAGGGCAGCGCCTCGGTCAGCGTGTCGGCCTTGGCGAGGAGCGCCGCATCAGGCGCGTAGCGTTCGGATGCCTGTTTGGTGTTCATGGGCGGGGCCATAAGACCTTTGAACCAGCCGGTCAAAGGACCGCGCTCAGCGCCCCGTCGCGCAGGCCTCGCCAGACGCGGATCGCCTGGACGCTCTCCGCCACATCATGCACACGCAGGA
>CAZGVX010000022.1:0-31056 GCA_964529225.1 uncultured Sphingobium sp.
GGCATCATCGACATCGACGCCGAAAAGGCGCGCCTGACCAAGGCGATGGAAGCGGCGGCGAAAGAGGCGAAGTCGCTCGAAGGGCGCCTGTCCAACCCCGCCTTCGTCGAAAAGGCCAAGCCCGAGGCGGTCGAAAAGGCGCGCGCCGACCATGCCGAGAAATCGGCGGAGGCGGAGCGGCTCGCGGCGGCGCTGGCGCGGCTGGGTTGAGGCGCTGCGTCGGGCCTGTCCTACACCCCCGTCCGGGGCTATGGTCCCTCGTATGAGCAGCAGCGACACAGGCGGAATGGTGGGGCCGGGCCAGGCGGTGGCCGGTTCCGAGCGAAAGCTTTTCCGCTTTACCCTGTAACCTTTGTAACCTTTGGCGGGATCAGCGCCCGCCGTGGCGCCAGCGGTCGATGGTCCGGAGGAGGATGTCCGCCTCGCCGCCGGTGCGGCGCCACTGATCGGAGAAGACGGGGTCCGCCGATGCGGGCCGTAGCGCCTCGTCGAGATTGTCGAGATTGACCCGCTGGGGGATGGAGACGCCCTCGCCGCACACGATGCACTCGCGGTTGCGCAGCGCGGGGATGGCGTCGAGGAAACCGCGCGCGCCCTCCGGCATGGCGGCCTTGACATAATGCTGATCGCGCTCGTTGTTGAGCCGCATCGAGATGATCGTGCCGCACTGGGAGAGCACGCCCTCGGCGAGGTCGGACGGGCGCTGGGTGATGAGGCCGAGGGAGACGCCGTATTTGCGGCCCTCCTTGGCGATCCGCTCGAGGATGCGGCGCACCGCCTGCCCCTGGCCGTGCTCGCCCGCCGGGATGTAGCGATGCGCTTCCTCGCAGACGAGGAGGATGGGCTTCTGCTGCTCCTGCCGCGACCAGAGCGCGAAGTCGAACACCAGCCGCGCCAGCACCGAGACGACCACATGGGTGATTTCGGACGGCACGCTGGACACGTCGATCACGGAGATCGGCCTGCCATTGGCGGGCAGGCGGAACAGCTTGGCGAGGAACGCGGCCATGTTGTCGGCAACCAGCATGCCGGAGAACATGAAGCTGTAGCGCGGATCGTTGCGGATCTCGTCGAGGCGGCTCTTGATGCGCAGATAGGGGAGGGTGCCGGTGCCCTTGTCGAGCCGCCCCATCTCGTTGTTGATGATCGTCGACAGGTCGGACAGCAGATAGGGGATCGGCGTGTCGACCGTCAGCCTGCCGACCTCGCTGGCAAGCCGGCTCTTGGCTCTCGCGGCGAGGAGGCAGCGGGCGAGCACGTCGACGTCCTGCGCCCGTTCCGGGCCATGGCTCGTGAGCAGCACCTCGCAATGCTCCTCGAAGTTCATCAGCCAGTAGGGGAGTTCGAGGTTGCCGGTGTCGAACAGTTCGCCATTGCTCTGGAACGCCGCGCCATATTCTCCATGCGGGTCGATCATCACGATATGGCCCTCGGTCGACATCTGGCAGATGCGGTGGAGGATGAGCGCGGCGGCGGTCGACTTGCCGGTGCCGGTCGATCCCAGCAGCGCGAAGTGGCGGCCCAGGAAGCTGTCGACCAGCAGCGCGGCGCGCGTCGATCGGGTGCCATAGACGGTGCCCAGCTCGATGGCGGCATGATGACCGGGGGCGTAGATCGCGTCGAGGTCGCCTTCGGTAACAGGATAGATGTCCATACCCGGCACGGGGAAATGGGTGATGCCGCGGCGGAAGGCGCCAAGGCCGGTGCCTGCGGCTTCCTGACTGCCCTCGCCCATGAAGTCGACGGTCGCGATGATGTGGCTGGTGCTGCGCCGGTCGATGACGAGGTCGCGCACGGAGCCGACGATCCAGCGATCGCCGGAGCAGATCTTGACGTGACTGCCGACATGCCCGGCCTGCGCCACCGCGCTGTCCGTGGCATGGCTGAACATGTCCATGGCTTCGATGTCGATCAGCACCTTGGCGCTGCCGCCATGCACCTCCGCAACGACGCCGAGCGCATGCAGCGCGGCCTGAACATGCGCAAAGCCGCGCGGGGCTGATGTCGGGGTCGCATGTTCGACGTCAAGGCTCGACATCATGTTCATGACAACTGCTTTCTGCCGGAGGACTACCGGCCCACTTTATTCCGATCCTGTAAAGATGAGGTTGCCGCCTAAATCTTCAGATATGCCGGGCCACCCAGCCCGCGAACAGGCCGAGGCCCATCGCCATCGCGATGGCGACGAGCCCGTAGAACAGCGGTTCCTGCTGGGAGAACTGCCCGATGAACCGCTCGAAGCCCGATTTCTGCACGGCGATCTCGCGCACGGCGGCGGCAACCACCCGCCCGTCCTGTATGAGGAAGGTTTCGGCCGTGTAGGTGCCCACGATCGCGCGGGCCGAGAGCGGCAGCGTCGCGCGATAGAGGACACCGTCGGTCAGGCGCACCGTGCCCTCCGCCTCGACATAGAGGCCGCTGCGTTCCCTGAGGTCGTTGAGACCCTCGGCGAAGCGGGTGATCTCCGGGCCGCTGTTGAGCGACGCGGGCGAGAGCTGGAGCTTGTCGAGGCCCAGTTCGTAAATCGCCGCTGTCCGCTCGTCGACCAGCTTTGCTATGGGGCGCGACGAGGCAATGGCGTAGAAACTCGGCGCGGTGCGGAATTTCGCCGCGTCGGCATTGACCCAGATGCCGGCGATCTTGCGCTTCTCGCGCATGGTGATCGGCTGGCTCGGCCCGCGCAGGACGACGACAATGTCGGCCGGGTGGTCGGGCTTGCGGCCACCGGGATAGAGGATCGCCCCGAACAGGAGCAGTTCGGCACCGGTGAAGCTGTATTTGATCTCGACGGAGCGTTGCGAGACATCGGGGACCAGCACGGGCTTTGTAACCGCCGCTGAAAGCAGGGGCAGCAGCAGAAGCGCGAGCAGAACGCGCAGCCAAGACGCGAACGGCGCGGCGGTCATCCCAACTCCACGCTGAAAATCTCGTCCGGGTGCCAGCCCAGGCCCAGCGCCATCCGGATCGCGACGACGAGGACGATGAACGCGAGCACCACGCGCAGATATTCGGGCCGCACCGATGTGGAGATACGTCCACCGACCTGCGCGCCCGTCACGCTGCCCAGCAGAAGGAGGAAGGCGAGCACAAGATCGACAGCCTTGGTGGTGAGGCTGTGGACCATGGTCGACGCCATGGTGACGAACAGGATCTGGAACAGGGAGGTGCCGATCACGACCTGAGTCGTCATGCCGAGGATATAGAGCATGGCGGGCACCAGGATGAAGCCGCCGCCAATGCCCATCAGCATGGTGATGATACCCGAACCGAAGCCGAGCAGGAACGGCGCCAGCGGCGAAATGTAGAGCCCCGACGCGCGGAAGCGCCACCGCATCGGCAGTGCCGCGACGATGGGGTGATGGCGTCGCTTCCGGGCGACCGGGGCCACCCCGCGCCGCTCCGCCACCAGCGTGCCGATCGCCTCGCGCCCCATCATCGTTCCGATGGAACCGAGCAGGACCACATAGAGCAGCGATATCGCCATGTCGGTCTGGCCGAGCTGTTGGAGGAGCGCGAATATGCCCGCACCCGCAATGGTGCCGATGAGGCCGCCCACGATCATCACCGCACCCATTCTGAGATCGACGGTGCCTCTGGACAGGTGGGTGACGACGCTCGACACGCTCGCGCCGGTGACCTGCGTCGCGGAAGAGGCCGTCGCGATGGTGGGCGGGATGCCGTAGAAGATCAGTAGCGGCGTCGTGAGGAAACCGCCGCCCACCCCGAACATTCCCGACAGCAGGCCGACGACAAAGCCCAGGCCGACGATCACGAACGCATTGACCGACAGGTTGGCGATGGGGAGGTAGAGGTCCATGGCGGTCCAGCTATACTGCAAAGCTTGGCGACATGAAGGCGGCCCGCGCCGTGGCCGCTTAAAAATCGGCGCCGGCGACCAGCGCGAAGCCCGATGACGGGCGCGCGCGTCCGGCAATGCGCTCGCGCCATTCTGCGCCGACGCGCAGCGACATGCCAGCGACGGTCATGTCGAGCCGTGCACGCGGGCCGATGTCCAGCCGGTCCGCGCCCGGCTGTGCGCCGCCCCACAGGCTCGCACCGATGGCAGCCCTGCCGCTACCGCCGCCCGTCGGATCGGACGGACCCACCAGGCGCTCGACCCCGAGGCGTCCGTCGATGAAGCCGTCGCGCGCGCGCGTTCCGACCACGCCCGCCTGCGCATAGCCGTCGATCCAAAGTCCGCGCGCGAGGCGCTGCGAGTCGACGCCGCCCGCGACCAGCGCCGCAAAGTCGCTGCGGGCACCGGCCGAAAGCGCCTGCCGCCGTTCGATCCCGATGCTGACGGGCAGCGACGGCGCAGGGCGAAGCGCGACGCCTGCCGCGGCTTCCGCCGCCACCGGACGTTCGAGCGCGCCTGTCACGCGCCCATAGGCCAATGCGCCGGGGGCCAGCGCATAGTCGACCCGCGCGCCCGCCTGCGATCCCCCGAGCCGGGGCGCGAGCGTGGCCGTGGCCGGGCCCTCCGGTCGCCATAAAATCCATGCGGTGCCATGCCAGCGGTCGACGGTGTCGGCGCGCGCGCGCGCGGAGGGCAGTTGCTGCTCGGCTTCCGCAAAGCCTGCGCCAGGCGCATAGCTGCCAAGCGCCAGACCGCTCCGGGGCGTGCTCACAAAGGCCAGAGCTCCTTGAAGAAGCAGGTCGGCGGTGCCTGCGCTCCAGCCCGCCCGACCGGATTGGATCGGGCTGCGCAAGGGGGCGACGAGCGGCGACGGTGACGCGCCCGCGACGAACGCCGATCGCCTCACGGCAGCCATGGGTCGGAGGCGACGATGGATTTCTGCTTGGGGCGGAGCAGCGGCGAGCATCGGCCCGCTTGGCACGACGGGGCCGGTCTGCCCGGCGACCAGCAACGTTATGCGAACGCTGGTCCAGCCGCCCAGCAGCAACGCCACGAACCGCACGGGACGGCCCCGGATCATGCCGCCTCCTGCCCCGTGCCGGGGAAGCGGTGTGCTGTCTTGTCCCAGCGCAGAACGGCGCCGCCCCACAGGCGCAGATAAATCATCAGCGCCCGCCGCGCGGCCATCATCGCGATGATGTTGGCGACCACCAGCCTTGGCGCTGAGCGGGCCGCCTCCGCCCACCCATAGGCCCGGCCCACGAAAAGGGCGCGGATGACGACGCGCCACAGCAGGAACAGGCCGTTGACCTCGATCAGCGTCGACACGCCCGGAGACAGCGGCCGAGGCGCGAAGAAGCCCCAATAGGCGCCAAGCGTCAGAGGCGCTGTCAACAATATCCCGGCATAGGCTGCAAGCAGGATGATCGCGGCAAGGAGCGCGCGCCGGTCGCGCAGCCGCATCCAGGTTTCGGCGATGGTCGCGCCCCAGCCCATCCGGTCCCAGCCGGCAAGGGCAATGCCGACTGTCCATCGCGCCTTCTGCCGCACTGCGTCGCCGAGCGTTTCCGGGAAATATTCCCGTGTCGCCACCAGGCTGCCATCGGCGCCGCGCATGCGGATGAGGACGCCGCGCCCGCCCCATTCGCCGACTTTCAGGCCAAGCTCATAGTCCTCGGTCAGGCTGTCAGGGTCGAACGGACGCCCCCCGCGCGCCTCCGCCAGCGCGCCGATCGCCGCGCGCGCCACGGCGCAGCCGACGCCCGCTGACGGGAGGGCGGCCCCCAGCGCCTCCCGCACGAGCAGCGCCTTGGCATGGCTTTCGGCAAACTCGTCGCAATAATGGCCGGATATCCAGCGCGAGTGGCGGCTCGTGAGCGGGAGTACGGGGAGCTGGACGAGTGCGAATCGCTCGACCATCGCCTGCAGCACGCGGATGGCGTCGGGATGCACCACATCTTCCGCATCGTGGAGGACGATGGCCTTGGCCGGGCTGCCGCGCGCGGCCTCCCACCGCTCGATCGCGTGCCAGATCGCGTTGAGGCAGTCGGCCTTGGTCGTGGGGCCGGGGCGTTCGCCCACGACGATGGTCACCCTGTCGCTGTTCGCCGCGACGTCGGCCACGGCGGCGATCGTGCCAACGTCGTTGGGATAGGTGCCGACAAACAGATGATAGTCGCCATCACCCCAGGCGGCGAGGCAATGGCGCAGCATGGCGCCGATCACGTCGCCCTCGTCCCAGGCGGGGATCATCACCGCGAGCGTTCCGGCCAGCCGATACGGCGGCAGCTGGTCGGCGGTCATGCGGGGATAGCGGCTGTAGACGGTCAGCGCGCGCCAGACCCGGCGCACGCCGTAGATCAGGTCGACGGCGATATCGTCCAGCGCGCCGACCAGCAGGCCCACACCGGCAAAAAGCAGCAACTCGTTGCGGGCGGATGCGATGGCATCAAGGCAGAAGCTCGCATCCGGCACGTTTCCGATCCCCCGATTCGGATACCGAACCGGAGGAGAAACTATTCGTCAGGCCAGCGCAACCTTTTGCACTGGCCTAAGCGACATCAGAGCTTTTCGATCAGCTCCGGGACGATCTTGTAGAGGTCGCCGACGAGGCCGATATCCGCAACCTGAAAGATCGGTGCGTCTTCGTCCTTGTTGATGGCGATGATCGTCTTGCTGTCCTTCATGCCGGCAAGGTGCTGGATCGCGCCGGAGATGCCGACCGCGACATAGACTTCCGGCGCGACAATCTTGCCGGTCTGGCCAACCTGATAGTCGTTGGGGACATAGCCCGCGTCGACCGCCGCGCGGCTTGCACCAATTCCGGCGCCCAGCTTGTCGGCCAGCGGAAAGATCACATCCTTGAAGGTATCGGCATCCTTGAGGGCGCGACCGCCCGACACGATGATCTTGGCGCTGGTCAGTTCGGGTCGCTCGGACTTGGCGATTTCCGCGCCGACGAAGCTCGACAGGCCCGCGTCGCCGCCGGTGCCCACGGCCTCGACCGAACCGCTGCCGCCCTCGCGCGCGGCCTTCTCGAAAGCGGTGCCGCGCACGGTGATCACCTTCTTGACGTCGCCCGACTTCACGGTCGCGATGGCGTTGCCAGCATAAGTCGGCCGCGTGAAAGTGTCCTCGCTCTCAACCGAGAGGATGTCGCTGATCTGCATGACATCGAGCAGGGCCGCGACGCGCGGCGCGATGTTCTTGCCGTTTGAGGTCGCGGGCGCGACGAACATATCGTGGTGACCCATCAGGTCGACGATCAGCGGCGCGACATTTTCCGCCAGCGCATGTTCGAATGCGGGGTTGTCGGCCAGATGCACCTTGGCGACACCAGCGATTTTCGCGGCTTCCTCCGCCACCGCGCCGCAACCGGCACCGGCCACGAGGAGATGGACTTCGCCGAGCTTGCCGGCCGCGGTGATCGCGGCGAGGCTGGCATCCTTCACCGACGCATTGTCATGCTCGACCCAGACAAGTGCCTTGCTCATGCCGCTACTCCCAATGCCTTCAGCTTGGCGACCAGTTCATCCACATCCGCGACCTTCACGCCCGCCGAACGCTTTGGCGGTTCCTCGACCTTGAGCGTCGTGAGGCGGGGCGCCACGTCGACGCCGTAGTCGGCGGGGCTCTTGTTCGCGAGCGGCTTGGACTTCGCTTTCATGATGTTGGGCAGCGAGGCGTAGCGCGGCTCGTTGAGCCGGAGGTCGGTGGTGATGATCGCCGGCAGCGACAGCTTGACGGTTTCAAGGCCACCATCGACTTCGCGGGTGACGCTGACGGCATCGCCCGCGACTTCGACCTTGCTGGCGAACGTGCCCTGCGGGCGACCGAGCAGAGCGGCCAGCATCTGCCCGGTTTGGTTGCTGTCGTCGTCGATCGCCTGCTTGCCCAGGATGATGAGCCCGGCATCTTCCTCGGCCTGAATGCGGGCGAGGAGCTTGGCGACGCCGAGCGGTTCTACCTCGTCGTCGGTCTGCACGAGGATCGCGCGGTCTGCTCCCATGGCGAGCGCCGTCCGAAGCGTTTCCTGAGCCTTCGCCGGGCCGACCGACACCGCGACGATTTCGCTTGCCGCGCCCTTCTCCTTCAGGCGGATGGCTTCCTCCACCGCGATCTCGTCGAAGGGGTTCATGCTCATCTTGACGTTGGCGAGATCGACCCCGGTGCCGTCCGCCTTGACGCGCGGCTTCACATTATAGTCGATCACCCGCTTTACGGGGACAAGAATCTTCATGGCAGCTCTCGGTTGCGTTTACGTATGCGTCAGCGGTCTGGTCGAGGGTGGCGACCCTGTCAACCTGCCTTTTTATTAGCCGAGCTTCTGAACCTCCGCCACGATCTTGCGCGCGGCATCGCCCAGATCGTCGGCCGGCACGATGGCCAGGCCGGACGATGCGAGGATGTCCTTGCCTTGCTGCACGTTGGTGCCCTCAAGGCGCACGACGAGCGGGACCGACAGGTTCACATCCTTGGCGGCCGCGACGATGCCCTCGGCGATGATGTCGCACTTCATGATGCCGCCGAAGATGTTGACGAGAATGCCCTTCACGGCCGGGTCGGCAAGGATGATCTTGAACGCCGCCGTCACCTTCTCCTTGCTTGCGCCGCCGCCGACGTCGAGGAAGTTCGCGGGGAACATGCCATTGAGCTTGATGATGTCCATCGTCGCCATGGCGAGGCCGGCGCCGTTCACCATGCAGCCGATGTCACCGTCGAGCTTGATGTAGGCGAGGTCATATTTGCTCGCTTCCAGCTCTGCGGGGTCTTCCTCCGTCTCGTCGCGCAGCGCCAGGATGTCGGGATGACGATAGAGCGCGTTGGAATCGAAGCCGACCTTGGCGTCGAGCACATAGAGCTTGTCGCCCGCGCAGACGGCCA
Organism: uncultured Sphingobium sp.; assembly: GCA_964529225.1. GTDB lineage: Bacteria > Pseudomonadota > Alphaproteobacteria > Sphingomonadales > Sphingomonadaceae > Sphingobium. The sequence continues at coordinate 8,741 of CAZGVX010000022.1, forward strand.
GCGGGTTGATTTCGATCTGGCTCGCGTCGGTGGCGAGGAAGGCATCGTAGAGCGCCGAGGCGGTCTTGGCCGCCTGCTTGGCGAGTTCACCCGACAGCCCGAGCGCGGCGGCAACGGCGCGACCGTGATGCGGCATGAAGCCGGTCGCAGGATCGACGGCGAAGGTGTGGATCTTTTCCGGCGTGTCATGCGCGACGGTCTCGATGTCCATGCCCCCCTCGGTCGAGACAACGAACGCAACGCGGCCGGTGGCGCGATCGACGAGCAGCGCGAGATAGAATTCGCGCTCGATGTCGGCGCCGTCTGTCACATAGAGGCGGTTGACCTGCTTGCCCGCCTCGCCGGTCTGGATCGTGACGAGGGTGTTGCCGAGCATGTCCTTGGCATGGGCCTCGACCTCTTCCTTCGAGCGCGCCAGGCGGACGCCGCCCTTGGCCTCTGCGGGCAGTTCCTTGAACTTGCCCTTGCCGCGACCGCCAGCATGGATCTGCGCCTTCACGACATAGAGCGGACCGGGCAGCTGATCCACGGCGGCAACGGCCTCGGCGACCGTCATGGCGGCAATGCCTGCGGGCACCGGAGCGCCGAATTTCGCGAGCAGTTCCTTCGCCTGATATTCATGGATGTTCATGGGGTCGCCCTCGTCTTGGGAAGTTGCGGATATGGCAGCGTCCCAAACATGCTTTTGCTGCGCCGTCCAGCGGGCAAAGCTGCAAAGTTGCGAAGTGTTTCCGTCGCCCCGACCCGGTGGCGGACGGTCAGGGCAGCGCGCAGTTGATCGCTGCGGCGCTTGCGACCGTCAGGATCTTGGGATCGCCAAGGGCGCGGATGTCATGCAGATATTGCGCGATCGACGTGCGCATGGGGTCGCGCCGGGTGGCCCGCCCGAGGTCGCGCAGGCGGAGAAGCTGCGTGATCGAGAGCCGCGGCGTCATCTCATGTGCCATGCAGGCGGCCATCCGTGGCGAGAGGCCCGCATCCTGCAATCCGGCGCTGAGCTGCCGTTCCGGGCTGGCGCAGCCCGAGAGCAGGCAAATGCCGAACAAGGCGGTCCATGTTGCGGGCTGTATCCGAGGCACTATCGCGGTTCCGTTTCGTTTTGCACCAGCGCCAGTTAGACGAGGCATCATGCAAAAGGAAGGACAGGCCTTGGATCATCTCTTCAGCAGTATAGCGTCGCGAATCGCCAGCTGGGCGGGCCAGCCGATCACGTTCATTCTCGCGGTCGGCATCATCGTCGTCTGGGGCGTGACGGGGCCGATCTTTCAATATTCCGACACATGGCAGCTCGTCATCAATACCGGCACGACCATCGTGACCTTTCTGATGGTGTTCCTCATCCAGAACGCGCAGAACCGGGACGCATCAGCCATGCAGGTCAAGCTCGACGAACTGCTGCGCGCCGTGGAACAGGCGCGCAACGAGTTCATCGGCATCGAGCATCTGACTGACACAGAGATCTGTGCGATCCGCGATGCGCTCGAAAAGGATCAGGCTGGCCCGATCAACGAGGCACTGGGGCGGTTCATGGTCCGCCGCTGAAAGACCGTCAGCGGCACTTCACATTGTTGCGGTCGATGGCCCGGCCCGCGAGCGCGCCAGCGCCGGCGCCGAGCAGCGTCCCCAGTGTCTTGCTTCCGCCCGGCGCGATGACATTGCCTAGAACGCCGCCCGCCAGCCCGCCCACGATTAACCCGGTCGTGCCGTCAGGCCGCTTGCAGTAATAGCGTCCGTCATTGTCGCGATAGATATAGTCATTGTCGCCAATCCGGTAGTCGGAGCGCGAGGAGGCATAGCCCGGCCGGTCATCGCCATAGCCGGTGCAGGCCGAGAGCGAGAGGGCGGCGGTGGCGGCGGCGGCGATGGTCAGGGTGCGCATCATATTCTCCTTCGCGACAAGGGGGGTGTTCGCGGCTGAAACGATTGCGCGGCGTCAAAGTTGCGCTGTGGTGGTATCCCGGCGGCGCATGCCTCGCTATCATGGTGTCGGATCGGGGCGAACGGCGCGGGGCAAAGTGGCTGAAAACCGGATAGAGGCCGCTTTCGGGTCGCTGCTGCCAAAGCGTGCCTGCGGGGAATGCACGGTCTGCTGCACCGTGTGCGCGATCGAGGAACTGGCCAAGCCGAACGATACGCGCTGCGTCCATCTCTCCCCGTCGGGAGGGTGCGGCATATATGACGAGCGGCCGGGCTCGTGCCGGGCGTTTTACTGCGCATGGCGGCGGCTGTCGTGGCTCGGCAATGCCATGCGTCCCGATCGTAGCGGCGTGATGCTGACCCTGGAAGTCGACCCCGGGGCGGCCAACCCGTTCGAGCGGCGGTATATCGTGGCGCGCTGGATCGCGGGTGGGCCGGACAGCGACCGCGCGACCGCCGAACAGCTGCGCGCGCTGTTCAGGCGCCAGTCGGTGCCATGCTTCTTCAGCCCGTCAGGCTCATCGGTAAAGCGGTTGGCGCATCCTTCGGTGCGGGTTTACGAGCATGTCCTGGGCGGCACCTTGCCGGGCGGGGCCGCCGATGCGGAGGTTCTGCGCTGGAAAAAGGCGCTCGCCGCTTGATCCGGCGTCAGCGCCGCTTCATCGGGCAGGAACTGAGGCCGAGCGGCAGGTAGAGCGGGCAGAAGCGCACGAGGCCGGTCAACAGCGGCACGAGGCCCACCCAGCCCCAGGCTGTCCGGGGTCCGACGAATACGAGAGCGATGAGGCCGAGGCCGACAATGATCCGCAGGGCGCGGTCGATGCCGCCGACATTGTTCCTGAACATGGCGCGACTCCTTGTGTCCGCCAGCATCATAGGCCCATCGGCGCGGCGCCCCCTTGATGCAGGTCAATCAGCGGTTCAGTCGGATCTCGAACAGTGTCGGCCAGCGTTTGCCGGTAACGAACAGGCGCCTTGCCTTGGCATCCCACGCGATCCCGTTGAGGACATCGTCGGGGTCGGCGGGGTTCAGCCGTTTCAGCAAGGGCGTCAGGTCGATCCAGTCGATCACATGGCCGTCCGCCGGGTCGATCCGCGCGATATAGGGCGTCATCCAGACGTTCGCGAGAATCTCGCCGTCGACATATTCCAGTTCGTTGAGGTTGGTAATCGGTTTTCCGCGCCAGCTGACGTTGATCCGGCCACTTTCCCTGAGGCTTTCCGGGTCAAGGAACCGCAGCTGCGCCGTGCCGTCGCTCATGATGAGGCGCTTGCCGTCATGCGTCAGCGCCCAGCCCTCGCCGGGGTAACGGAAGCTGCCGATCTTCTTAAGCTTCGGCAGTGACCAAATGAGGCCCTCGCCATGCTGCCAGGTCAGGCTGATCAGGCGATTGCGCCAGATCACGATCCCTTCGCCGAAATATTTCGCCGGGACTTTGGTGCAGCGCACCGCCGCGTTTGTCTCAAGGCGCCGCGCACAGATGGTCGAGTGGCCTTCCAGGCCGGTCGATTCGTACAGAAGCCCGTCGTGGACCAGCAGCCCCTCGGTAAAGGCGGTGCGGTCGTGCGGATAGCTGCCCACCAGCGTCCAGCCGGTCTGCGCGCGACCCGCCGCCGGCGCTGCGAGCAGCAGCGCAAGGAGCAAAAGGAACCGGGTCACGCTGCCCCTATGGGCGCGATGGCCGCTTTCTGCCAGTCCGGCAGGGGTAGACCATCCATATCGTCGACCCGGCGAAAGTCGATCGCAAGCCCAAGCTCCGGTAGTTCAAGCCGCCGCCGCGCCGGGTCGGACATGCCGACCGGCAGCACGACGAGCCGCCGCCCGACCTTGTGCCGGAAATGCATCCGTGCGGTATTCTCCTGGCCGACATAGCAGCCCTTGTCGAAATCGACGCCGTGGAGCTCATCGGCATTGGCTTCGAGCCAGAGCGTCTGGTCGGTGCCGAGCTCGGCCTGTCCCTCGGTCACGCCGAGCCGGAGCCGATGGATGCGCCAGGCGTCCGACACGTCGGGCACGGCCGGATCGAGCGCCGCGAGCCAGCGACAGCCAAGTGCCGCCATGCGCGGATCGCTGCGCCCGGCGTGCGCTTCGTTCGACCAGTGAACCGCGAGCGTCTCCTGACGGGCGATCGTTACCGGACGGCGGAGGCGATAGAGCATCAGGCGCCTCATCAGGGCGTCGGCGGCGACCGCCTCGCAGTCGATCAGCACGTCCGCCGGTCCGTCCGCCCAAAGGAGAAAATCGAACAGAGCCTTGCCCTGCGGCGACAGAAGGCCTGCCCACAGGGGCGCGTCCGGCGACAGCTGCACCACGTTGCGCGTGACGAGGCCATTCAGGAAATCGCGCGCCTCCGGCCCGCCGATATGCAGCAGGGCGCGATCCGCAAGCCGGCCGCTGATCGACGGGGGGATGGCATGGCTCATCGGACCAAGGTAGGAGTTACGTCCTGATCCGCAAAGCATAAATGGAGCCGTTCCCTTGGCAGCGACGTTCGACCTCATTCTCACCGGCGGGACCGTCCATCTGCCGGGTGGCCCCGCGCGCATGGACGTCGGCGTTACCGGCGATCGCATCGCGGCCATCGGTGCGCTGAAGGGCGATGCGGGCGAGCGTATCGACTGCACCGGGCTCGACATCCTGCCCGGCGTGATCGACAGCCAGGTGCATTTCCGCGAACCCGGCCTCGAACATAAGGAGGATCTGGAAAGCGGCAGCCGCGCAGCGGTTCTGGGCGGGGTGACGGCGGTGTTCGAGATGCCCAATACCAACCCCAATACCGATACCGCCGAAAGGGTGCACGACAAGCTCGCCCGCGCGCATCACCGCATGTGGTGCGACCACGCCTTTTATGTGGGCGCCACCAACGACAACGCGGACCAGCTCGCCGAGCTGGAGCGCATCCCCGGCACGGCGGGCGTCAAGATCTTCATGGGCGCCTCGACCGGCAGCCTGCTGGTCGCCGAGGATGAGGCGCTTGCGCGTGTGCTCGCCAGCGGGCGCAGGCGGGTCGCCATTCACGCCGAGGACGAGGCGCGGATGAACGCGCGCAAAGATTGCCGGATCGAGGGGGATCCCGCCAGCCACCCGATCTGGCGCGATGCGGAGTCTGCCCTGATCGCGACCCGGCGCATCGTCGCTCTGGCCCGCGCCGCTCGCCGCCGCATTCATGTGCTGCATATCACGACGCCAGCCGAACTTGCGTTTCTGTCGGAGCACAAGGATATCGCGACCTGCGAGGTGACGCCGCAGCATCTGACCCTGTCGGCCGACGCCTATCGCCGGATCGGCACCTATGCGCAGATGAACCCGCCCATCCGCACCGCCGCGCATCGCCGGGGCCTGTGGGACTGGCTGCATCAGGGCGTGCCCGACGTGCTTGGCTCGGACCATGCGCCGCACACGATCGAGGAGAAAGCGAAGCCCTATCCCGCCTCGCCCAGCGGCATGCCCGGCGTGCAGACGCTGGTGCCGCTGATGCTCGACCATGTCGCGCGCGGGCGCCTGACGATGCGGCGGTTCATCGACCTGACCAGCGCCGGTCCGCAGCGCGTCTTCGGCCTGGTTGGCAAGGGGCGGATCGCGGTGGGTTACGACGCCGATTTCACCGTGGTCGACCGCAAGAAGCAGTGGACGGTCACGCGCGACTGGCTCGCCTCGCGCTGCGGCTGGTCGCCGTTCGAGGGCATGCGCCTGACCGGCAAGCCGGTCGGCACATTCGTGCGCGGTCGGCGGGTGATGTGGGAGGACAGCCTCGCCGATCAGGCGCCGGGCGAACCGCTGCGCTTCGAGGCGACCGCGTTTGCCTGAGTGCCCGCCCGCTGGCGCAGCAACGCATCCATGATGAACAGCGCGACGCCACTCCAGATGAACGCAAAGCTGATCCAGTTCATCAGCGACATCGGTTCGCCATAGAGCAGCGCCCCGACCAGGAACAGGATGGTCGGGGTGAGAAACTGGATCAGCCCCATGGTCACCATCGGCAGCTTGCGGGCTGCAGCCGCGAACAGGAACAGGGGGACGGACGTAACGACCCCGCTGCCGGCCAGGATGAGGCTTGCGTGCCCGTCATGGATGGACGCCAGCGGTTCCCTCCAGGCGAACCAGAACAGTGCCGCCGCCGCCAGGGGCGCAAGGAACAGCGTCTCCACGCCGAGCCCGATCACGGCGTTCACCGGCGTCAGCTTGCGCACGAGACCATAAACGGCAAAGCTGATCGCCAGCGCCAGGGCGAGCCCGAGCGAATCGGGCGCGGCGAACGCGACTACCGCAACGCCGATCGCGGCCAGCGCCACCGAACCGGCCTGAATGGCGCTCAGCCTTTCCCGCAGCAGGAAGACGCCGATCAGGACATTGAACAGCGGATTGAGGAAATAGCCCAGGCTTGCCGCGAGCACATGCCCGCGCGTGACCGACCACATATAAACGGACCAGTTCGCTCCGATGAGGAGCGCGCTGAGCGCAAGCGGGAGCGCGAGCCGCCATGTCGTCATCGTCGCGGCAAGCGCGCCGAGCTGCTGCCGGACGGCAAGGAGCCCGACCACGAACAGCATCGACCAGAGGATTCGCGCGCCGACGATCTCGACCGCGGCGACGTGGCCGAGACTGTGAAAATAGACCGGAAGAAGGCCCCAGATGGCATAGGCGCCCAGCCCTTGCCACAGGCCTGATGCTGCATTGCGGGAAGACTGGGTCATCGCCTCGCCCTGACCTTCCCGGAGGTTGCGGTCAACCGTCCTGCATGCATCCCGCGAAGGCGACAGGTGAATTTCCGCTCGCGATGCGGTATCACGCCGGTCGGGGCCAGTGCAGGGAGATCGAACATGGTCATGATGCGCCAGACTGTCGGGGCGGCCTTTCCGCTCGCGCTGATGTTGGCCGCGTGCGGCGGCAATGGGCAGGATGCGCGCAACGAGGCGCTCGCCTCGCTCGATTCGCGCCTCACCAACGCGGGCTCCGGCCCTGACGCCGGCGCGAACTTTTCGGAGGATGGCGGCAACGCCGCCGCTCTTGCCAACACGGCCGCGACGCCTGCGGGGGCGGTCGGGGAGCGGCTTCGCGCGGCGGCGCAGGAGGGCGGTGGCCTCGCCTCGGGCCAGCGCAAGGGCTGTGTCGATGCGCTCCGATATGATGACAGCTGGGTCGACAGGATGCCTGCCCCCTTCCGCCCCTATGCCGGCTCGACACATAGCGAGGCGGCGGGTGCCGTGACGGACCATTGCACGCTGGTCGCTCTGACCGTGGTAGCGCCCGACGCACCGGAGGCTTTGCTCGCCCGCTATGCCAAGGCTGCGCGCGCCGCGGGCTATGATGCGGAGCGGGACGACATGGCGGCGGACAGGGGCGGCGACCTCCGGCTCGGCGGCACGAAAGGCGGTGACGGCCCCGCATATGTGATCCTCGCCCGGCCCCGCAGCGGCGGCGGCGGCACCGAAGCGGATATCCTCTACGTCGAGTGATTTGCGCAGTGCCGACCAAATCGCTACGGCAGCACCGATGCAGGCAACCCTTATCGTCATGCTTGGCGGCGCCATCGGCGCTGCGCTGCGCTATCAGCTCGGGCGCCTGATGCTCCATCTGGCCGGTCCCGGCTGGCCCTGGGGCACGCTTGCCGCCAACGTCTCGGGCGGGTTCGCCATGGGGTTGCTCGTCGGCTGGCTTGCGGCGCGCGCGCAGGGCGGCGAGACGATCCGGCTCCTCGTGGCGGTCGGCATCCTCGGCGGCTTTACCACCTTCTCGAGCTTCAGCCTCGAAAGCTGGCTGATGATCGAGCGAGGCGCGCTGCTTTCCGCACTTGCCTATGTCGGACTGTCGGTCGGCGCGTCGATCGGCGCACTGGGCCTGGGGCTTACCCTTGCGCGCACGGTGGCGGCATGAGCGACGCGGTCCGTCAGTATCGGGTGAGCGCCGAGGATGACGGCATCCGGCTCGACCGCTGGTTCCGGCGCAACCTCCCCGACGTCAGCTTTGCGACCGTGTCGCGCTGGGCGCGCACCGGCCAGTTGCGCGTCGATGGGGGCCGCGCGACGCCCGGCGACCGGATCGAGGAGGGGCAGACCATCCGCGTGCCTCCGCCGGAGAGCACGCGCACGGCGGCGCCCCGCGCCATGCCCCGGCGCGATCCGCTGACGCCCGAGCAGGAAGCGTTCGCGCAGGGGATGGTCATCCACCGCGATGCTGCCGCCATCATCATCAACAAGCCGCCGGGTCTCGCGACGCAGGGCGGCACCAAGACGCAGGAACATGTCGACGGGCTGCTCGATGCGCTCGCCTTCGAGCGGGACGACAGGCCGCGCCTTGTGCACCGCCTCGACAAGGACACGAGCGGGGCGCTCCTGCTCGCCCGCTCGGCCCGCAGCGCCGCGCATTTCGCCAAGGCCTTTTCGTCGCGCACCGCGCGCAAGGTCTATTGGGCGATCGTAATGGGCGTGCCCGATATCGCCGACGGCACCATCGACCTGCCGCTCGCAAAACAGCCGGGCAGCGGTGGCGAGAAAATGCATGTCGATGAAAAGGCAGGCCAGCCCGCCCGCTCGCGCTATCGTGTGATCGAGCGCGCGGGCAATCGCGCTGCATGGGTCGAACTGCAGCCCTATACCGGTCGCACCCATCAGCTTCGCGTGCACATGGCCGCCATCGGCCATCCCATCGTGGGTGACGGCAAATATGGCGGCAAGGATGCCTTCCTCACAGGGACGATCAGCCGCAAGATGCACCTCCATGCCCGGCGCATCCGCATCGACCATCCCGATGGCAGCCCGCTCGATATGCGCGCCGAGCCGCCGCGTCATTTTCTGGAGACGCTGAGCGATCTCGGCTTCGATCTCGATGCCGGCGACCTGCCGCTCGACGAGGAACTGCCCAAGGCCCCCAAGCGGCTCGTTGAAAAGGCGCAGGCCAAGGCGCACGCCAAGCAGTATCGCAAGGAACGGCGCGGCGAGCGGCGCTCGCGCGGTCCGGGCACGGCAAAACCCCGCGGCTCTGCCCGGACAGGCAAGGCCAAATGAGTAATCGCCTCGCGATATTCGATTGCGACGGCACCCTCGTCGACAGCCAGCACGGCATCTGCGCGGCCATGGAGGCGGGATTTCTCGCGGCTGGCCTTGCCCCGCCGACCCGCGCACAGACGCTCTCCATTGTCGGCCTGTCGATGGCGCAGGCGGTGGCGGTGCTGCACCCGGAGGGCGATCTGTCGGCGCACGGCCTGATCGCCGAAGGCTACAAGGCGCATTTTCAGGCGCAGCGTCTGAGCGGGCGCCATCATCATCCCCTCTATGACGGCATTGTCGACCTGCTGGAGCGGCTGGAGGGGGAGGGCTGGCTGCTCGGCATCGCCACCGGAAACAGCGACCGGGGCTTGCAGCTCACGCTCGAAACCCACGCCATCACCCATCGCTTCGTGACCCTCCAGACCGCCGACCGGCATCCGTCCAAGCCCCATCCCAGCATGATCGAACTGGCGATGGCGGAGGCCGGCGCCGCCTCGACCACGACGGTGATGATCGGCGACACCAGTTACGACATGGCGATGGCCAGGGCGGCGGGTGTGCGCGCGCTCGGCGTCGGCTGGGGCTATCATTCGCCCGATGAGCTGTTTGCCGCTGGCGCCGACAGCGTCGCGATGACCATGGCCGACCTGGCCGCGCATATCGGGCTGTGATATGAACGAGCCGGGGTCGGTGCCTGAGCGTGATAGCGCGTTCGGCAAGTTCGTGGCGGTGGGGGTGGTGCGGATTTCCGGCGCGCTGTTGCTGATATTCGGGCTGGCCATCGCCCTTCAGCATTTTTCGTGGATCACCGGGGACCGGGCGCGGATTCTCGGCTTCATCTTCGCGATCGTCGGCTTTGCGCAGATGGCCGTGGTGCCGCTGTTCATGCTGCGCGCCTTCAGATCGCCGCCGCCGCCATGAGGCGCTTTTATGAGGCGGCGGGCAGCGCGCCGCGTCCCGATGGCGATGGTCACGCGATCCTGCTCGACGGTCGGCCTGTCAGAACGCCCGCCCGCGCCGATCTCGCCGTTCCCGGCGCGGCACTGGCCGCCGCCCTTGTCAGCGAGTGGAACGCGCAGGGCGAGAAGGTCGCCCCCGCGACCATGCCGATCACCGGCTTCGCCAACGCGACGATCGACACGGTGTTGCCCGATGTGGCGGGCTTTGCCGCGACGATCTGCGGCTATGCCGCGACCGACCTGTTCTGCTATCGCGCAGACGGGCCGGACCCGCTGGTCGCGCGCCAGTCCGAGGCGTGGGATGCACCGCTTGCCTGGGCTCGGCATCGCTACGATGTCCATTTCGAGGTGACGGCCGGGATCATGCCCGTCGACCAGCCCGCCGCGACGGTCGAGCGGCTCTCCGCGGCCGTCGCCGCGCTCGACCCTTGGCTGCTCGCGGGGCTGTCGGTCATCGTCTCGATCACTGGCACGCTGGTGGGTGCGCTGGCGCTGCTGGACGGCGAGATGGACGCCGACGCGCTATGGTCCGCCGCGACGCTCGACGAGGCGTGGCAGACCGAGGCATGGGGCGAAGATGCCGAGGCCACCGCCCGGCTCGCGGCGCGCCGGGGCGATTTTGACGATGCCGTGCGCTATTGCACGCTTGTGGCCATCGCTTAAGTAGGCTGGCATGTCCGACGCCGCCCCCAACGCCGCTATAGCCATCGCCGATCTGTGCAAGACCTACGAGGGCGGCAAGCGTGCGCTCAACGGGGTCAGCCTCGATATACCGCAAGGGGGGATTTTCGGCCTGCTCGGTCCCAACGGCGCGGGCAAGTCGACGCTGATCAACATCCTTGCGGGCATCGTCATGAAGACGAGCGGCGCCGTGTCGGTCTGGGGCTTCGACATCGACAGGCACCCGCGCAACGCCAAATATTCCATCGGCATCGTCAATCAGGAGATCCTGTTCGATCCGTTCTTCACCCCGTTCGAGACGCTGGAAAATCAGGCCGGCTTTTATGGCGTGCCCAAGGCGAAGCGGCGCAGCATGGATCTCCTGCGCGCGGTCCATCTGGAGGACAAGGCGAACGCCTATGCCCGGACGCTGTCCGGCGGAATGAAGCGGCGGCTGATGGTCGCCAAGGCGATGGTCCACACGCCGCCCATATTGGTGCTCGATGAGCCGACGGCGGGCGTCGATGTGGAGCTTCGCCAGCAGCTCTGGGCCTATGTCCGTTCGCTCAACGATCAGGGCGTGACGGTCGTCCTCACGACGCATTATCTGGAGGAGGCGGAGGAGCTGTGCGACCGCATCGCCATCATCAATCATGGCCGGGTGATCGCTGACAAGCCGACGCGCGAACTGGTCGGCATGGCGCAGGAGAAGCTGGTCGCGGTAACGGTCGACCGGGACATCGCCGCGCTGCCGCAGGCGCGCTGTTTCGAGAAGGTCGAGCAGGACGGCGATCGCACCCTCGTCATCACCTATCGCAAGGATTGCGCGAACGCGGGCCAGGTGCTCGCCGCCGTCCAGGCGGACGGGCTCGGCATCGTCGAGGTGTCAACGCGCGAGCCGGACCTCGAGGATGTGTTCCTCAACCTCACGCGCGCGGCGAATGCCGAGGCGGGCGCTTGATGGCCACGCGGCAATATGACGTCATCATCATCGGATCGGGCGCGGCTGGGCTGACCGCCGCGATCAACCTTGCGCAGAACAAGCGCGTGCTGGTGATCGCCAAGGGCGCGCTGACCGACGGTTCGACCAACTGGGCGCAGGGTGGCATCGCCGCCGTGCTTGACGCGGGCGACAGCTTCGAGAGCCACATCGAGGATACCATGACAGCCGGGGCGGGCCTCAACAACCGTGCCACGGTCGAGTTCGTCGTGGGCGCGGCGCCCGCCGCCATCGACCGGCTCGCCGCGCTCGGCGTGCCGTTCAACGACGGTGAGGCGTTCGGGCGGCGCTGGGATCTCACCAAGGAGGGGGGGCACAGCCACCGGCGCATCGTTCATGTCGACGATGCCACCGGCGCGGCGGTGCAGCGCGCGCTGGTCGCCGCCGCCGAGGCCAACAGCAACATTACGATGATGACGGACATGGTCGCCATCGACCTCATCACCTCTCGCCATGGGGTGCGCTTTTCCGGCGATGGCCATGTCTGGGGCGTTTACGCCTATAACCGCCGGACGCGCCATATCGACGCCTTCACCGCGCCTGCCACGATATTGGCCACCGGCGGGGCGGGCCGCGCCTATCTGTTCTCGACCGCGCCGCGCGGTGCATCGGGCGACGGTATCGCGATGGCCTGGCGCGCGGGTGCCCGTGTCTCCAACATGGAGATGAACCAGTTCCACCCGACCTGCCTCTACAATCTCGACGTCAAGAACCTGCTCATTACGGAGGCGATGCGCGGCGAGGGCGGCAAGCTGAAGCTGCCCCCCGGTGTGCCCGGCGGCGGCAAGCGGTTCATGGACAGGTTCGACAAGCGCGGCGAGCTGGCCCCGCGGGATATCGTTGCGCGCGCCATCGACCACGAGATCAAGCGACTGGGCCTCGATTATGTCCACCTCGACATCAGCCACATGCCGAGCGCCTTCGTGCTGGAGCATTTTCCAACCATCCACGCCCGCCTGCTCGATCTCGGCATCGACATCACCACGGAACCCATTCCGGTCGTGCCCGCGCAGCATTATACCTGTGGCGGGGTGGTCATAGACCTTGACGGGCGGACCGATCTGCCGGGCCTCTATGCTGCGGGCGAAGTCACCCAGTCGGGCTTGCACGGCGCCAATCGGCTCGCCTCCAACTCGCTGCTCGAATGCCTGGTCTTCGGCGAGGCGGCCGCCGATCATATCCGCGCGCACTGGACCGATCTGCCGCCGCCGCCGCCGATCCGCGCCTGGGACGAGAGCCGGGTGACGGACTCGGACGAGGAAGTGATCGTCCAGCATAACTGGAAGGAAATCCGCCGGTTCATGTGGGACTATGTCGGCATCGTGCGCACCACCAAGCGGCTCGAGCGCGCCAAGCACCGCATCGACCTGCTCGCGGCGGAGGTGGATGATTATTACGGCAATTTCCGGGTGACGCCCGACCTTATCGAACTGCGCAATCTGCTCGAGGTGTCGCGCCTCATCGTGCGCTCGGCGCTGCACCGCAAGGAAAGCCGCGGGCTGCACTACACGCTCGACTATCCGGACATTCTGCCGGTGGCCGAAGACACGGTGCTGGTGCCATAGGGGCCTTGATCGCCATAAAAAGCGGGCGCGGCCTGCGAACAAGCCGCGCCCCATGTGGATCGAGGTGGCGGGGTGAAACCCCGCCGCCGGCGAGAGGAGTGCGAGCCGCCGGTGAGAACCCTGATGGGCCGGTCTGACGGGCCTTGCGTTGACCGAAATCAAATCGCCCTATTTTGCGCCCAGCATGGCCTTCACGGCGCGCGCGAAGGCATCAGGCTGATCGAACATGATCATGTGTCCGCTCGGCCCGATCGGCTGAATCTGTGCTTTTGCGGCCGGACGATAGGCGCGTCTGTACGTGGCGAGGATCATCGCCCGCGCATCGGTATCGACAGGGACGGCGGGAACGACCGTCAGCGGCGCGGCGAGCCGGGGGAGGCGCGGCGACAGGTCGAGCCCCGCCAGCTCGCTGAGGGCGGTGGCGACGACATCGGGATCGCTGTCCTTCGCGCCGGGGGCCGCATCGCGCAGCAACCGCGCGAACGCGCGCCGCCCCGCGAGCGTGCCGGTGAAATAGCCGCGCATCTGATTGGCGAGGAAGCCCATGCCCTGACTGGTGCCGCCCAGCAGCGCGGCGGCGTCCGGCAGCATGTCGACCACCATCAGCGGACCGGATCGCGCGGCGGCAAGCGCCGTCAGCATCGCCAGCGTGCCGCCCATGCTGTGACCGATGATGGCCGGGGCGCTGAGCCCGCCCTCGCGCATATAGCGTGCGATCTCGTCCGCAATCGGCGCGAGCAGCGGCCCGACCCTGTTGGCCTCCGGCGGCAACCCCGCAAAGCCGCGCACATGGATGAGGTGCCAGCGCCAGCCCGGCAGGGCACGGATAAGAGGCGTCCATACGTCCGGTCCCGTCCCCAGCCCCGGTATCAGGAGCACGTCGCGCCCGGTCCCTACCGCGCGCACGGCAATCCGTCGGGACCGGAAGGGCGCTGCGCTGCGGGCGGCGACCGGCAGCATCGCAAGGCCGGCGAGCGCCATGCGCCGGGTCAGGCGCCATGTCAGTTCGTGGCCGGGCACCGTGTTTCCTCGATCCAGCCACCGCCCAGCACCCGCGTGCCCGCATAGAGCACCGCCGCCTGGCCCGGCGACACGCCATATTCGGGTGTATCGAAGCGCACCCAGTCGCCGTCCAGCCGTGCCGCCGCCGGGCGCGCCATGGATCGCACCTTGGCCTCCAGCGGCCGGGCGCCCGCATCGCCGCCGATCCAGTTGATCCCGGAGAGGCGCGCCGCGCCCACCGCCAGCGCCGCCTTCGGCCCGGCGACCACCCGGTTGCGTTCGGGTTCAAGCCGGATGACATAGAGCGGCTCGGGCTGGCCGCCGATCTCAAGCCTCTTGCGCTGCCCCACCGTGAAATGGGTTAGGCCCCGGTGAGTCCCGAGCAGCCTGCCGTCGTCCACGTGGACGATCTCGCCAGCGCGCACCGCCTCCGGCCGCAATTTGCTCACGAGCGCCGCATAGTCGCCGTCCGGCACGAAGCATATGTCCTGGCTGTCCGGCTTGGCCGCGACACCAAGGCCAATCTCGGCAGCAAGCGCGCGCACCGCCGCCTTTTCCATGCCGCCCAGGGGAAAGCGCAGATAGTCGAGCTGCGCTGAGGTGGTGCCGAAAAGGAAATAGCTCTGGTCGCGCGCCGGGTCTACGGCGCGATGCAGTTCCGGGCCGTCCGCCCCGATCAGGCGCCTGACATAATGGCCGGTGGCGAGACAATCCGCGCCGAGCTCGCGGGCAAGGGACATGAGGTCGGTGAATTTCACGCCCATGTTGCACTGAACGCAGGGTATCGGCGTGCGGCCGCGCAGATACTCGTCGGCAAACCCCTCGATCACCGATTGACGGAAGCGGCTTTCATAATCGAACACATAATGGGCGATCCCCAGCCGGTCGGCGACAGCGCGCGCATCGCGAATGTCCTGCCCGGCGCAGCAGCTACCCGCCCGGCCCACCGCCGCGCCATGATCGTAGAGCTGGAGCGTCACCCCGATCGTCTCGGCGCCGGTCCTGGAGGCGAGCGCGGCGACGACGCTCGAATCCACCCCGCCCGACATGGCCACGACGATACGGCGGCCCGCCAGCGTCTGCCCCAGCTGAAAATCCACGTCGGTCCGTCCGGTCATCGGCGCGCGATATAGGGGCTGAAAGGCACGGAAGCCAGCGCAGTTCGCCGCAGGCGGGGGGCGATTACCCTTCGCCAACCTCTCCTAAGCAACTCTGACCGCCGCCTTTACATGCATTTATCCATTGCTTGCTAGGATCGCCGGAATGGACATGAGCGACCATCCAACCGGCAACCGATCCGCCAGGGCACGCGGGATCGGCAGAGCGGAGATGCAACGGCTGCTGGCAACGCTGGCCTCGGGCCAGAGCGGCTCGCCGACGGCTTGCGCGATGCGCACCGGCAACGTCGCCGGGGCGGGCGCCGAAAGCCCCGCCGAGCGGATGGTGCGCATGTTCAGGCGTGACAAAACCGCGAGTCGCGCCAGCGAAACGGGGCCGTTCAACGGGCCGGTCGCGCGGAAATTGGCGGGCAAAGAGGATGAAGAAGACGTTTACCGTGGGACTTAGCCAAGGGGCAAAGCTTTGCTGCGAGAAGCCAGGATATCGCAGCACGAACTTTGGCCGGACTGCCGGTGAATGAGGACAAGATGATCGAGAACCAGAAAATACGCCCGGCTCAGGTTGTAGGTCCCCTTGGGGAGCCGCTCACGCTCGACTCGCTGCCCTCGCCGGGCACGACGCGCTGGGTCGTGCGCCGCAAGGCCGAGGTTGTCGCTGCCGTCAACGGGGGCCTTCTCTCCGTGGACGAGGCGTGCGAGCGATATTCCCTGACGCTCGAGGAATTTGCCGGCTGGCAGCGTGCGGTCGACCGCTCCGGCATGCCCGGCCTGCGCGTGACCCGCATCCAGCACTACAAATCGCTTTACGAACGCCAGCAGCGTTACTGATCGAACGCCCGATCGAGAGGCGGGGGGTCTCTCCCTACCGGCCCTGCCGCGTCAGCGTGGCGGGGCCGGACTATTTTGGGCCGAACGGGGTTTCGGCCACGCCCGGCACGTCGACGCGGAACGTGAAGAGGCTGCCTGACAGTGGTGCCTTTGCCAATGCTGCGGCGTCCAGCCCGGTGCGCGCGGTGGTGACAAAGGCAGTGCGGCCGTCCTCGCCGCCAAAGGCGATCATGGTCGGGCGCGGGGCAGGCAGGGGAACGGTCGCGACGATCGCCCCGTCGGGCGAGAGCTGCACAACCCGCCCCCCGTCAAACAGCGCGCTCCAGTAATTGCCCGCAATGTCGAAGGACCCGCCATCGGGCCGCCCCTCTCCCTGTGGGAACTGGTGCAGGATCCGCTCATTCGCCAGCAAGCCGGTCGCCGGGTCGGCGTCATAGGCGCGCAGCGCGTGGCTCGGCGTGTCGGCATGGTGAAAGCGGCGGCCATCGGCGGTGAAGGCCGCGCCGTTGCATGTCAGCATCGCGTTCTGGATGGGTTCGATCCGGCCATCGGGGTCGACCCGGTAGAGGGCGGCATCGGCGGCCGACTTAGCCGTATTGACGCTGCCCACCCAAAAGCGGCCCGCCGGGTCCGTCCGCCCGTCGTTCAGGCGCAAGTCCGGCCGCCCGGCCAGAAACGGCTCGCCGAACGGCTCGGGTTCTGCGCGCCAGTCGGTCATGGTCGCAAGCCCGTCCTTCATGCCGAGCAGGAGGCCGCCATCCGCCAGAAAGGCGAAACAGCCGACAGGCTCGCCAAAGGTGCGGCTTTGATGCTCGCCTGTGGCCGGGTCGAGACGATGCACTTCGTTCCGGGCGATATTCACCCAGTAGAGCCGCCGCTCAGCCATATGCCAGCGCGGACATTCGCCGAGGTCGAACCCGGCATGGAACAGGACTGTCGCTTCCATGGTTTCGCTGCTGTCACCGACGCTGTGTCATTGCTGCACGCGGACGTGCAAAACTGCATCGAGGGCTCGTCTGGCGTCTTTATTGTGCATGCGATAACGCGCTATGCTGCGCACAATGACGTTGAGGGAGGGTAAAATGGCAAGACCGGCTCCTTGGCAACTCGATGTGAACAATTACCCGTTTCTGGTCGACGTTCCACCCCGTTATGGGGACCTGGACACCATGGGCCATGTGAACAATGTCGCGATCGCCTCGATTTTCGAGACGGCCCGTATCGCCTTCCATCACAAGCTCGGCACGCATCCGCGCGAACAGGGCGTGCGATGGCTGGTAGCGGCGGTCAACATGGCGTTCGTCGACGAGATGCATCTGGGGCATATGATCACGGTGGGATGCGGCTTCGGACCGCTTGGCAACTCAAGCTGGCGGATTCTGGCGGCGGCGTTTCAGGGTGGCCAATGCTGCGCGACCAACGAGACGGTGATGGTGGTGCACGGTCCCAGGGGACGGCGGCAGATCACCGAAGCGCAGCGCCTCGAAATGGCACCGTGGCAGGTGCACCGGGCCGAGGAAATCGCCTGATCCCACGTCAGGCGGGCGCCATGAGGCAATAGCCCTGACCGCGCACCGTATGGAGCATTGGCTGCGGGAAACCCCGGTCGAGCTTCGCGCGCAGGCGGGAGACGTGCACCTCCACGACATTGGTGCCCGGATCGAACCGGAGGCGCCAGACGGCCTGGAGCAGCGCGGCGCGCGATTGCACATGGCCGGGCAGCCGGGCGAGCTGAACGAGGAGCTGATATTCCCGGCCCAGGAGCGCGAGCGGACGATCCTCGCGCCGCGCCTGTCGCTCGACCATGTCGATGTCGAGGTCGCCAAGCACCATGTTTCGGGGATTGGCCGGCGGCACTCTGCCGAGGCGCAATATCCGCGCCAGCGCCTCCCCCTCGTCCATCCACGGGCCGATCACGTCGTCGGCGCCGTCCATCAGCCAGCGCGTGCGTGCCGCCGGATCGTTGTCGGCCTGCCAGATGAGGCGCGGTATCTGTGCAGGATCGGCGAGCGCGTCGGACAGGTCGCGCAGGACCGGCGATATCCCCCGCGCCTCCAGCCGCGCCAACAGGCCGGGTAGCCCTTCCGCCGTCCTGTCCCCGGAGGCGCACCACAAATCCATCCCAGACGCGCCCCCTTTTGCCGCCGTCAGGATAGAGCCATGGCAACCGCGTCCTCGCCAGCGGGACTGCCTCCGCTCCGGGTCGAACCGGCAAGGCGGCGGGCATGATCGCGAATATGCGGACAGGGGTCGCTCAGGCCCCGCTCGATATGTGCGAGGCGGTCAGCGATGACCGCGCCATGGGATAACAAGGCTTTCCATGCCGCGACCCGCATGCGGGGGTCGGGATGGCGGGCGGCAAAATCCTCGGCCAGGTCGCGGCCATTGCCTGATCCGAAACGGACGCAAAGCGGCAGCAGCAGTTCCCCGCCCGTGATCGTCGCGCAACTCGCTATCGTGCCGGCGCCGAGGTTGAAGAAATATTGGCGCCGCCAGCTCTGCGCGGCGCTCAGCGGCATGATGTTGATCGACACCGACAGGCTGTCGGGCGGCAGCTGGTCATGGATATCGCGGTTGGCGCGATAGAGCAGGATGCGGCCCGGCGCGAGGCGGCTGCGCTCGACGAAGCGCAGCGGGACGGTCTCCCCGACCAGGCCGTCAACCGCGCCGTCAACCGCGCCGTCATAGTCATAGTAATCGGACCAATAGCCTGGCCCCGCATAGCCGACGGTCAGGAAATCAAAGGCATGGTCGTGCGGCTGGTGGTAGAAATAGGCCTCCGGCCCGGTATCGCGCAGCATTGCGTCCCTCTCCGACGGCCAGATATTCGCCCGGATGAAGAAGCGCCCGTCCGGCGGCGACAGCAGCATGACCTGCGGGGAGTAGCCGTTCGCGCGGGTCTGCTCGCGGCAACTGTCCTTGAGCGCCGCGACGGCCATGTCGGCGAGAAAGGTCCGGTTGTTGGCGAGCGCCGCCAGAATGGGCGCGGCCTCCGCGAGACTGTCCCGGCACAGCGGGTTGAAGGCGCTCGACCGGCACCAGTCGACGACATCGGCGAGGGTCGCAACCGCGTCGGTCCCGGCGGAGATGTCGATCGGCATGTCAGGTCGCGCTCAGGCGATTGTGAAGGCGCAGCGCCGCAGCGCGCACCTCGCCATCCGGCTCGTCCGCAGCCATCGCTGACAGGTCAGGCCACGCCGCGAGCGTGTCGGCGGCCAGCATCTCGCGCATCAGCGTCCAGCGTTGCGTGCCGTGGACGCGGGGCATCAGCGCGCGCAGCGACGCCACCGGCGCCGGTCGGCCAAGCGTGCGCAGCATGGCGGCCAGCGCGAGCGACCGGGCGATGCCGTCGTCGCCATTGGCAAGGGCGACGGGTTCTGTCCCGCCGATCCGCATCGTTCTGACGAGTGGCGCGGGGATGGGTCTCACGCGGCCGCGCAGGAACAGGATCTGACCCGCAGGCGGGTCGAGGTTTAGGCTGGCCTCCCGTTCGTCGAGCGCGACGATCCGGCCCGGCGCGAGGGTGAAGCACCGCTCACGGCAACGACCGCTCCTGCGACCGATGCGGGCAAGGCGGGCCGGGACAGGCGCGGGCGAGAGAAGCCGCAACAGGGTGTGGTTGCCGCTGAATGCCGCCAGCCCGCCCGCTTCGTTCGGCGCCGCACCCCCAGCGCCATCCAGCGCGCACAGGACGATCGAAAGCCGCGCGTCCCCGGCGAGCACGATCTGACGCAGTCGTCCGCTGCGGATCGCGGTGAGGCCGAACAGGTGCATCGTGTCGGCCGCCATGCAGGCACCGGCGGCCTCGGCGACTGGGCGAAGCCAGCCGACATTCTCGAACAGCGGACGAAGCAGCGCGAGGCGCGCGCGGTCATCGGCGGCGTTCTCTCCCGCGCGCACAGCGTCCAGCGCAGGCGCGATCGCGTCCAAAAAGGCGGCGGACCGGAGCCGACCGGCGTGGGGATCCATCGGACTGTCCGCCGCCAGTCGGGGTTAACCGTTGAAGACGATCGAGATGATGATCTGATCGGCCGCGATCTGCAGCGATTCCGATGAATCGCCGGTCGCGAACAGGGCTACGGCGCCGTCGAGTTCTTCGATGTCGTCAATGTCGAGCTGGGGCATGGTTCGTCTCCTTCGCTTGGCAACAGTGCCGATGAAGGAGGCTAACCCGCGCAGCCGAGGGGGCCAGTTACAACGCTGTAATCTGGGCTGTAATCTGGGCTGTAATGCGAAGGATCAGGGTAAGGCCCGGCTGATCCGGGGGGGCGGGCATCTCCGGCGGGAACGGGATCAGCTCGGCGTCGGCCCGCGCGCGGGCGAGAATGGCGGCGGGTATGTCCGCTGCGTGCAGCACGCGATCCGCCTCGGCCAGAAGCCGGGCGGCGCGCAGGCTCATCTCGTCCGGGTCTGTGGATGTGAGCACAATGGTGATCGTGTCCGACCGGCTGTGCGCGCCCCCGGTGGTCAGCCAGCCCGGGAGATCCGGCGTCTCCCCGAACGGGTCGAGCGATCCGCCAGCCCGGAACGCGGCGGCAAGCGCCCGGCGGCGATTCCCGGCATCGGGCCATGCGGCCTTGATCTGCGCCCGCGCGGCGAACAGGTCGCGCGCAAGTTGCCCGATGCGGGCGGGAATGATCGCTTCCAGCCGTTGACGCAGCGCCGCCGCCAGACCCGCCGACGCGCCGCCGGTGCCGATGGCGACGATCACCGGATCGCGGTCGACGATGGCGGGCAGGGTGAAATCGCACAGCGCCGGGCGGTCGGTGACGTTGACGAGGAGGCCGCGCGCCTTCAGCCGTGCTGCTGCCGCGTCGGCTTCCGCCTCGTCCTCCACCGCGACGATGGCGATCCGCGCGCCGCTATCCGCTTCGTCGACGACCAGCGCGCCCGCGCGCGCCAGCAGGCGCCGCTTGGCATCCGCCGCCGCGCCCGTGCCGATCAGCATCACGGGTCGATCGGTCAGGCGCAGGAAGACGGGCAGGCTGTGCATCGCCTTACCCCCGCAACCACTCCGGCACATGTTCGGCGGCGAGGATCGTCTCGGGCCGGATGCGTTCGGCCACCACGGCGAACCGGCTGCCGTCCACCATCACCTCCGGCACCAGCGCCCGGCTGTTGTAGGTGCTCGCCATCGTCGCGCCATAGGCGCCCGCCGTGCGGAATATGGCGAGGTCGCCCGACGCCACCGCGTCGATCTCCCGCCCCATCGCAAAGGTGTCGCCCGTCTCGCATACCGGCCCGGCGACATTGGCGACGATCCGCTGGCCGTTTGGCGTGACCGCCTCGAAATCATGCCAGGCGTCATACATGGCCGGACGCGCGAGGTCGTTCATCGCCGCATCGACGATCACATAGGGATGCGGCACGCCGGGCTTGACCCACAGCACGCGCGTCAGGAGCACGCCCGCATTGCCGACCAGCACCCGGCCCGGCTCGAACTGGAGGGTCACATTCCAGTCCTGCGTCGCGCGCGCCACCATCGCGCCATAGTCGGCGGGGCTGGGCGGCACCTTGTCGCGCTCATAGGGCACGCCGAGCCCACCGCCGAGGTCCACCCGGTCCAGCGTGAAACCGGCTGCGCGCAGCGCGGCCAGCAGCGCCCCCATGCGCGCAAAAGCGGCTTCCAGTGCGTCGAGATCGAAGATCTGGCTGCCGATGTGGCAGGCTATGCCGCTGAGGTTGAGGCCGGGGAGGCTGGCCAGCCGGGCGAAAATGGCAGGTGCCTCGTCGATCGGCAGGCCGAACTTGTTGTCTTTCTTGCCCGTTGAGATCTTGGCATGGGTGCGCGCGTCCACATCGGGGTTGACGCGCAGCACGGCATTGGCGGTCTTGCCCTGCGCGTCGGCGAGCCGCGCAAGGACGACGCCCTCCTCCTCCAGCTCCAGGTTGAACTGGCCGACGCCGATGTCGAGCGCCTGCTGCAGTTCGGACCGGGATTTGCCGACGCCCGAGAATACGATGTCGCCCGGTGCGATGCCCGCAGCAACGGCGCGCGCGATCTCGCCACCGGAGACGACATCGGCGCCATAACCCTTGCGGCTCAGCACCTTCAGGACCGCAAGGTTGGGATTGGCCTTGATCGCAAAGGCGATGTGCTTGCGGGGAATCGTGGACAGCGCGTCGCGGAAGACGTCGGCGTGGCGTTCCAGCGTGGCGCGCGAGTAGACATAGACGGGCGTTCCGACCTCTTCGGCGATATCGTCGAGCGGCACGTCCTCGACGAACATCCGCCCGTCGCGCAGGTGAAAATGGTCCATGCTAGGCGGTGTGGACATAT
>CAZGVX010000023.1:0-26546 GCA_964529225.1 uncultured Sphingobium sp.
CGATTGGGACATCAAGATCCAGGACACCATCGCCGACAATGCGTCGTGCGGGGTCCCCGTGCGGGTCGCGATATCGAACAAGAACTGGATGAAATGCGTGCCGAGTCCGCCATGGGCGCCTTCGTGGACGCCAGGCAGGTTGCCTGGGGCGTCGCTATGCTTCTGGCACCCGAAGCGGACGCCATGGCTGGCTCGATATTCTTTCTAGATGCCGGACGTCGAAGAGGACTGCCCTGATGCCAGTTGCCCAACTCTATCTTGTCACCCGTGAATATGACGCCGATGCGATTGCCGCGTTGCTGACCGAGGCCAGCACCTTTTATGCGGCCGCGCTCTATCCCGAAATGGAGACGCCGCCGGTGGAGCGCGTGCGCATCTTCATCACCGATGTTGCGCCAGATCACTGGGCGACCGGTGGCAAGCAAGTCAGCCAGGGCGGGGCATCGGCACCCTATTTCAGCTGTATTGCAATGAAGGGTCGGCCCGTTGAACGGCTGAACGCGATGATGGCCGGGTTCACGGACTTGATCGCGCGTCATCTCGGCTGCCCGCTCAATATGGTGCGTGGTCGGCTGATCGAGATCGCGCCCGAACACTGGTTCATTGCAGGTCAGCCCGCAAGCCAGACTCGCGCTGCAGAAATTGCGGCGCGAAAGGCTGAGTGAGCCGTGACGGGCGACCCTGAAGTCGGGGAACTCATCCACGCCGGGGTTGCAAAGCGAACAGCTCACATCATTTCCGCATCCTGCGCGAAGCCGGCGTGATTCAGGCGACCATGTGCGGACGGGATCTTTACACACGAATACGCACGTAAGATCTTGAAAGCCGGTTTCCGGGTCTGATCCGCGCAATTTTAGCGGGATGGCGGACTGGCAAGATGCTGTGAGGTCACGACAGGCAATGTGTCAATCCCACTCCCTGTTTGCAATGCCGCTTCCTGCCAAGGTGCATAACTTCGGGGCGCGCCGGTCTTTGCGCTGAGTCAATGTCCTGTGGTTGTCCCGCCCCTAGAGCCGGATACGCAGGGCACAGAGCGCCGGACGGCGCCGAGCAAACAACAAACGAAATCCTCCACCGATCCTCACGGGGTGAATGATGTCGCTTCCCTCGATTGCATCCGTGCGCCCGCACGGATCAGCCCTGCCTGTGCCCGCCACCGCGACGGCACTCCCGATGCGCCACGATGACGGGCAGGACCCGCTGACGGCCTATGCCCACGACATTGACCGGTTCATCCAGGCGCTGATGAGCCGCTTTACCGGCGGCTTGGCACCCTCGTCGCTGGCGCAGGCGCTGGCCGACTGGGCGATCCACAGCGCCTTCTCACCGGGCCGGCAGTATCTGCTGGCGACCAAGGCGCTGCGCAAGCAGGCCCGCTTTGCCGATCTGGCGCTGCGGACCATGGCGGACCCGGACCATGCCGACCCGGCGATCCTGCCCATGGCTGGCGATCGCCGATTTGCCGATCCGGCGTGGCGGCAACCGCCCTACAATCTCCTTTATCAGGGCTTCCTGTTCACCCAGCAGTGGTGGCACAACGCGACCACCGGCGTGGGCGGCGTGACGGCGCATCACGAGGCGATCGTGAGCTTCATGGCGCGCCAGCTCCTCGATATCTGGTCGCCGTCCAACTGGCTCCTCACCAATCCCGCGGTCCAGAACCGCACGGTCGAGGAGCGGGGCCTCAACCTGCTGCGCGGTGGCCAGCAATTCGCCGCGGACGCGCTGGCGCTGGCGCTCACCGGCAAGACGGCGGCGGGCGCGAGCACCAAGGCCTATGCGCCCGGTAAAGCTGTCGCGCTCACTCCGGGCAAGGTCGTCTATCGCAACCGGCTGATCGAGCTGATCCAATATGCGCCAACCACGGGGCAGGTTCATCCCGAACCGATTCTGATCGTCCCGGCCTGGATCATGAAATATTATATTCTCGACCTAGAACCGCACAACTCGCTCATCCGCTATCTGACGGCGGCGGGCTTCACGGTCTTCACCATCTCCTGGCACAATCCCGATGAGCGGGACCGCGACATCCACCTGGAGGATTATCGCGCTTCCGGCTTTCAGGCCGCGTTCGATGCCGTCATCGCCCTGACCGGTGCCGCGCGCGCCCATGTCGCCGGCTATTGCCTCGGCGGCACGCTTGCCACCATCGGCGCGGCGACGCTCGGCCGGGCGCAGGACGAGCGCCTTGCCAGCCTGACGCTTCTGGCCGCGCAGACCGACTTCACCGAGCCGGGCGAGCTGGCGCTGTTCATCAGCGCAGCGCAGGTGGAATTTCTGGAAGCCGTAATGTGGGCCAGGGGCTATCTCGACAGCAGCCGGATGAGCGGCGCCTTTCAGTTGTTGCGCTCCAGCGATCTGATCTGGTCGCGCATGGTCACCGCCTATCTGATGGGCGAGCGCGAGCAGATGAACGCGCTCACCGCGTGGAATGCGGATGGCACCCGCATGCCGCTGGCGATGCACAGTGAATATCTGCGCCACCTCTTTCTCGAAAATGCGCTGGTCGAGGGGCATTATATGGTGGAGGGGCGACCGATCGCCATCAATGACATCCGTGCGCCGATCTTCGCGGTGGGCACGGAGCAGGATCATAT
Source organism: uncultured Sphingobium sp. (assembly GCA_964529225.1). Taxonomy (GTDB): domain Bacteria; phylum Pseudomonadota; class Alphaproteobacteria; order Sphingomonadales; family Sphingomonadaceae; genus Sphingobium. The sequence goes on from CAZGVX010000023.1 coordinate 2,598, forward strand.
CGCGCCCTGGAAGTCGGTCTACAAGATCAACCTCCTTGCCGACAGCGACGTCACCTTCTGCCTGGCGAGCGGCGGGCACAATGTTGGCATCGTTGCCGATCCCGGCTTTGCCCGCTCCCATCATCGCGTCGCCACCCATCGGCCCGACCAGCCCTATGCAGACCCGGAGCAATGGCGCGCGGCAGTGCCGGAGACCGGCGGCAGCTGGTGGCCGGCCTGGGTCGCCTGGCTGCAGGCGCGGTCGGGTCAGCCGGTTGCGCCGCCGCCTATGGGCGCCGATCTGGGCGATGCACCCGGCAGTTATGTCTTCGAATGAATGCCCGAGATTCCCATGTGAATTTGCGATGAATCAATGTTGTCTTGCTGAAAGATCAGCATTTAGGACGTAATTGGCGGGGAAATTATGATGAGTCGGACGTATTACTTAGCATTACGCTTGATTTTCATGGCATTTTTGGTGCTTTATGCGCAGCCTTCATTTGCATGGTGGAGCAACGACTGGGCCTATCGGCAGCAGATCGTCGTGGATGCCAGCAAAACTGGTGCGGATCTGCGCGACAGAGCCTATGATGTGCCGGTCATCGTCCGGCTGCACACCGGCAATTTCGCTTTCGATTCGGCAAAGCCTGACGGCGGTGACCTGCGCGTCATCAATGCCGACGACAAGACGCCGCTGCCCTTTGCCATCGAGCGGTTCGAGAAGAACAGCGGCATGGCGATCCTGCGCGTGCTCGTTCCCACGCTGGAGCCGGGGCAGAAGCTGGCGGTCTGGCTCTACTACGGCAATCCCAAGGCGGAGCCGGCGACGGATCGTACCGCGGTGCGCGACCGCCTGTCGGTGATGGCGTTCGATTTCGACCAGATGAAGGCGGGCCTGAAGGACCGCACCGCCTATGGCAACAATGCCGCCAGCAGCTCGGTCAAGCCCAGCCCCGGCGGGGTGATTGGCGATGCCGCGCTGTTCGCGTCGGCGGACATGGTGACGGTCGCTCCCGCGCCGTCGCTTCTGTTCAGCAAGGCGGGCGGGGTCAGCATCAGCCTCTGGCTGCGCTTTGCGCCGGGGGTGTCGGGCACCGTCGCCACCGTCGGCAATCCCGCCGCGGCGCCGCTGCGCCTGTATGTGGACGGCGGCGCAATCAAGGCCACCATCCGCAGCCAGGGCGGCACGTCGGTCGATCTCGCGACGGCGCCGGTGACCGCGAGCGGATGGCACCATGTCGCGCTCACCGTGGGAGCGAACACCGCAATCCTCTATCTTGACGGCGAGGAGCAGGGCCGCGCGCCGGCGGATGCGCTGCCGTTCGGTGGTCAGGTCGCGCTGGGCAGCGCGGCTGGCGAGGCGGGCTTCGCGGGCGCGATGGACGATGTCGCGCTCGACAAGGCGGTGCGCGGGCCGGAATGGATCCGCGCCGTCGCCAGGGGCAACGGACCGACGCGGCAGATGGCCTCACTCGGCGCACTGGAACAGAAAAGCCAGTTTTCCGCCTATTTCACCCTGCTCGGTGCGATCGTGAGCACCGTCAGCCTCGACGGCTGGGTCATCATCGGCTTCACGCTCGTGCTCGGCTTCATCAGTGCGGAAGTGACGATCGCCAAGACGCTGCAGCTCAACCGGATGCAGAAGGGCGACCAGACCTTCCTGACCAGCGACGCCGAAGGCGCGCATCCCGAGGACTTTGCCACCATTTCGCCCTTTGCCCGGATCGAGGCGGTCGCGCACCGCATCGTCGACCAGCGCGGGCCGGACGGCCGCCCGCCGGAGGGCGCTCTCGACACCGTCCGCTCGGCCGTGGCGCGCATCCAGATCAACGAGGCGTCGGCGCTCAACAAGAACATGGTGCTGATGACCCTGACGATCAGCGGTGCGCCGTTCCTCGGCCTCCTCGGCACGGTGGTGGGCGTGATGATCACCTTCGCCTCGATCGCGGCATCGGGCGACATCAACGTCAACACCATCGCCCCCGGCATTTCCGCGGCGCTGGCGTGCACGGTTGCGGGCCTCATCATCGCGATCCCGGCCCTGTTCGCCTACAATATCGTGATGGCGCGCATCCGCGAGCGGCTGACCGGCATGGACATTTTCGGCGAGGATGTGGTGACGCGCGCCGCCCAGCGGCTGAAGCAGGCGGGAGCATCCCATGCGCTTTAAATATGACACCAAGATCTATGACGAGATCAACGTCACGCCGCTGCTCGATCTCGCGTGGAACCTCCTCATCATCTTCATGGTGATGGCGACCGCGACCGTTCAGGGCGTTGCCGTCGACCTGCCCAAGGCAAGCGCGGCGCCCTCGCTCGCCCGGCCGCACACCCGCGCGATCACCATAACGGCGGACGGGCGCATCTATCTCGACACGGTGGGCGTGACGCTCGCGGAACTGGAGTCGCAGCTCGCCGGAGCCAAGGCTGCCGATCCCAAGCTGCCGCTCGTGGTCAAAGGCGACAAGGGCGTGCCCTATGAACGGGTGATCGAGGTGCTGGATGTCGCCAAGCGCGTGCAGATCACGGAGCTGGGGCTCGTCACGGACCGGCTCGTGAAATGAGCTGGCGGTTGGACCATCACCCGCCGGGGCACTGGGGCGAGGGTGAGGCGGTGCGCTGGGGCGTGCGGCTCGGCGCACTCGGGCTGATCGTTGCTGCCATGATCCTCGCCCACGGCATGTTCCATGATGCCAGCACCGGGCCGTCGCTCCAGCGCGTGCGGCTGGTCAACCCGACGCCCAGCCCCCCACCGCCGCCGCCCCAGGAAGAGCAGCCGCAACCCGAGCAGAAGGTCCAACAGGAGATCAGCGCCGTCGACCAGCAGTTCGCGACACCCGGCGCCGCGGGCGAGGCGGGCGCGCTGGGCGTGGACAGCGAGGGCGACGCGGGCAGCGACGCCTTCGGCCTCGCGGCCAAACCCGGCGGGCGCGATCTGTCCACCTATCCCGAAGGGTCCGGCTATGGGCTCGGCAGCGGCGCGGGCGGGGGCACAGGCGTGGTGATCGAGCGCCTCAATGCGAATTTCGGCAAGGCCTATGAACAGCGCCTGGGTTCCCGGCTGGAGGCGCTTCTGATGAAGGTCGACCTGCTGCGGCACGCGGCCTGGCGCGCGGAGGTCATCGTCTGGATCGACGGGCGCGGGATTCTCACCCGGTCTCGGACGCTGAAACTGACGGGGCAGGGCGACGTGAACGACCTTCTTGCCCAGTCGTTGCGCAATCTTGATACGGTCGAGGCGCCACCCAAGGGCTACCGCTTCCCGATCCGCGTTGTCATCAACTCCCGCATGGAGACGCGCGCACCATGACCGATGCCATTGCCATGCTTGCCAACCGGACCGCAGACGAGCTTGCGGTCGGGGAGACAGCGAGCCTATCGCGCAGCGTCACGGCGGAGGACATCGCGCTGTTCGCGCTTGTGTCGGGCGATGCCAACCCCGCTCATCTCGACGCCGACTACGCCGCCCGCAGCCGCTTTCACGAAGTCATCGCGCACGGCATGTGGGGTGGCGGCCTCATCTCCGCCGTGCTCGGCACGGTGCTGCCGGGACCGGGAACCATCTACCTCTCGCAAACTCTCCGGTTCGAGCGCCCGGTCCATGTCGGCGACACCATCACCGCAAGCGTAACGGTGGTCGAGGCCATGGGCGACGGACGCTTCGCGCTTGATTGCCAGTGCAGCAATCAGATGGGCGAGCGGGTCATCGCTGGCCGGGCCGAAGTGCTCGCGCCGCGCGAGCGGGTCCTGATGCCCCGGCCGGATCTCCCCGAAGTCACGATCATCCGGCACGACCATTATGCGCAACTGCTGGAGGCGGCGCGCGCACGCGGCCCGGCCCCGGTGGTGGCGGTGGTCCACCCCTGCGATATCGCTGCGATCGAGGGGGCTTGCGACGCGGCGCATCTCGGCCTTGCCGCGCCCATCCTTGTCGGACCGAAGGCGAAGATACTGGCGGCCGCCGCGAGCGCGGGCCGCGACATCGCCACCTTCCGCCTTGTCGACACCCCGCACAGCCATGCGGCCGCCGCCGAGGCGGTGGCGATGGTGCGGCGCGGCGAAGCGCAGGTTCTGATGAAGGGGGCGCTTCATACCGACGAGCTGATGGGGGCCGTGGTCGATCATGAGACGGGCCTGCGCACGGAGCGGCGGATCAGCCACGCCTATGTGCTGGACGTGCCCGGCCATGACCGTCCGCTGATCATCTCCGACGCCGCGATCAACATCGACCCGACACTGGAAGAGAAGGCCGACATCATTCGCAACGCGATCGGCCTTGCGCACGCGCTGGGCAATGCCCGCCCGAAAGTGGCGATCCTCGCCGCCGTCGAGACGGTCAACGTCCGGATGCGCGCGACGCTCGATGCCGCCGCCCTGTGCAAGATGGCCGACCGGGGGCAGATCAGCGGCGGCGTGCTTGACGGGCCGCTGGCATTCGACAACGCCATATCGGCTGAGGCCGCGCGGGAAAAGGGCGTGGGCGGACCCGTCGCGGGCGCCGCCGACATCCTCATCGTGCCCAATATCGAGGCGGGCAACATGCTCGCCAAACAGCTGACGTTTCTGGGCAAGGCCGACGCTTCCGGCATCGTGCTGGGCGCGCGCGTGCCGATCGTGCTGACCAGCCGGGCGGACTCGCTGCGCACGCGGCTGGCATCCTGCGCCGTGGCGGCGCTGCTCGCGCACCCGGCGGACAAGCCGGCATGAAGGGACTGATACTGGCGCTCAATGCCGGCTCGTCGAGCATCAAGTTCGCCCTGTTTGCGGCCACCGGTGAGGCGGTCGAGCCGCTGGCGCGCGGGCAGGTGGACGGCATCGGCACCGCGCCGGCCTTCCGCATTCAGGGCGAAGCGGCGCCGCATATAAACGGGCTGGAGGACGCGGGCGCAACCCATGAGGCTATGCTGGACCGAATCCTCGCCTGGGCCGAGGGCGAGGAACATGGCGGGGCGCTGATCGCGGTGGGACACCGCATCGTCCATGGCGGGGTGCGCCGCACGGCGCCGGTGCTGCTGGACGAGGCGGAACTCGCCGCGCTGGAGGCGCTGGCGCCGCTGGCGCCGTTGCATCAGCCGCACAATCTTGCGGCGGTGCGCGCCGCCTCCGCCGCGCGGCCGGGCGTGCCGCAGATCGCCTGCTTCGACACGGCCTTTCATCGCTCGATCCCCGATTTGTCGACCCGTTTTGCCCTGCCCCGGCGCTTTCATGCGGCAGGCGTGCGCCGTTACGGCTTCCACGGCCTCTCCTACGAATATCTGACGTGGCGCCTGCGCGCGGATGATCCGGCGCGCGCCGGTGGCCGGGTGCTCCTCGCCCATCTCGGCAATGGCGCGAGCCTGTGCGCGATCCGCGACGGGCGAAGCGTCGGCACGAGCATGGGTTTTACCGCGCTCGACGGCCTGATGATGGGCACCCGCTGCGGTGCGCTCGACCCCGGCGTCGTGCTCCACCTGCTCACCAACGGGGGCATGACCGTCGACGCCGCCGCGAATCTGCTCAACCACGAGAGCGGTCTGGCCGGGGTATCGGGCCTGTCCAGCGACATGCGCGCGCTGCTGGAAAGCGACGCCCCGGAGGCAGCGGAGGCCATCGCGCTGTTCTGTCTGATGGCCGCGCGCCAGGCGGGTGCACTCATCGTTGAACTGGGCGGAGTCGACGGCATCGTCTTCAGCGGCGGGATCGGCGAGCATGCAGCGCCGGTGCGGGCGGGCATAGCGGACTGGCTTGGCTGGCTGGGCCTGCGCCTCGACCCGTCGGCGAACGCGCGCGGTGCCGATGTGGTCAGCACCAGCGATTCCGCGATCTGGGCGCGGGTCATCCCGACTGACGAGGAGCAGATGATCGCCAAACACTGCATTGACGTTCTGGCAGGCGCGGAGGCGTCGGCATGAGGCCGCTGGTCGATCTTGCCGGGCGGCGGGGGCTGGTCGTCGGCATCGCCAACGACCACAGCATCGCAGCGGGCTGCGCGCGCGCCTTTGCGCGCTGTGGGGCAAGGCTCGGCGCGACCTATCTCAACGAGCGCGCGCTGCCGTTCGTCAAGCCCGTCGCCGATGCCCTGGGGGTCGAATGGCTGGCGCCCTGCGACGTGCGGGAGGAGGGGCAGCTGGAGGCGCTGTTCGGGGAGGTCGCAACCCGATGGGGCGGGCTCGATTTCCTGCTCCATTCCATTGCCTTCGCGCCGCGCGACGATCTGCAGGGCCGTGTGACGGATTGCTCGGATGCCGGCTTTGCGCTGGCGATGAGCGTTTCGTGCCACAGCTTCATCCGCATGGCGCGGCTCGCCGAACCGCTGATGAACGAGGGCGGCTGCCTCCTCACCGTAACCTTTTACGGGTCGGAGCGGGTGGTGGCCCACTATAATCTCATGGGGCCGGTGAAGGCCGCACTGGAAAGCGCGACCCGCTATCTCGCGGCCGAGCTTGGCCCGGCCAACATCCGCGTCCATGCCATATCGCCCGGCCCCATCGCCACCCGCGCCGCCAGCGGCATCGAGCGGTTCGACGAGCTGCTCGCCCGCGCCGCCGAACAGGCACCGGAGCCGAGCCCGGTCACGATCGACGATGTCGGCGCGCTCGCCGCCTTCCTCGCCAGCGACGCTGCCCGCCACATCACCGGCACCATTGTGCCGGTGGACGGCGGCCAGCACCTCATGGCCTGATCCGATGCGCAGCCCAATGCCGCCGCCCGACGACGCACTGCCCAGCGCCATCGAGCTCCGGCGCATCGTGAGCGAAGTGCGGGGGTCACGCGCGCGCGTGGAGATCGACGAGCGCGCTGTCCGCCGCCGCGCGCTGATGGCGGCGCTGCCGCTCTTTCTTGCGGAGCCGTTGCCGGGCGATGCTTTGACCGTCATCGCCGCCCATGTCCGCCGGGCGGCCGGGATGGGGGAGCTGCGCAGCGAAGTCTTCCGATTTCCGAGCGAATATTGCAGCGATTCCGGGCGTGCGATCAACAACGGGGCGCCAGATTGGCCCGCGACGCTCCAGGGGCTCGCCTCGCGCTACTTCGCCCTGCTGGAGTCGGAATTCCTGCCGCGCGGTTTTCACGTGGGCGCGGAGATCATGACCTGGCCGCAGATGATGCCCGGCGACGTGGCCCTGTTCCTCGGCTGGCGCGGCGAGGAGCGTTACTGAGCGGCGGCCTCCCGCCCCGACTTGGCGCAGCCTCGCGAAAGGCGCCCCGCTCACATGCGGCGCTGATCCAGAGATCAGATCATGCGACGATCAGGCAAATGGTGCCGCAGAAGGGACTCGAACCCCCGACCCCAACATTACGAATGTCGTGCTCTACCAGCTGAGCTACTGCGGCATGCCGGCGGCGCGTTGTCCCGCACCGGGCGATTGCGCGCGATTATCAGCCGCCGCGCGCTGTGGCAAGCATATGCGCCCGCGGCCGCCCATCGCCCCGGCCGCGCACTAACCCAAAATTTACCAAGCCGGAGGAATATGGCGGGAATTCAGGGGACAAAGGCCTGCATATATGGATGGATTCGCCTCCCAGCAGCATGATGCCGACTTTCCGCTCGACGATGCGGAAATGGATGCGCCGCCTATCGTCCGTTTCGACGAGCGCCGCATGCATGTGCGTGCCTACAACTACTGGGCCGCGATCCTGGGCGATCGCCAGTTTCCCTCCATCGAGGACCTCAACCCGCAGGAAATCGAGGATTTCGGGTCCCATTCGGTGCTGCTCGACTTCACGCACGGCGTTGAAAATCCCGGCCTTGCCTTCATCGGCTCGGCGCTCGCGCGGGAGTGCGGCGTCGGCAAGATCAGCCGGATCAGCGACGTGCCGCCGCGCACGCTGCTGTCCCGCCTGACCGATCACTATCTCCAGATCCTCGCCAACCGCGCGCCCATCGGTTTCGAGGCCGAGTTCACCAATCAGCGCGACGCCGAGATCCTCTATCGCGGCATACTGATGCCCTTTTCGACCAATGGCGAGGATATCGACTTCGTCTATGGCGTCATCAACTGGAAGGAAGTCGCCGACGTCGCCCTGACCAGCGATATCGAGCGGGCCGTGAGCGCCGCGATGACGGCGCCGGTGGCCGCGCCAGCCGGCACGGGGCCGATCTGGGCGGATGGTCCGGCGGCCCGGCCGGTCGCGGGGCGCGGCATGGCGGACGAGGCCGAACCGGATACGCTGTGCCTGGCGCTCGCGGACGCCCGCGATGCGGCGGCGGACGCGCGCGCGGCGGAGGGTCGCAGCCATCAGGCGCTTTATCGTGCGCTCAGCCTTGCCCATGCGTTCGCGCTGGCAAGCCGGGAACGCCCCGCGGATTATGACCGGCTCCTCGACGAATCTGACCTCGTCCTGTCGCCCCGCGCGCCGATGACCGCGCTGGCGAAGCTGGTGTTCGGTGCAGATTATGATCGCACCCGCCTGTCCGAATATGCGGCGGTGATTGATCATGCGGTGGCGCGCGGCGTTGCTGCGGGTGCGCTGGAACAGGACATTGCCGCTCATCCGGGCGGGGTAAAGGCGCTGGTCCGTGCCGCGCGGCAGGCCCGCCGGGGCGAGGCGCCGGCAGCGGACCCGCTTGCGTCAGCCCGCGCGCGCCTCGCCTGCGCCCGTGCCATCGTGCCGGACGAGATCGAGGCCGACACGGATGGGCTCGCTGTGGTCGTGGTCCGTCGCAGCGGCGACCGGGTCGACATTCTGGGTGGGCTGCCGGGCGGGGACCGCCGCGTGGCGTCGATCTTGAAATCGGTTGCCAAGCGCGCCTAAGAAGCGGCTGGCGGTTACTATAAGGGGGCGACCGGCTCCTTAAAGGGCAGGCCGTCCCCGTCAGGAGGGAGCTTGCCATGCGCGCCACGTCGGACGTCAGCCATGCGGTAAGTGCCGCGCTCGCCACCGCGCTGGAAGAGTCGCAACTCGGCCTCGACGGCGGGGCGATGTCGCGCAAGGCCATCAAGATCGCGGGGCTTTTCCTCGCCGATACCCTGCGGCAGCGCACTGGCGACGAACCCATCGTGCGCATCGACAGCAGCGCCGACGGGGCAGGGCTTTGCGCCGAGCCGGGCCGCCGCCGGATGAGCATCGCCGTCATCAACAGTGACATGCCCTTCCTGGTCGACAGCGTGTCGGGATGTATCGCGCAGGCTGGCCTTTCCGTTCATGTGCTCGCGCATCCCGTCCTGCCCGTCCGCCGCGATGCCGAAGGCCGGATTGGCGGCATCGGCGACGGTGCTGCGGCGAAGGACGAATCGATCATCTACATCGAGGCGGACCATGCCGACGCGGCCGCCCGCAAGGCGCTGGAGGGCGCGCTCCTGCACACGCTTCGGCACGTGCGCGGGGCGGTGGCCGACTGGCCCGAGACGCTCGCCGCGCTCACCGGCGATGCGGATCATCTCGGCGAGGGCGAGGGTGGGGCGCTGCTGCGCTGGTTCGCGGACAATCGGCTGACATTGCTGGGCCATGAGATCCGTCGCCGCGACGGTATGACGATCGCCCGTTCCGGCATCTGCCGCGTCGATGACGATCCGATCCTCGGCCCGGAATCCATGGCCGCAGCGTTCGCCGCTTTTGACGCCGGCCAGCCCGCGCCGCTTGTCCTCAAATCCAACCGCCAGTCGCGTGTCCATCGGCAGGTGCTGCTGGATCTTCTCGTCCTGCCGGTTCGGGAGGATGGCGCCATCACCGCGCTCTCGCTCCATGCCGGGCTCTGGACAAGCGCCGCGCTCGCCGCGCCGCCATCGAGCGTGCCTGTCCTGCGCCGCGTGCAGCACCGCCTGATGGCACGTTACGGCTTCGACCCCGCGGGCCATGCCGGCAAGGCTCTTGCGCACGCGCTCACCTATCTGCCGCATGACGTGATGCTGTGCCTGTCCGACCCGGACCGGGAACGCCTCACGCTGACTGCCATGTCGCTGAACGATCGGCCGAGGCCGCAGCTGGCGCTGGCGTCCGACACGCTTGACCGGCATCTGTTCGCGTTCGTCTGGCTGCCGCGCGACGACCTGTCGACCACGCGCCGGGAGGCGATCGGGGCGCTGCTGGGCGACGCGGCGAGCGCGCCTCTGCTGGGCTGGTCGATGGCGCTCGACGAAAGCGGCGTGGCGCTGCTGCGCTTCGTCTTCGATTTGCGCGATGGCGGGTTTGTGCCCGATGCCGGGACGCTCGACGCGCGCATCAAGGAGATGCTGCGCGGCTGGGCACCGGCGCTCGAGGCCGCGCTGGCCGGGCAGGTCGACCCGGCCCACGCCGCCGATCTCGCCGCGCGCTATGCGGCTGGGTTCCCCATCGCCTATCGCGACGAGGCGGGCGCGCGCGAGGCCGCGGTGGATACGCTGCGCCTTACCGGACTGGCGGGGCGGGGTTGCCGCTCGGCACGCCTCTATCGGCACGAAAGCGATGCAGCCGGCCAGCTGCGCCTGAAGCTCTACAGCCTGACGCCGCTCACCCTGTCGGAGGCGGTGCCTGCCCTTGAGAATTTCGGCTTTCGGGTAGTCGAGGAACTGAGCACGCCCGTCGGCGTCAACGGCGCGCTCGGCCATATCCAGCGTTTCATCCTGATGCCTGACCGGGTGGAAGCGGTTGACAGCACGCTGGCGCAGGTGGACATGGTGGAGGGCGCCATCGCCGCTGTGCTGGAAGGGCGGGCGGAAAACGACCACTTCAACGCCCTCCTCATGCTTGCCGGGGTCGATGCGTCCGCCGTCGTGCTGCTCCGCGCGATCTTCCGCTACCTGCGCCAGACGGGCGCCAGCTATGGTCTGTTGACGGTCGTAGAGGCGCTGCGACGTTCGCCGTCAGTCACCGCCGCACTGATCGGCCTGTTCCGCATGCTGCACGATCCCGCCCGCGCCAAAGGCGGCACCGAAGATGCAGGCGCCGTCGACAGCGCCATCGACGAAGGGCTGGCGGCGGTCAGCGCCATCGACGAGGATCGGATTCTCCGACTCTACCGCGCCTTCATCCATGCGGTGCTGCGCACCAACGCTTTCGCACAGGCTGGCGAGGGCGCGCTGGCGTTCAAGATCGACAGCGGCGCGGTGCCCGGCCTGCCGAAGCCGGTGCCGTGGCGGGAAATCTGGGTCTATTCGCCGCGCGTGGAGGGCATCCATCTGCGCGCGGGACCGATCGCGCGCGGCGGCCTGCGCTGGTCCGACCGGCGCGACGACTTTCGCACCGAGATTCTCGGCCTCATGAAGGCGCAGCGCGTCAAGAACGCCGTGATCGTACCCACCGGCGCCAAGGGCGGTTTCTATCCCAAGCAATTGCCCGATCCGGCGCGCGACCGGGAAGCCTGGCTCCGTGAAGGCACCGAAAGCTATCGCGTCTTCATCCGCGCGCTGCTCTCCGTTACCGACAATGTCGTCAAGGCCAAGGTCAGGCATCCCAAGGATATCGTGGTGCGCGACGGCGAAGACCCCTATTTCGTCGTTGCCGCCGACAAGGGCACGGCGAGCTTCTCCGACATCGCCAATGCGATCGCGACCGAACAGGGCTTCTGGCTGGGCGACGCCTTCGCGAGCGGCGGCTCCAACGGCTACGACCACAAGGCCATGGGCATCACCGCGCGCGGCGCCTGGGTCTCGGTGCAGCGCCACTTCCGCGAGATGGGTGTCGATGTGCAAACCGATCCCGTGACCGTGATTGGCGTCGGCGACATGTCCGGCGACGTGTTCGGCAACGGGATGCTGCTGTCCAAAAGCATCAGGCTACGCGCGGCCTTCGACCATCGCCACATCTTCGTCGATCCCGATCCGACCGACCCGGCGGCGTCCCATGCCGAGCGCCAGCGCCTGTTCGGCCTGCCCCGGTCGAGCTGGGACGACTATGACAGGAGCCTGATTTCCGCTGGCGGCGGTGTGTTTCCGCGCGCGATGAAGACAATCCCGCTGTCGGACGCGATGCGGTCGCTCGTCGGCACGGACGCCGACGCGATGGAGCCCGCCCAGTTCATTTCCGCGCTGCTGACCGCGCCTGTCGACCTGCTGTGGTTCGGCGGGATCGGCACCTACGTCAAAGCCGCCGCCGAGGCGAACAGCGTGGTGGGCGATACAGCCAACGACCGACTGCGTGTCGATGCCGAGGCACTGAGGGCCAAGGTGATAGGCGAGGGTGCCAATCTCGGCGTCACCCAGGCGGCGCGGATCGCCTTCGCCATGGGTGGCGGGCGGATCAACACCGACTTCATCGACAACAGCGCAGGCGTCGACTGTTCCGACAATGAGGTCAACATCAAGATCGCGCTCGACAAGGACGTGGCGGAGGGCAATCTCGGCCAGGACCGGCGCAACGCCCTGTTGCGCGAGATGACCGGCAGCGTCGCGGCGATCGTGCTGGAGGATAATCGACTCCAGGCGCTCGGTCTCTCCATTGCCGAGGCGGGCGGCCCGGCGGACATGCCCAATTATCTGCGCATGATCAGGGCTCTGGAAACGGCGGGGAAGCTTGATCGGCATGTCGAGGGGCTCGCGGCGGATGCGGACCTCGTCAGGCGCGCCAAGGACGGTAAGGGGCTGACCCGGCCTGAACTTGCGGTGCTGAGCGCAACCGTGAAGCTCACCGTGCAGGAGGCGATCGAAAACAGCCCCCTGGCGGCCGATCCGGCGCTGCACGACGATCTCGCTCTGGCCTTCCCGCCGGAGATGCGCGCAAGCCATGGCGACGCCATTGCCCATCATCAGCTGCGCCACGCCATCGTCGCGACCAAGCTTGCCAATCGCATCGTCAATCGGCTTGGCATGCTTCTGCCCTTTGCGCTCTACGAGGGGGAGGGGGAGAGCCTGACCGGGATCGCGGCGGCCTGCGTCACGGCCGAGCGACTGCTCGACCTGCCTGCGCTCTGGCGCGATCTGGAGGTGGCCGACATGGCGGAGGCGGCGCGCATTGCCGCTTTTCAGGCGGCGGCGGAGGCAGCGATTGTCCATGTGGCGGAGCTCTGCCGGCTTATGGCCGGTGACATTGGCCCGGACGCCATGGTCGCGCGGCTTTCCACGGGCGTCGCTTTGCTAAGCAAAGCGCAGCAGGACATGATGACGACTGTGGCGCGGCGGGACGCCGCCGGGCAGGCACAGGCGCTTGGCGAGATCGGGGTGCCCGATGCGCTCGCGAGCCGCATCGCGGCGCTGCGACAGCTGAATGGCGCCAGCGCGATTGCCGACATGGCGCGGGGGAGCGACCTCGATCCCGTCGACCTGGCGCAGGCCAGCCAGACCCTCGCCGAGGCGCTCGGCCTCGACTGGGTGCAGGGGGCGATCGCGGCCCACGACCCGGCGGACCCGTGGGAGGCGATGCTGCTGTCCGGCGTTGCGCGCGAGTTGCGGCAGCTGCGCCTCGACTTTCTGGCTGAACCCGGCGATCTGGCGCTGGCCGACCATGTCGCCCATTGGCTCACCGCGAAAAACGAGGCGGTGGCGCGCTATCGTGCCCTTGTCGAGCGGGCGCGCACCGAAGCCTTCAGCCCGGCCATGGCGGCCGAACTGGCGGCGCGGGCGCGCCAGCTGCTGGGTCAGCGTTAGGCGGTGTGGAATATGTCCACACCGCCCAGGGTGCTTTAGCGGCCAGCGCGCCCTGCCGCTTCGAGGCGTTCAAGCCAGGCCTCGCGATGCGCGAAACGCGGATGCTCGACCATGCCGATGAGATCGCTCCTGACCGGCGCGATGCCGGTGAATCGCAGCACGTTGCGCTCCAGCGCCTTGAGGCCAGGCGCGCCATACCATAGCCGATAGGCGATCGCCGGCATTCCCATGGTGACATAGATGTGGGCCGAGCGCCCGCGCAGCAGCTTCTCCGGGAAACCTTCGGGCCGCTCGCGGAAGGCGAAATCCGGCCGTGCGAGTTGCTCGAAGAAGCCCTTGAGGAGAGCGGGCATGTCGCCGAGCCAGAGCGGAAAGAGCAGCACGATATGCTCGGCCCAGAGCACGTCATTCTGGGCCGCGGCAATGTCGGGCGGGGGATTTTTGTCGGCGAACGATGCAGGCGCGCGCAGGATCGGGAAGTCGAGGCGGGCGACATCGAGCCGGCGCAGCGCGTGCCCGCCCGCTTTGGCGCCACGGGCGTAGGCGTCGGCAAGCGCATGAATGAAGTGGGGCGCAGGGTCCGGGTGACCGTCGATCACGAGCAGGCGGCGCACGGCGTTCTCCTCCGGTTCGAACGGCGCCAGCCTAACCAGATGCGAGAGCCAATCCTTTGCCGCAGATCAAATGCCGCGCCACAACGAGAGGGGCCGCGGGAGCTGTGATGCTCCGCGCGGCCCATCAAACATGGTCAGCGGCCGGAAGTGCCGCCTCCCCGGGGAATTTGTCGCCGCGTCAGCCCGTCGGGCCTCGCGCGGCCTGCCGCTCAGGCGAGCAGCAGGCTCCCCGAAAAGACCTGTCCGACCCCATTTGCTGAACCATGAGACATCGGATCACCTCCTTTCGCTAAGTTAAAGCCAGTAGAGCGGGCGGTGGCTGGAAGCCGGATTTGCCCTCTCGCGAGACTAGGTGTGAATCATTAGCGACTCGCGATCAAGCCTTGTAAAATTCTTTTTTCGAATCATAATTGCGCGCTCGTGCCGGTCGTCCGGGCCTCGCACCGCGCCTATCCCCGGCAATCCTCGATCACCCGCGACAGCTCGGCCCAGTTCGGCGCGACGATCGGCGCCGCGCCGGGCAGTTCCACCGTGAAACGGCCGCGCGCATGGGCGATCTGATCGAGCCCCGGATCGTTGGCGGCGCGCGTGGTGGCCAGGGTTGGCGGATCGCTCCTCAATGTCCTCGCTGGCCACTGCAGCGTTCCCGCATCGGTGCGCAGCGTCAGCATGGCCGTGCCGTCGGCGCTGGCGGCCGGTCCCGCCACACCAAGCGATACGGTCCGCGCCCGCCGGTCGCACCACAATCGCAATGTCGCCCCTGCGGTGCCGGAATAGGTCGCGATGTCGGGCGAATAGCGCCAGGTGCCCGGCGTCACCGGCCAGTCCCGCCAGTCGGCGGCGAGCGGCGGCGGTGCGGCTGGCTGGGCAGGGCGAGCGGGCGCTGCAACCGCTGGTAGCGGTCTTGGCGCCTGTTGCACGCAGGCGCTGAGCAGCAGGCCGGCCAGTGCCGCGCCAGGCGCGATCCTCACGGCCGCGTCTGCCCGGTGCCGCGCACCACCCATTTGTAGGTGGTGAGACCCTCCAGCGCCACCGGCCCGCGTGCATGCAGCCGCCCGGTCGAGATGCCGATTTCCGCCCCTAGGCCGAACTCGCCGCCGTCGGCGAACTGGCTCGACGCATTCCACATGACGATCGCGCTGTCGCACCGCTTCAGAAACTGCTCGGCGATGCCCGCATCCTCGGCGAGGATTGCGTCGGTATGCTGGCTGCCATGCGCGGTGATGTGAGCGAGCGCCTCATCAAGACCGTCGACGATGCGGGCCGATATGATGGCATCGAGATATTCGGTGCCCCAGTCGCTGTCCTCCGCTGCCTCCACGCGGGGATCGAGCGCGCGCACGGCGGCATCGCCGCGCACCTCGCACCGTGCGTCGAGGAGCGCGCCGATCACGGCGGCGGCGTCGGGAAAGGCGCGGTCGATGAGCAGCGTCTCCATCGCCCCGCAGATGCCGGTGCGGCGCATTTTGGCGTTGACAGCGACGCTGCGCGCCATGGCGGGATCGGCCGAGGCGTGGACATAGGTGTGGCAGATGCCGTCGAGATGGGCGAGCACGGGCACGCGCGCCTCCTCCTGCACGCGCGCGACGAGGCTCTTGCCGCCGCGCGGCACGATGATGTCGATGAGGCCCTGCGCGCGCAGCATCGCGCCTACGGCGGCGCGGTCGGCGATCGGCACGAGCTGCACGGCCTCGGCGGGCAGGCCGGTCGAGGCGATCCCTTCCGCCATGGCGGCGTGGATGGCGCGGTTGCTCTCGAGCGCCTCCGACCCGCCGCGCAGGATGACCGCGTTGCCCGAGCGCAGGCATAGCGCCGCAGCGTCGGCGGTGACATTGGGGCGGCTCTCGTAGATGATCCCGACCACGCCGAGCGGCACGCGCACGCGGGCGAGTTTCAGCCCGTTCGGGCGTTCGCTGCTGTCGATCACCGCGCCGACGGGGTCGGGCAGGCTGGCCACCGCCGCGACAGCGTCGGCAACCGCGTCAATGCGGCTGTCGTCGAGCCGCAGCCGGTCCAGCATCGCGCCGGACAGGCCATTGGCGAGGCCGCGGTCCATATCGGCCTTGTTTGCGCGCAGGATCGCGAGCTTGTGATCGCGAAGGGTCCGCGCCGCTGCGCGCAGGGCATCGGCCTTGGCGCCATCAGCGGCCTCGGCCAGCACCGACGCGGCCGCCCGCGCCCTCGCCCCCATCGCGGCAATCAGCATTTCGGGGGTCTGGGTGAGGTCGTTCATCGCTCTTGCTCGATCGTTCGCGGGTCGGCGCTCATAACATGGTTGCAGGCTCGGGTAAAAGCGAGACTGTCGCGGCGCCGAGCCGGTCGATCTCTCGCCGGTCGTGGGTGACATAGAGGATAGGCAGTCCGAGTTCGGTCGCGATACGGGCAATGACGCCGAGAATATCCTCGCGCCGCGCCTCGTCCAGCGAGGACAGCGGCTCGTCCAGCAGGAGATATTCGGGACCGGCGAGAAGCGCCCGGCCAATCGCGACACGCTGCGCCTCGCCGCCGGAGAGCGCCCCCGGACGGCGGTGCAGCAGGTGACCGATGCCCAGAAACGCGACCATTTCGTCAAACCTCAGCAGGCTTTCGCCAGCCTTTGCGCGGTGTTGGCCATAGGTGAGGTTCGCGCGGACACTGCGATGCGGAAAGAGGCGGACATCCTGAAACACATAGCCGAGGCGGCGCTGCTCCGGCGGAAGGTCGATGCCGCAGTCGCTGTCGAACAGCGTGTTTCCCCCGACCACGATCCGGCCGCTTTCGGGCCGCACCAGCCCGGCGATCATGTTGAGTATGGTCGTCTTGCCGATCCCGGACGGCCCGAACAGCGCAGTGACGCCTGCCCCGCCCATAAAACGCGCCGCGATGCGGCGATTGCCAAAGGTGGTGGCGACGTCGACCTCAAAGGCCATGGGTGCCCTCCCGGCCCGCCCCGTGGCGCCGCACGAGCATTTCCGCGACCATGACCGCGCCGAGCGAGAGCAGCACCGACAGGATCGCCAGCCGGGTCACCGCCGCCTCGCCGTCGGGCCGCTGGAGTGCCGCATAAATGGCAAGCGGCAGGGTCTGCGTCTCGCCCGGTACGCTGGCGGCAAAGGTGATGGTCGCACCGAACTCGCCGAGCGAGCGGGCAAAGCCCAGCACCGCGCCCGCAATCACGCCGGGCAGGCTGAGCGGCAGGGTGACGTCGAGAAATGCCCGGCCCGGGGTTGCGCCCAGTGTGCGCGCGGCGGCCTCGAGCCGACGGTCGATCCCCTCGATCGACAGGCGGATCGCACGCACCATCAGCGGCAGCGCCATGATCGCGGCAGCGAGCGCGGCGCCGGTCCAGCGGAATACGAAGCTGATCCCGAACCATTGCTCCAGCAGCCTGCCGATCGGGCCGTTATGCCCGAAGGCAAGAAGGAGCAGCCAGCCGGTCACGACGGGCGGCAGGACCAGCGGCAGATAGACGATCGCATCGAGCAGCAGCCTGCCGGGAAAGCGCCAGCGGGCCAGCGCATAGGCGATGCCGAAGGCAACGGGCAGCATGCCCGCGACCGCGACCGCCGCGACCTTCAGCGATAGGAGGACGATGCTCCAGTCTTCGGGGGTTGGCATGGCGGGCGGGGCGATCAGGGCCGGAAGCCATAGCGGGCAAAGATCGCCTTGCCTTCGCGCGATAGCAGGAAGCGGCGAAAACCCTCGGCATCGCCGTTGCGGCTGCTGCGCAGCCGGGCGATGGGGTAGATGATGGGCGGATGGCTGCCGGTCGGGAAGGGGGCTACCATCCGCACAGCCTTTGAGATGCGCGCGTCCGTCGCATAGACGATGCCGAGGGCCGCCTCGCCGCGCTCGACCAGCGCAAGTGTCGCGCGGACATTCTCGCCGAATGCGAGCCGTCCGGATAGGCCCTGCCACGCGCGCAGCGACACCAGCGCGGCCTTGCCGTAGCGGCCCGCCGGCACCGAGTCCGGGTCGCCCATCGCCAGCCTCCCCAGCGGCCCGAGCGCGTGCACGAGGTTCACTCCGCGCGCGAGGCGTAGTTTCACGGGGCTGCCCGCGGGCGCAACGAGAATAAGGGTGTTGCGAACCAGCGTCTTGCGCGTGGCGGGCAGGATACGTCGCCGGGCGGCGACCGCGTTCATCGCCGCCTCGTCCGCGCTGATGAATAGGTCGGCGGGCGCCCCCGCCTCGATCTGTCGCGTGAGCGCGGCGGACGCGGCGAAAGCGAGGCGCGGGCGCTCATGGCCACGGGCCGCCCAGCGGTCAGCGGCGAACTCCAGCGATTCCTGGAGGCTAGCGGCGGCAAGCACGAGCGGACCTTTGGCCCGCGCCGCCGTCGGCAGCAGCAGGAGCGAAAGGCAGCCAAGCATCAATTGGAAGTGTCGACGAAGAATCAGAACCCGTCACCCGCTATATCCGGACAGATATTATGCCTGCCGCGCGGAGGCGGGGCAAGGCCAATCATCCGGCCTTTGGCGGGATAGGGGCGGCGCGCAGCGACTCGCGCAGCGCCTGACCCGACGGCGCCGCTTCCAGCGCGCGCGCATCGGTCTGGAACGCGCGGTAGCTGGCGAGGACCGCCTCGCCAAGGGGGGTGAGCCGGGCACCGCCGCCGTGACTGCCGCCGGTCGCCGTCTCGACGAGCGGGTCGGTCCAGCAGCGGTTCATTGCGTCGACCAGCAGCCACGCGCGGCGATAGCTCATGCCGAGCGCGCGTCCGGCGGAGGAGATCGACCCTTCGCGTGCAATTGCGTCGAGCAGGTCGGCCTTGCCCGGACCCATGGCGATCTCACCGCCGCAATAGAGCCGGATGCTGATCTTGAAGGGGGACGGGGAGGCCATGGCGTCTTTTCGACCCATGGCCATACCCCTGGCAAGGCCAATCAGGCGGCGGCAGTATCCTTGCGGCGCGCCTTCAGTTCTTCCGCCCGGGCCTTAAAGTCCTTGGCGAACTGGTCGAGCGCGCCGCTCCTGTAAAGCTGGCGACCGGCAACGGCGGCAATGCCGAGAAAAGCGAGGGTGCGAAGCAAGGTCTGGTCCTTTCAGACAAAGGGTCGGGGACCATGCTAACGCGCCACGCGCCAAAGTGTTGCAGCTGGCTTGCCAGCGGCGGCTTACCCCTTGTCGGCCTGGTAACGCTCGATGGCCTCAAGCGTGATGCGACGCGCCTCTGCGGCATCGCCCCAGGTGCCGACGCGCACCCACTTCTCCTTTTCGAGATCCTTGTAGTGGGTGAAGAAATGCTCGATCTGCGCGAACACGATATCCGGCAGATCCTCTTTCTCATGAACGTTGTTGTAGTAGGGAAAGGTTTTGTTGTCGGGCACGCACACGAGCTTTTCGTCGCCGCCATGCTCGTCCTCGAGGTTGAGGACGGCGATCGGACGGGCACGCACGACGCAGCCCGGTACGAAGGGCGAGCGCGCCACGACGAGCGCGTCGAGCGGGTCGCCATCGGGCGACAGCGTGTGCGGCACAAAGCCGTAATTGGCGGGATAGCGCATCGGCGTGTGCAGGATGCGGTCGACGAACAGGGCGCCCGACGCCTTGTCGAACTCATATTTCACGGGCTCGCCGCCGGTCGGCACCTCAATGACGACGTTAAGGGATTCGGGCGGATTGTCGCCCACCGGGATCAAGTCGATACGCATAGAGTCTGCCTGTCCGTTTGCTGGCCGGCGCGCCATGCGCGGCCTCCACGACGCCGCGCCTGCCGCGCAAGAGTTACAATTTTATGTTGCCGTGCAACATGAGCCGTCACGTACGAGGTTCGAGCAGCCTGTCAAGGCTCCCTTGCCCTGCGCCTGTCCTGATCAGGCGCGGATAGCGCAGGCCGCCGGTCCAGTTGAGCGGGACGGTGCGATAGGTCCGCCCGCGCTTGACGAGCAGTTGAAGAGGCGCGGCCCTGCTTTTCATCGCGAGGAGGGCGCGAAAGCGTTCGCGATCGAACTCGGTCCCGTCGACGGCGATAATGCGGTCGGCATCGGTCAGCGCCGCCTCGAACGCCGGGCTGCCCCAGGCGGCCTTGAGGATCGACCCGTCATCGCGCACGACGAGGCCAATGCCATGGGTCTGGTCGATCAGCCTGCTCTCGCGTTCGCGCGCGGCAATGGCGTCGCCCGGCTTGTCCGTCCAGTCGAGCCGATAGCCGCCCATCTCCAGCCCGGCCTTCGTTACCTGAGGCTGGATGCGGTCAATCCGCTCCGTGAGGAAATGATCCCAGTCAAGCGGATACACCGCGTTCAGCGCCGCGACCACGTCCGCGCGGTCATAGGTGACGCTGCCCCAGTCCCCGTCGCGGGGCCGGAAGAAACGGCCCGCGAAGTCGTCGAGTCCCTTCCTACCCTTCGTCCCCTGCCGGATGATCGCATCGGCCTCCAGCCAGATCATCAGCCCCTCGTTATAATAGTCCTCGTTGCGCGCCCAGTCGGCCCAGGGCTTTGGCCGTCGCCCGGAGACGATGGGGTCGTAGGTCGTGTCGGCAAGCGGCCGCCAGAGCCGGCCCTTTGTTTCGTCGAGCCGCGCGGCGATCGTCGCGAGGGCGTCGAGCGTCTGGTCCTTGCTATAAATGCCGGACCGGGCGCCGAGCACATAGCCCCAGAACTGCGTCTGCCCCTCGTAAACCCACAGCAGACCGTCGCGCATCGGCGTGGCGTAGTCGGGTGTCCACAGGTCGGCGGGACGGCGATATTTGCCGTCCCAGCTATGTGCGAGTTCGTGCGGCAGAATGTTGCGTTCGCCCGGGCCGCTGTTCCATTCGGTAAAATAGCCGGGCTTGACGCTGTTTTCGCTGGAGCGGTGATGCTCGAGGCCGACGCGGCCGAAATCGCGGCTGATCGCCAGCAGGAAGTCATAGCGATCGAAGGATCGCGCGCCGAACAGGGCGACCGCTTCGTCGACGAGCTTCCGGTGAGTCGCGATCTGCCCATCGGTCGCTGCCAGTTCATCGTCGCTGTCCGCCACCACGTTGAGGCGGACGCCCCGGCCCAGATCCCAGCTGCGCGCGTGCCTGCCCGCGAACACGGGCGAGTCGATCAGCGTCTCGTAATCCGTCTCGGCATAGGCGACGGTGGCGCCCGTCCGGGTGCCGCGCAGGGCCGAGGCATCCCGCCATCCGGATAGGTTACATTCGCCTGCACTGGCACGCGGCGGACATAATAGCCTGCCGGATAGAGCGAGACATTCTCCCATTCGATATTCAGGACGGTGTCGGTGATCTTGACCCGGCCCTGATCGGGGTCCGTCGCCGCGAGATACTGAAACTGCGCGACCAGCGTCGTCGCGCCGGGCGGCAGGTCGATGTGAAAGGCATAGACGTCGACAGCGTCGCGCCGCCATGCGACCGGCTTGCCATCCACCGTAAAGCCCAGCCCGGCAAGGTGGTCGATCTCGCCCCGGGGGCCGTGCGCGCCCGGCAGCCATTCCGGCAGGCGCAGGACAAGGGGCGCGCCGCCCGGCGGCAGCGGGATCGTCTGGCGGACCGATATGATCCGACGGGCGATGTCAGTCGCATCGACATCGAGCCGCATCGGGCCACCGGGCCA
This sequence comes from uncultured Sphingobium sp., assembly GCA_964529225.1. Classification (GTDB taxonomy): domain Bacteria; phylum Pseudomonadota; class Alphaproteobacteria; order Sphingomonadales; family Sphingomonadaceae; genus Sphingobium. The sequence continues at coordinate 24,195 of CAZGVX010000023.1, forward strand.
GGGCACATCCTGCGCGTCGGGAATGGCCGGGGGCATCGGTGCGGAGGCCGCTGGCCGGGATCGGCTATCCTGAGCGGGGCTGGCGGAGAGGGGAAGGAGGAAAAGCGCGATCAGCGCGGTCATACGAACGATCATGCGCGCAGAATGTCGCCCGATGCCGGGCGCGTCCAGAGCTTTATCCGCTGGGAAAACGCTCGAACGCCGGCAGCGCGTCGAGGCCGGTCATCCAGCCAAGCCGTTCGGCCGTCTGGATATGGACCTGCGGCGGCAAAACTTCCGGGTCGTCGAGCGTCGCGCTCTGCACATCGACAAGACCCGGCATCACCTCGACGTTGCGGAAGAACAGGCCTGTCCCGCAGTCCCCGCAGAAGCTGCGCACCGACGCGCCGGAGCTGTTGCGCTCGCGCGGAGAACCGCTCAGGAGCGTGACATTCTCCTCCGAGAAAGTCGTCCAGGCCACCGCTGGCGCGCCGGCCGCCTTGCGGCAATCGCTGCAATGGCACAGCGCGCTGTGAACCGGATCGCCGCGCACCTCGTAGCGGATCGCGCCGCAATGACATCCTCCCGTCTGTGTGGCCATGAACGATTCTCCTTCGGCTAACGAACATAGTAGGAACAAAATGGCTGGGCAAGGCGGTTTATTCGGCCTTCGTTTGCGACTAGAGGGCGGCGGATGACCCAGAAGAAATCAGACCGCATCGAGACGCCACGGCCGATCAGGGGGACGCAGGACCTGCTGGGCGGACGCGAGGGCGACCTCATGGACCGCTTCGCCCATGTCGTCGATACGTTTGACCGCGTGCGGCGCCTCTACGGCTTTCGCCGGGTCGAGGTGCCGGTGTTCGAAGCAACGGCCGTGTTCGCCCGCTCGCTCGGCGAGAGCACCGATGTCGTCTCCAAGGAGATGTATACGTTCGAGGATCGCGGCGGCGATTCGGTAACGTTGCGGCCGGAGTTTACCGCCGGCATCGCGCGCGCCTACATTACCGAGGGCTGGCAGCAATATGCGCCTTTGAAAGTCGCGACCCATGGCCCCGTCTTCCGCTATGAACGGCCGCAGAAGGGTCGGTATCGCCAGTTCCACCAGCTCGATGCGGAGATCATCGGCGCAGCCGAGCCGCTCGCCGATGCGGAGCTGCTGATCTTTGCCGACCATCTGCTCAAGGAACTGGGCCTCAGCGAGGGCGTGACGCTGACGCTCAATACGCTGGGCGACGCGCCGAGCCGGGAGGCGTGGCGCGCGGCGCTGGTCGCGCATTTCGAGGCGCATCGGGATGCCTTGAGCGAGGACAGTCTGACGCGGCTGGACAAGAACCCGCTGCGCATCCTCGATAGCAAGGACGAGCGGGACAAGGCGGTGGTCGCGACAGCGCCCGACATCGACGCTTATCTGACCGACGAGGCGCGGACCTTCTTCGAGAAGGTGACCGACGGCCTCAAGGCGGCAGACGTGGCGTGGGACCGCAATGCGCGGCTGGTGCGCGGCCTCGATTATTATCGCCATACCGCGTTCGAATTCGTGACGGATCGCCTCGGCGCGCAGGGCACGGTGCTGGGCGGCGGGCGCTATGACGGGCTCATCGAGAACCTCGGCGGGCCGCATACCCCGGCGGTCGGCTGGGCGGCGGGGGTCGAGCGACTGGCGATGCTGGTGGGGATGCCAGCGCCTGAGGCAGTTATCTCGGTCATCCCCGATAAGCCTCATCTTGAGATCGAAGCGCAAGACGTCGCAAGGAAACTTCGGGCGGCCAACATTCCGACAGAGGTTGCGTTCAAGGGTAATGCCAAGCGACGGGTGGAGCTCGCCCGCAAATGGAGACATGCGGCGGCGCTGTTTGTTAGAGAAAGCGAAACCGCTTCCGTGCGCTACCATCTTCAAAGTCTGGTGGATGATTTTGACGCCTTCCCGGATCTTTCCCGACGTGTGGCGTCGAGCCTTGACGAGATGCTGCTGAGCACTGCGGGGCCTACCGAATGAAAAGAGGCGATTGGTTTATTAACTTTTTTCGTCACCCTGAACTTGTTTCAGGGTCCACAGCGACGGTTCCCTCTCCCGTTGGTGCAAAATGGATGCTGAAACAAGTTCAGCATGACGGCAACCGATGACCACTATTTCCGCTGACCGGATCGCGCAGATTCTCGCGCGCAAGGACGAGGTGCAGGCGGGTATGGCCCGGCCCGACCTCGACCCGGCCGACTTCGTGCGCCTGTCCAAGGATTATGCCGAACTGGAGCCGGTCGCCCGCGCCGCCGAGGAAGTCGCGGACCTGCGCCGCGAGGCCACCGACCTTGCCGACATGCTCGCCGACCCGGAGCTGAAGGCGATGGCCGAGGAGGAGCTGCGCGCCGTGC
>CAZGVX010000023.1:26646-30989 GCA_964529225.1 uncultured Sphingobium sp.
ATGCTCGCCGACCCGGAGCTGAAGGCGATGGCCGAGGAGGAGCTGCGCGCCGTGCAGCAGCGCCTTCCGCAAGCCGAGCGCGCGCTCGCGCTCGCGCTGCTCCCGCGCGATGCCGCCGACCAGCGGCCCGCCCTCCTTGAAATCCGCGCGGGCACGGGCGGCGACGAGGCGGCGCTGTTCGCGGGCGATCTCCTGCGCATGTATCAACGCTATGCGGAGACGCGCGGCTGGCGGGTCGAGATCATCTCGGCCAGCGCCTCCGAACAGGGCGGGTTCAAGGAGGTCATCGCCTCGGTCACCGGCACGGGGGTGTTCGCGAAGCTCAAGTTCGAAAGCGGCGTGCACCGCGTCCAGCGCGTGCCCGTCACCGAAAGCGGCGGACGCATCCACACCTCCGCCGCCACCGTAGCCGTGCTGCCCGAGGCCGAGGAGGTCGACGTCCAGATCGCGGACGCCGACCTCAAGATCGACATCTATCGCGCGTCGGGTGCGGGCGGACAGCATGTCAACACCACCGATTCGGCGGTGCGCATCACTCACTTGCCTACCGGTATCGTCGTGACCCAGCAGGATCAGCGCAGCCAGCACAAGAACAAGGACAAGGCCATGCAGGTGCTGCGCACGCGCATTTTCGAAATGGAACGGGAGCGCACCCAGTCCGAACAGGCGGGCGCGCGCAAGGCGATGGTGGGTTCGGGCGACCGCTCCGAGCGGATCCGCACCTATAATTTCCCGCAAGGTCGCGTGACGGACCACCGGATCAACCTGACGCTCCACCGTCTGCCGGAAATCCTCGAGGGGCCGGGGCTGGAGGAGGTGATCGGCGCGCTGGTGGCGGAGGACGAGGCGGCGCGGCTCGCGCAGCTTGACGGCGTTGGATAGGATGGCCGACTGGCTGCGCGAAGCGACTGCGCAGCTCACGGCGGTCAGCGATACGGCCCGGCTCGATGCGGAGCTGCTGGCGGCCCATGCGCTCGGGATCGAACGCGAGGCGCTGCTGCTGGCCTTGCGCGATCTGGCGGTGCCGAAAGGCGCGGCGGCGCTGCTCGCCCGGCGGCGGGCGGGGGAGCCGGTCGCCCACATCGTTGGATGGCGCGATTTCTGGACGCTCCGCCTTGCCGTCACGCCCGATGTGCTGATCCCCCGGCCCGACAGCGAAACACTGATCGAGGTCGCCCGGGCGCACTATGCGGACCGGACACCGCCGGCGCGCATCCTCGACCTCGGCACAGGGTCCGGCGCGCTGTTGCTGGCCGCGCTCTGCGTCTGGCCTGATGCGACCGGCCTTGGCATCGACATATCGAGCAAGGCGCTGGCGATCGCCGAGGACAATGCTCGCGCGCACGGGTTGCGCGCGCGCGCGGCATTCCGGCGTGGCAACTGGGCGGACGGGCTGAAAGAGGCCTTTGACCTTGTCCTGTGCAATCCGCCCTATGTGGCGCAGGACGATCCGCTCGCCGACGAAGCCGCGCGCCATGATCCGCACGGCGCGCTGTTCGGCGGCCCGGACGGGCTGGATGCCTATGGCGTGCTTGCGCCCCGGCTCGATTCCATCCTCGCGCCGGGCGGGCTTGCCCTGTTCGAGATCGGGCACGACCAGGGCGAAACAGCCGCCGCAATCTTCCGCAATCATGGCTGGCGGGCGGTCTGCCACGGCGATCTGGGCGGACGCGACCGCTGCCTCGCCATTTCGAATGCACCGGCAAGGGTTTAGCGACTTCTATGCGCTTTTTTAACGCGGATACGCAAAAGCTCTTGGTTTAGGGGAAGCGAGTCGCTATCTGGCGTTGCATGGAAGGCGCGATTGGCGGGTATGCATCCGCAAGGCGCCACCCGTTCCCGGAGTCACGACGGCGCGCTTGTCCCGCACTGTCAGCGCGCGAGGGTCGCACCGGCCGGAATGGATCGGCTGTATGCGCCAGCGGCATGAGCTTGGTCGCCGGGGCGGCGAAGGAATTGAACGGACCTTTTGGCAAACAGGACTAGCGACTTGATCAACAATCGTCAGGCCGGCCGCCGTCGCGGCAGGAATAATGCGCGCCCGAACGGCGGAGGTAACAGAGGCAATGGCGAAAGCGGCAATCGCATCGACAGCCGCGCCAGGGGTAACGCCGCCCAGCTCCTCGAGAAATACCGCAACATGGCCCGCGATGCGCAAATGACGGGCGATCGGGTCAATGCCGAATATTATCTCCAGTTTGCCGACCATTATTTCCGCGTCCTGGCCGACAATCGCGCCCGTCAGGAAGAGCAGCAGGCGCGCTTTCGCCGGCCCGGCGACAATGAGCCGGACGACGACTATGGCGATGACGACGATGGTATCGCCGGAAGCGAGGCGCCTGAGCGGGACAGCTACCCCCATCGTCAGCGCAATTTCGAACGGCCGCGCGAGCGGCAGGCGGAAACATCCCCGGCGCGCGACGACGACCAGTTCGAGCGTCGCGAGCGAGCCCAGCCGCCATCGGCCCCTGCGCCCGAGTTCGCATTGGCTTCCGAATCGGCTGAGCCTGCCGAGGCTGCCGCGCCCCGACGGCGCGGACGCCCGCGCAAGGTGCAGGTGGAGGCCAATGGCGAAGCGGCGCTCGATATTTCGAGCTTGCCACCGGCGATAGGGCGTTCACCGCTCCCCGATACGGCAGCCGACCAGGATGGGGGCGATGAGCCCGCGCCCCGGCCCCGGCGTGGGCGCCGCCCCCGTGTCGCGACAGAGGCGGCCGAGTGACCGCAGCCCGGTGAGTCTCAGGGCAACGGCCGGGGCCGTGCCTCCGCATCGATCGCGACATAGGTGAAGGTTCCGGATGTCACCTTGATCTCCGTGGCCGTATTGCGGCGTTCGGAATAGACCTCGAGATGCACGGCGATCGACGTTCGGCCACGCTGCGCGATGGACGCATAAAAGGTCACGACATCGCCGACCAGAATCGGCACGATGAATTCCATGCGGTCGATGGCGACAGTGGCAACCGGCCCCTGTGCCTCGCGATGGGCGATGATGCCGCCCGCAATGTCCATCTGGCTCAGCACCCAGCCGCCGAAGATGTGTCCGTTAGTGTTAATGTCTGCGGGCATCGGCACCATGCGCAGCGTGGTTTCGCCGCGAGGGGGGCGTTCAGTCGTCACGCGGGTGTTCTCCTTCCGTAAAGTCGATGATCTGTTCGTCATGGCCTGTGCCGCTCGACAGGAATATGAGGCCCATCAGCGCGGCAGCCATCATGACCGTGGCGTAGAGGCCAAGCGCGACCAGCAGCAGGAACAGCGGCGGCAGGGGGCCGCGCATGTGCCACAGCAGCCAGGCTGCACCGACGCCGACAGCAAGCGCGACGATGTTCATCGCCGCCAGTATCCGACGATAGCGACGCCAGGCGAAGCCCGAATCCTGTGGGTCGTCGAGGCCGTAACGTCGATCCATGGCGCGGGGTTAGGCATGTCCCGGCTTTCCGGCAACAGCTCTTTGACGTCGTCCCGGCGATGGCGCATAGTAAGCGACCCGGCGATCCAGATTTCGCGTGGAACAGGGAACAAAGCGGCGCCGGGGTAGCAAGGAGAGATGCTATGACCGTTGCGAAATTGCTCAAGGGCCGGGGGCCGGTGGCCCATGTCCAGCCCGACGATCCCGTTGCCGATGTCGTGGCGATGCTGGCGCGGCAGCGGATCGGTTGCGTGCCGGTGGTGGATGGCGACCGTGCGGTCGGCCTGTTTTCCGAACGCGACGTGATTTACGGACTGGCCGCGCGCGGACCCGCGATGATGGACATGGCCGTCGGTGAGGTGATGACCTCGCCGCCCATCACCATCACGCCGTCCACCGGCATCCTGGAGGCGCTTGCGTTGATGACCCGGCGCCGGATCCGCCACCTGCCGGTGGTTGAGAGCGAGCGGATGGTCGGCTTCATCAGCATCGGCGACCTCGTCAAATCGAGGATCGATTCGATCGAAGCCGAGGCCGAAGCCATGCGCGACTATATCCGGAGCGCGTGAGTCTGGACGGATTCGCGTCGCCATGAGTCGTCCCGAGGCTATCCAAGGGGCGAACCCAGGCGCCTCGTTAATGCCCCGTAAGGGTATCTATGTCGTCAAAACGCTTTATAGATCAGTATCTTGCCTGTCAGATGAAATAAAAGTGCAAAAAGTGTTTGACGGGTCGGAAGGGCCTCCATATATGCCCCTCCACCGAGACGGTGACGCGGCTTTCCAGCCACTCCACTGCATCGGTCGCCAACATAGACGGACACTGGTCCCCCGGTAGCGATAGCGGGGAACGATAAGTGTCCGCTTCGAACGTTGGATGGCTCTTTGACATTGTCGGTTTAGATGAAGGGACATGTGGGCGGCGGCTCCGGGTC
>CAZGVX010000024.1:0-30986 GCA_964529225.1 uncultured Sphingobium sp.
GGATGCCCGCCGCCACGTCCCACGGCGCAAGGCCGCTCTCCCAGAACGCATCGTAGCGGCCAGCGGCGACATGAGCGAGGTCGAGCGCCGCCGATCCGAAGCGACGGATGCCCGCGACGCTGGGCGCCACCGCGCCGAAAATGCGCGTCCACTGGGCCATGTCGCCATGGCCGTGAAAGGGGATGCCCGTCGCGATCAGCGCCTCGGTGAGATCGCGCCGCGCGGAGACGCGCAACCGTCGGTCCTGCAACCACGCGCCCCGCGTCTTTTCCGCCCAGTAGCTCTCATCGGTGATCGGCTGATACACGAGCCCGGTCGTGATCTCGCCCCAGCCGCTGCCATCGCGCTTCGGCTCCTGCACCGCGATCGAAACGGCGAAATGGGGAATGCCGTGGAGGAAATTGGTGGTGCCGTCGAGCGGATCGATCACCCAGCGCGGCTTGGTCGGGTCACCCTCGATCTCGCCCCCCTCTTCGAGCAGAAAGCCCCAGTCGGGCCGCGCCTTGCCCAGCTCCTCGACCAGCGTCGCCTCGGCACGCTTGTCGGCCATGGAAACGAAATCGGCAGGCCCCTTGCGGCTGACCTGGAGCTGCGCCACCTCGCCGAAATCGCGCCGGAGCTTGGGCGCGACCTTGCGCGCGGCGCGCTCGATGACGGTCAGCAGACCGGAATGCGATACCATCTGTTGACGCTCAATCCGCTTTCCGCAGATAGCTGCGCTCATAGACATCGACGACGATCCGCGTGCCGCTGGCGATATGGGGCGGCACGAGGATGCGCACGCCGTTGTCAAGCACGGCGGGCTTGAAGCTCGATGACTGGGTCTGGCCCTTCACCACCGCGTCGGCTTCGACGATGGTCGCCTCGATCTGCTCGGGCAGCTGGACCGAGATCGGCCGCTCGTCCCACAGTTCGAGGGTCACGTCCATGCCATCCTGCAGGAAGTCGGCGGCCTCGCCGAGCAGGTCGCGCTCAAGGAAAATCTGCTCGTAGGTGTCCTTGTCCATGAAGACGAGGCTCTCGCCCTCGGCGTAGAGATACTGGAAATCCTTGGTGTCGAGCCGCACCTTCTCGACCGTGTCCGCCGAACGGAAGCGCACGTTGGTCTTGCGCCCGTCTATCAGGTTTTTCATCTCGACCTGCATGAACGCACCGCCCTTGCCCGGCTGGGTATGCTGGGTCTTGGCAACACGCCAGATACCGTTCTCATATTCGAGGATGTTGCCGGGACGGATGTCGACGCCGCTGATCTTAGCCATGGGACGGGCCTAGCCTTGCTGATGGTGGAGATGGAAAAGAGCCGGACTGCGCCGTAGCGGCCTTGCGCCGCATCGGCAAGAGCAGTTGGCGCGCGTTTGATTTCCCTCAATGCCCGGCGGCCGGTCCGGCTGCACAATCGCGAGACCAGCCGAAGGGAACAGTCATGAGCGAAGCCGGTCACGATCTTCACAGCATATTCGCGCAGGACGGCGAGATCATCCACGCATTCAAGCTGTCGAACAGCCATTTTCAGTCTCTGTCCAACAGCTACCACGATCTGACCAAGCAGATCGGCGGGATCGAAACCGGCATTGCGGCTGCCTCCGACGAGCATCTCGAAGGGCTGAAGAAACAGCGGCTCGCCATTCTAGACGAAATCGCGGCAATGATCGAACGTGCGCGCGCCGACGCGGCACCTTAGTCCAACACCGCCGCAAACGCAGCCACCGCAGCCGCCGGGCCGACGGGGTGAGTCCACACGGCCCCGCTCACCGCGAGAAAATCGGCGCCAGCGGCGACCAGCGGCGCGGCATTGGCTGGCGTGATCCCGCCGATCGCGACGCATGGCAGTTCGAACAGCGCCGCCCACCAGCTGAGGATCGCAGGGTCTGGCCGATGTTCGCTCGCCTTGGTCGTGCTGGGGTAGAAGGCGCCGAAAGCGACATAGTCCGCGCCCGCCTCTCCCGCCTCCATCGCAAGGTGGCGGCTGGCATGGCAGGTGACGCCGATCTGCACCGACGGGCCGAGAATATCGCGAGCCTCGCGCAGGTCGCCATCCCCCTGTCCCAGATGGACGCCGTCCGCGCCGAGGCGCCTCGCGAGCGCCACGGAATCATTGACGATAAAGGCCACGTCCCGGTCGGTGCAGATGCGCTGAAGCGGATCGGCGAGGCGCGCGGCCTCATGCTGGTCGATATCCTTGACGCGGAACTGAAAGGCGGCAACCGCTCCACCGTCGAGAGCAGCCTTCAGCCGGTCAGGAAATTCGCCGCCAACGTCGCCGGGGGAAATGAGATAGAGCTGACACGGCGTCTGGCGTGGCGGTGGCGCAAACTGATGCGGAACACCCGCCTCGAGGAACGTATCGACGTCGTCAGCCAAGGGCAGCCTCGATCGCCGCGATCAGCGCGGGATCGTTCGGCGCCGTATCCGGCGCAAAGCGCGCAACCACCTCGCCATTTCCGTCGATTACGAATTTCTCGAAGTTCCAAAGCACCTCCGGATCCTCCGTTGGCGTGATGCCATAGCCCTTCAGCTTTTCGCGCCAACCCGCCGCGTCGCCCGTCTTTTGCGGCCAGGCGGCCGTGAGGGCGGCATAGAGCGGATGCTTGTCCGGGCCCGTTGCCACCAGCTTTTCGAACATCGGGAAGTCGACGCCGAAATTGGTGGTGCAGAAACTCGCGATCTCCTCGTTGGTGCCCGGTTCCTGTCCGGCGAAATCATTGGCAGGGAAACCAAGGACCACGAGACCGCGATCACGATACTCACGATAGAGTGCCTCCAGCCCCTCATATTGCGGGGTCAGGCCACATTTGGATGCGACGTTGACCACCAGCAGCACCTTGCCGGCATAGACACCGAGGCTGGCGGGCTGACCGTCGATGGTCTTGAGCGGAATGTCCTGAATGGCGGTCATGCTCGTATCTCCTGACAGGTTCGGCATGACATAGGCGCTCGGGACACAATGGGAAAGGGGCAGGCCGTTGCCCACCCCTTCCGTCCAGCAGGTTCAGGCGCTCGCCAGCGCCTTGGTCGTGGACGCCGCGTGGATCTGGTCGATCGCGCCGCCGAGCGAGCTGGCGAATTCGTCGTCGCTCATCTGGTGGCGAAGGTCCTCGAGCAGGGCGCGGCTGAAGCTCGCGATCATCCCGCGATTCTTGGCCAGCTCGGCGCAGGCTTCGGGCCGCGCATAGCCGCCGGACAGCGCCACGACCTTGAGGACGCGCGGGTGATCGACCAGCGGGTCGAACAGGCCCGGCGTGGCCGGGATCGACAGCTTCAGCATCACCTTGTCGTCGCCCGTCATCGCGTCGAGGGCCTTCAGCAGTTCCTCCATGAGGATCTGGTCGCACTCGGCGCGGGTTTCGCTCTTGATGTTCACTTCCGGCTCCAGGATCGGCATCATCTGATGGCTCAGAACCTGGCGGCCAATCTCGAACTGCTGGGCGACGATTGCGGTGATGCCCTCGCGGTTGGCCGAATTGACGACCGAACGCTCCTTGGTGCCGAACACGTTCAGCGCCTTGGCGCGGGTCAGAAGCGCATCCAGCTCCGGCATCGGCTTCATCATCTGGACGCCGTTGGCTTCCGCCTCCAGTCCCTTGTCGATCTTGATGAACGGGACGACGCCCTTCGCGATCAGCGCCTCGGGCGTCGGCTTGCCATCGACTTCGCCGTCCATGGTCCGCTCGAACAGGATCGCGCCGATCACCTTCTCGCCGGTGAAACAGGGCGCGGAGATGATGCGCGCACGCATGGCGTGGATGAGGCCGAACATCTCCTCATCGCCCGAATAGGCGCTTTCCTCGATGCCATAGCCTTTCAGCGCCTTGGGCGTCGAGCCGCCCGACTGGTCGAGCGCCGCGATGAATCCGTTACCCGCGGCGATTTTGTCCATCATGTCCTGATACTGCATGTCGTCCGTTCCCTCTGGCTAATTGGCCGCCGCACCCCTGTTCAGAGCACAATGGCATTTTCGTACAGGTCAAAATCCCTGGCAAACATCGCCTCGACGCGGCGTCGTTGCGCCGGGCTTGGCTGATAGCGTCCTTTGCGGCCCGAGCGGTTCCGGGCGGGCGCCTGCGCCTCGCGCGGCGGAAGACCGCAATCGGTCAGCACCTGATTGATGGCCGGCGTCAGGCTTTCCAGCCGATACAGGCGCGTCAGCAGCATGTTGCCGGCCTCGTCGGTCACGTCGTCCCATACCGACGCCGTATGCGTCGGGAAATGCAGGTCGCCGCGATAATAGATGCTTTCGCTGGCGCGGAATTCCTCGATGCAGTCGAGAAAGAGGTCGAAGCATTGCGCCATACTGAGCGCGAGCCTGCGATAACGCTGCATGTGCATGATCCGCCGGGGCAGCGGACCCCAGAACAGATACTGGAACATGCTGACCGCGCGGGCGTGGGGTTCGCGCGCGAAGGCGAAGGACAGCATGGCATCCCATCGTTCGGGATACAGGTAGGTGCGCGCGAACAGGGCACGGCGGAACTGATAGGCGCCCAGCACGACCCGGAAATTGTTGAGGATGTCGTTATACTGGTCGGGGGTGGACTGAATGAAGTTCGCGGGGCGCTCCGTCCGGTCCACCTCTCGATAGTGCGGGTTCAGCATTGCCCGTACGCTGGTGCCGGCTGACTTCTTGATGTGCAGCCAGAAAAATGGCGCAGCCTGATTGCTGCCGGCCGTCATGCGCCCGCCTCAGGACCCCGCCCGCAGTGCCGCCACGCCTGGCAGAACCTTGCCTTCCATCCATTCCAGAAACGCGCCGCCAGCCGTCGACACGAAGGAGAAGTCCTCCGCCGCGCCCGCCTGGTTGAGCGCAGCGACAGTGTCGCCACCGCCCGCGACCGACGTCAGCGCGCCTTCGCGGGTCAGCGCGGCGGCTGTCCGCGCCAGCGCCACGGTCGCCGCATCGAAGGGCGGAATCTCGAACGCGCCCAGCGGACCGTTCCAGACCAGCGTCCTGCAGGTCTTGAGCGCGTCCGCCAACGCTTCGACCGCAGCCGGACCGACATCGAGGATCATCTCGTCGGCGGCGACCTCATGCACGTTGCATGTCCGCAGGGACGCCGGATTGGCGGCGAACGCCTTCGCAACCACCACATCATAGGGGAGGTGGACCGTGCAGCCCGCCTTGTCCGCCGCATCGAGGATGGCGCGCGCGGTGTCGGCGAGGTCGTGCTCGCACAGCGACTTGCCGACGTCGACGCCGCGCGCGGCAAGGAAAGTGTTCGCCATGCCGCCGCCGATGATCAGATGATCGACTTTGGCCACCAGATTGTTGAGCACGTCGAGCTTGGTCGAAACCTTCGCGCCGCCCACGACGGCGGCCACCGGCTTGACCGGCGCGCCGAGCGCCGCCTCGAGCGCGTCCAGCTCCTTTTCCATCTGGCGCCCCGCAAAGGCGGGGAGACGATGCGCCAGCCCCTCGGTCGAGGCATGGGCGCGGTGCGCCGCCGAAAAGGCGTCGTTCACATAGAGATCGCCAAGCGAGGCAAAGCGGTCGACGACAACCGGATCGTTCTTTTCCTCGCCGCCGAAGAAGCGCGTGTTTTCGAGCAATGCGATGGCGCCGGGCTGAAGCGCCGCCACGGCGTCCTTGTCGCCCTCCCAGTCGACATATGTCACTGGCCGGCCAAGCACGTCGCCGAGCGGCCCTGCAATCTGCGCCAGCGAATACTCCGCCGATGGCACCTTGGGCCGGCCGAAATGCGCGAGCACCAGAACCTTTGCGCCCCTGTCGGCCAGCTCGGTCAGCGTCTGCGCCGCAGCACGAAGCCGCGTATCGTCGCTGACCGCGCCATCCTGCATCGGCACGTTCAGATCCTCACGGACAAGCACTGCCTTGCCGGCAATATCGCCCATATCGTCGAGCGTTTTAAAGCGTCTGGTCATGGGATCGTCCGGCCCGTAGTTCAGAGGAATTTCGCCAGCGCGCCGGTCGTGTCGATCATGCGGTTGGAGAAACCCCACTCATTGTCGTACCAGCTGAGAACGCGCACGAGCTTGCCGTCGATCACCGCCGTCTCGAGACTGTCGACGGTCGAGCTGCGCGGATCGCCGTTGTAGTCAACCGACACCAGCGGCTCCTCCGAATAGCCAAGAACGCCCTTGAGCGGTCCAGCCTCGGACGCGGCCTTGAGCAGCCCGTTGACCTCGTCCTTGGTCGTCGCACGCTTGGCGATGAACTTCAGGTCGACGACGGAAACGTTCGGAGTCGGAACACGGACCGAGGAGCCGTCGAGCTTGCCCTTGAGCTCCGGCAGCACCTCACCCACAGCACGCGCCGCGCCCGTGGTGGTCGGGATCATCGACAGCGCGGCGGCACGCGCACGGCGCATGTCCTTGTGCAGCTGATCGAGCGTGTTCTGGTCGTTGGTGTAGCTGTGGATCGTCGTCATGAAGCCGCTCTCGATGCCGATGGCGTCGTGCAGCACCTTGGCGAGCGGCGCGAGGCAGTTGGTCGTGCAGCTTGCGTTGGAAATGACGATGTCCTCGGCGCTCAGCTGGTCGTGATTGACGCCGAAGACGACCGTGCGGTCGACATTGGTGCCCGGCGCCGAGATGATGACGCGCTTCGCGCCAGCGGTCAGGTGGGCGCTGGCCTTCTCCTTGCTCGCGAAGATGCCGGTGCACTCGAGGGCGATCTCGACGCCCAGCGCCGCATGGGGCAGGTTGGCGGGATCGCGCTCGGCGGTGACCTTGATTCGCTTGCCGTCGATCACGATCACATCGCCGTCAACCGACACCTCACCGGGGAAAGGACCATGGACGCTGTCGCGCTTGAACAGGAGCGCGTTCGACTGGGCGTCACCAAGATCGTTGATCGCCACCAGTTCCAGATCATGATCGGTGCGCTCCAGGATTGCGCGCGCGACCAGACGGCCGATGCGACCGAACCCGTTGATGGCTACCTTGACTGTCATCTGACCTGTTCCTCCTTAGGCTCTCAATCCAGCGCCGCGACGATACGCGGCGCGATCTTCTCGGCGGTGAGGCCGAAATGGTCGTACAGCGCGTCGGCGGGGGCCGACGCACCGAAACTGTCTATGCCGAAGCGAAGCCCGGCGATGCCGGTGATCGCTTCCCAACCGAAAGTCGTGCCCGCCTCGATCGACACGCGCAGCACGTCGTGGGGCAGCAGCTCGTTCCGGTAGTCGGCAGGCTGCGCCATGAAGCGCGACCATGACGGCATGGAGACAATGTCGGCGCCGATACCTGTCTTTTCCAGCATGTCACGCACGTTTACCGCGATTTCAACCTCCGATCCGGTCGCGACGATGACCACGCGACGTGGATTTTTGGCGGATTTCAGCCGGTAAGCGCCCTTCGCGCTCAACATGTCGCCACCCTCTCGCAACTGCGAAAGATTTTGCCGCGTAAGCGCAAGCGCGGATGGCTTATCCGCATTTTGCAGCGCAAGAGCCCAGCACTCGGCGGTTTCCACTATGTCACAGGGCCGGAATACCTCCAGATTGGGAATCATGCGCATCGACATGACATGCTCGACCGGCTGGTGCGTGGGACCATCTTCGCCCAGCCCGATGCTGTCATGGGTGAGCACATAGATCACACGCGCACGCTGGAGCGCCGACATGCGGATGGCGTTGCGGCAATAGTCGGAAAAGACCAGGAACGTGCCGCCATAGGGGATCACGCCGCCGTGGAGCGCCATCCCGTTCATCGCCGCGGCCATGCCGAATTCGCGGATGCCGTAATAGACATAGCGGCCGCCATAGCTTTGCTGGCCGAAGGGCGATGTCGCCTTGGTTTTTGTGTTGTTGGAGCCGGTGAGGTCGGCCGAGCCGCCGATCATCTCCGGCACGTTCGCGGTCAGCACCTCCAGCGCCATTTCGGACGCTTTGCGGGTTGCGACTTTCCTCGGCTCCGCGATCAATCCGTCGATATAGGCCTTGATGCCCATGTCTTCTGGCAGGTCGCCGGCCATGCGGCGCCGGAACTCGCCCCCCTCAGCATCGGCGGAGAGGCGTGCCTCCCATTCCAACCGATCGGGCGTGCCGCGCAGGCCGAAACTGCGCCAGTCGGTCAGGATTTCCGGCGGCAGCTCGAAGGGAGGCAGCGTCCAGCCCATCGCCTCGCGGACCGCCGCCACCTCATCCTTCCCGAGAGGGGAACCATGGACATTGTGCCCGCCCTGCTTGTTGGGTGCACCCTTGCCGATGATCGTGCGGCAGGCGATGAGCGACGGGCGCGGATCGGCCAGCGCCTCGTCCATGGCCCGGCGGATGTCGGCGAAGTCATGTCCGTCGCACACCACGACATGCCAGCCGGTCGCGGCATAGCGCGCCTTGACGTCCTCGCTGGTCGACAGGTCGGTATCGCCGTCGATGGTGATGCGATTGTCGTCCCACAGCACATTGAGGCGCCCGAGTCCGAGATGCCCGGCGAGCCCGATAGCCTCGTGATTGAGCCCTTCCATCAGGCAGCCGTCACCGGCGATCACCCAGGTGCGGTGGTCGACCAGCGCGTCGCCGAACACCGCATTGAGGTGCCGCTCCGCCATCGCCATGCCGACCGCCATTGCAAGACCCTGCCCAAGCGGCCCTGTCGTCACCTCGACCCCCGGCAGCTCGAAATTTTCCGGGTGCCCGGCGCACGGGCTGCCAAGTTGACGGAAATTGCGGATATCGTCGATCGTGGGCCGGGCGTAGCCAGTCAGATGCAGCAGCGCATAGATCAGCATGGAGCCGTGGCCAGCGGACAGGACGAAGCGGTCTCGATCCGCCCAATCCGGCGCCGAAGCATCATATTTCAGCACGTCGCGGAACAGCACCGTGGCGACATCGGCCATGCCCATCGGCATGCCGGGATGGCCGCTATTGGCGGCTTCGACCGCATCCATGGCCAGGACCCGAATTGCGTTGGACAGGTCTTGATCGGTAATCGCCATCGTCGGGAGCCCTGCCGCTTTCTATCTTGATTTCGGTCACTGTCAGGATGAACGCGCGCGTCCGGCGCGATTCGCTTTGGCGCCCCGTTTGTCCGCTCGCCCCCCCATCGTCAACCATTGCCGGTCGGAGGAGAACGCCGCAGCCTTGCCTTTTGCAAAGGGCAAACAGCGTGATAAGGACGGTCCATGACGAGCGAGCGCATGACGCAGGCGGCCGCGCGGATCGACCGCGCCATCACCCGGCTTGAGGGCAGCATAGCCAAGGCCGTGGCCCGGGCGACGGCGGCGGAAGAGGCACTCGCCCGCGCAACTGCGGCCGCGGAGACGGCGCGCCCGCGCGCGGGCGCCGCTTCTGCGGATCTTTTTGCGGCTCCCGCGCCTCGGCAGGACGAGGGCGAGGTGAATCCTTTCAGCCATGACAAGGCGCTGGCGGCGCTCCGCTCGCTGGATTCGCTGATCGACGATCTCCAGAAGGCGCGACGCGATGGCTGAAGTGAAAATCAACGTAGCGGGCCGGGTCTATGCGATGCACTGCCGCGATGGCGAGGAGGGCAGGCTGCACCAGCTCGCCCGCATGATCGGGGAGCGCGTCGAAAAGGTCAAGACGGGCAATCCCGGCCTCACCGAAGTGCGCCAGCTGTTGTTCGGCGCAATTCTGCTCGCCGACGAACTTCTCGAGCAGGAATTGAAGGTGCAATCGGCGGTGCGCGACGTGCCTACCATCCCCGATACCGACCAGATTGCCTTCGCCGCGACCCTTGAGGCCCTGGCGGAGCGGCTGGAGGCAATCTCCGAAGGCCTTGCGGCGGACCTTGCCTCCGCCTAGATTGGGTTTGACGGGTACTGCCCGGTGCGCGCCGTAGCGAACATCCCTGAGGCGATATCACATCCAAGGGGGCTGTCCCTTGCCGGACCCTGGTCCGGTTACATGGTCCCCACCTGACGTTGAGGCGTCAGAGGATTTTCCGGCCAACGGCCCATGGTGGTCCCGTCACCCCTTTCGTTCGCGTCACTGTGGGGAGGATTCGTGACCACAACGACAGACCGTCCGGCCGTCGCGGATGCCAAACGCGATCTGCGCGCCGCAGTCCGGGCGCGCCGCGCCGATTTCGTGGCGGGGCTCGCCCCTGTCGTGCGGTCGGTTGCATTCCGCGCCTTGCCCGGCGCCGTGCTGGAACGCATCGCGCCAGACGCCACCGTGGCGCTTTATCATGCGGTCGGTGACGAGGCGCCGACAAACGGGATCGTGGATCAGCTCGTCGCGCGCGGCAACGGCGTGGCGTTGCCGGCGATTGATCGCCTGTCCGGCGTGCTTGCCTTTGTCCGCTGGCATCCTGACGAGATCCTCGTCCCCGGCCCATTCCGGACGCTCCAGCCCGGACCGGACGCACCAGCGGTCGCGCCCGACGTGCTGATCGCGCCGCTCGTCGCGTTCGACGCGCGGATGAACCGGCTCGGTCAGGGCGGCGGCTATTATGACCGCGCGTTCGCCCTCTTTCCCGACGCACTGCGGATCGGCCTCGCCTGGTCGGTGCAGCAGGTCGAGGCGGTTGCCGTCGACGCGCACGACGCGCCGCTCCACCTCGTGCTGACGGAACGCGCCATCATCGAACCCGCCGGAGCATCCGCGTGAATCACGAGCCCAGCTGGCGCAAACCCGCCGGTATCTTCATGATTTTGGGGCTCATCACCGCGCTCGCCATTCTGGTCGGCAGCTTCTCAGGCCCGATCGGTCGCCTGCCGGTGCTGGCGCAGGTTGCGGTCTACCTCTTTGCGGGCACGATCTGGATCGCGCCGCTAAGGCCATTGCTGCTGTGGATGGAAACAGGCAAATGGCGCGAGTGACGGGGCTCGAACCCGCGACCTCCGGCGTGACAGGCCGGCGCTCTAACCAACTGAGCTACACCCGCGCGAGGTGAGAAGCGCCGCCTATATAAGCGGCTCTGCCCTGTCAACCGAGGCGCCAGCATTTTTCGATCACACGGCGACCGGGGCCGGGATATGCCGCTGCGGGGTATAATTTTCGACCACAAAATCCTCGATCGCATAGTCGAACATGGAGGGCGGGCGCCGCGTGATCCGAAGCAGGGGCGTGCCCTCGGGCGTCCGGGAGAGCTGCTCCTGCACAAGCGCCTCATGATTGCGGTAGAGGTGCACATCGCCCCCCTGCCAGATGATCTCGCCGGGCATCAGATCGCACTGCTGCGCCAACATCCGGGTGATAAGCGCCAGGCCGAAGAGATTGAACGGCACGCCAAGCGCAAGATCGGCGCTGCGCTGGAACAGGAGCCCGGACAGGCATCCATCGGCAACGTGAAACTGATAGGTCATGTGGCAGGGCGGCAGCGCCATGCCCTCGATCTCGTCGACATTCCAGCCGGTGAACAGAAGCCGCCGCGACCCAGGATTGGTTCGGATCGCCTCGACCAGCGCGGCAATCTGGTTGTGACCCCGCGCGGCGCGCCGGTAGAGCCCCTCCCCCTCCGGCGCCGGCTCATAGCGGGGCCAGTCGACCCATTGCCGCCCGTAGACAGGCCCGAGATCCCCCCATTGCGCGGCGAACGCCTCGTCCGCCAGTATCCGCGCCTCGAAGTCGGCCATGGCGATGTCCACGCCTGTTTCCCGGCGATAGCGCGCCAGTGGCCAGTCGCTCCAGATATGAACGCCCTGCTCGACCAGAGGCCGGATATTGGTGTTGCCCGTCAGGAACCAGAGCATCTCCCGCGCCGCCACCTTCCAGTAGACCCGCTTTGTCGTCAGTAACGGCACGGCGTCGTCCGCAAGCGAGAAACGCATGGTCGCGCCGAAGATCGAGCGCGTGCCGACGCCGGTGCGATCGCTCCGTTCGTTGCCGGCGGTCCAGATGTGGCGCATCAGCGTCAGATATTGGTCTTCATAGTGGCGCATCGCTTCGGTTTACGCCGAGGGGCGCAGGACGCAAGGTCAACGGAACGATCCGAAACGGAATTGCTTTGGACCATGTTCAAATGGCGATGAAGGCGCAGGCCTGCATCCTGTCGGCAGATGGAAGCCTTTTCCCCTCCCCCCTCAGAATGCCTGACCGGCGCGGCGGTATTTCCTCCTGTCTGCGCAGGATTCAACCCAAAGGAAGTGCTCGCGCTCCAGTTCCGCGACCGAGGGGGTCGCACCGTAGGCACATTATGGATCGAAGGGGACGTCGACGGCGTTATTCTGCCCCTCCCAGCGATGGTGGCCAGCATCGTCGGGTGCGGCGCCCGGTTCCTCCTCCTCAGCCATCTGCATCCCTCGGGCGACCCGCGGCCCAGCGCGGCCGACATCGCAGCCACCCGTGAGGTCTGGCGCATCGGCCGGATGCTCGGCGCCTCGCTTTACGATCACGTCATCTTCGCGCCGGGCGGCGACCAGTTCAGCTTTCGCGAGAACGGGCTGCTCTGAGCCTCACTTGCGCGTCAGCGGCTTCGCCCCGTCGCCCAGAATCACGAACGCCGCCCAGTAGAAGGGGTGCGAGGTGTCCTTATTGTCCATCAGCTTCATCTGGGCAGTGTCGAGCCGCAACCCGATCGAGTCGCCCGATTTGCCGGTGTAGAGCCCGGAAATCAGCGTCTGGGTCGCGCCGAAGTCATCGGGCACGGGCCAGTGGCTCGCGATCACGGACCGAGCCCCCGCGCCGACAAAGGCGCGCACCAGACCGTCCAGCGCGAAGTTGCCGCCGGTCGGTACGCCCGCCTCGCGAGAGGCGCCGACCGTTGCCATGCCGGCTGTGTCGCACGCCGACAGAACGACCAGATCGGCATCAAGATGAAGGTCGAATATCTCCCGGAAGCTCAGCAGCCCGTCCGAGTTCGCGTCGCCGAACGATGTCACAAGCGCCGGGCGCGCAGGGCATTGCGGACGCGGGGCAGTGACAAGCCCATGCGTGGCAAAGTGGATGATACGATAGTCGGACAGCTCGGCGTCCTTGAGGAGGACGGTGTCGCTGAACGACGCCCCGGTCATCAGCGTGCTGTTCCTGGTGCCCAGGATCGACGCAGCCAGCTTCAACTCGCCGGGGTCGATGGGATTCTGCCAGGTCGACAGCGGCCAGTCGCAACCCTCCGCGCCCTGCCCGACGGGAAAGCTGGCGGGGGCAGCATTGTTGCCCACGCCCAGATACGCCTTGCCGCCATGCGACGGCGCGATAGCGCGCACATCGACGAACGCGCGGGGACTGACCGCAATGGTGGTGAGACGCCCACGACCCAGCCACTCGGTGCCGGTGAAGTCGAAGTCGTCACCGCCCTTGGCAACCTTTGCCTTATACCGTTCCACGCTTGCCGCATCACGCACCATCAGCGACGGCGGGATTTCAAGCAGCGGCCCGTCCGGCTCGAAGATGAGATGCTTTGTGGACGCGATACGGGCATCAAAGGCGCCCATCACCGCCTCATACAGCGAATGGGCCAGCGCGATATCGAATGGATAGGTCACGACCTGACCGTTCTCGATCTGGACAATGCTGTCGCGAAGCGTTGAGATTGAACGCTCGAGCGTAGCGCGATCCTGCGCAATTTTGTGGATCTGGGCGGAGTCGCCGGTCGCGAACAGCGCATAGGCGCCATCGCCGACGATCGTGACCTTGAAATAGCCTTCGCCGTCCTTGAGCGCAGCCTGAAGCTCGCTCAGGGGAACCGATGTCGGTGCGATGGCCTTGTAGCGGGGAAATTTCGCGAGCTGGGCAGTTATCCGGGTCTGCTCGGCCTTCAGGGCATCGAGCGTCTCGCGTGCCGCAGCAAGGCGCGCAATCTGGTCACCGCTCGGCTCCGCAACCGCGGCGAGATCGGTGATCTCGACTTCCGTCCGCACAATCTCGCGGGTGCGCGAAACCGAGAGGCGGAACAGCGCCGCCGCCTCGTCATTGCCCTCGGACAGCTCGCGCGCCAGCACCGCCTGCGTCTGGGCGACGCCGGGTCGCTGCATGGATTGCATCGCCCGGAACATCAGCGTCGGCGCGTCCGGGTCGGATGCGGCCACCAGCATTTCAAAATAGGGTGTGAGCAGATTCCGGAGCGCCGCCGAACTGTCCGTCACCGCCTCGGCATCGCTGACGACGGCGGCAAACTGCGCGCGCGCGGCAGCCGTGTCGCCGGTCCGGGCGAGAAAGCCGGCCTGGCGGGCGCGGGCAGCCAGCAACGCGGGCGAACCCGGATGCGACTCCTCAAGTATCTTGACCGCAGCGGTGAAATGGCCGGCGGCCTGACCGCGCTTGCCCTGTCCCTCGGCGATGTCGCCGCGTTCCATCGCGGTCTGCGCGCGCAGCCAGCGGATTGAAAGCACCCGGCCGCCGCGCACCGACAGCAGCGCCTTGTCAGCCCGCTCGAGCGCCTTGTCGGCCTCGTCCGCCTGCCCCTCGCGCGCGAGGGCGGTGCCCCGCAGTCCATCCGCCTGGCCATCGAGGATCGTCGCCTTCTCACGCAGGGTGAGGCCGGAGTCGACGCCCCCGAGGCGCTGAAGCAGCATGTTCTCGCGGTTGATCTGGTAGGCGATGGGCTCCGATACGACGCCGGTCCGCATGGCATCGAGGTCGTAGTCGAGCGATACGTCGGCGGTCGGTTGATCCAGCACCGCCAGCGCAGCCTGCCACTGTCGCTGGTTCAGCAGGCTGATCGCGCGATAGTTGCGCAGCAGCCGCTGGGTGACGCCATCGTTCCGCGCTATCTCCTTTTCGGCGTTGTCGAACATACTTCGGGCGGCAGCGAAATTCCCCAGGTTCGACTGCTGCAGCCCCGCATTGGCGAGCAGTTCCGCCTTGCGCGCCCGGCTGTCTGCGCGTTGCGCGAGCAACTGGAAGAACTCGGCGGACTCGGCGAACCGCCCGTCATTGTTCCGCGCATAGGCCTCATCGCGCGCGCCTTCGGCATCGAGGACACCCGCCTGGATGCGCGCGAAAGAGGCCGAATCGGAAACCTCGGTCGCGGCGACGCTCACCTCGCCCGGCTGTGGCCGGTCGTTGACGATGCTGGCGAGCGCCAGCCTTAGAACCGGGTCATAGCCCGCAAGACCCTCGGCCAGGTAGCGCGTATGGCCGCGCGTGACCACGTAGCGACGGTAATCGACATCGTCGCGCGGGTCATGGCAGCTCAGACTGTCGGTCCTGCCGACGCCCTCGACGGTCACGGCTTTGGGGGACTGGCAGGAAAGGGTCGCGCTGCCGAGACCCATCGCCGAACTGGCCGCGGCAATGTCCCGCCGCACAGCGATCACCGAACCGACCGCCGTAGCCGCATCGCGGCATGTCAACCGATACGCGCGGTCGAACAAGCCCGAAAGGCGCTTATCCCCTGACGCAAGCTGTGCGGAGCACAGGACGCCCGACGAACCGATACGGAAGCTGTTGCGGATCGAGAGCGGCTGCGCCTCCAGTGATGCTGGCACCAGCGCGGCGGCCAGGATGGTGAGGCCGGCAAGGGCGGCGACCGCGCAACGCGCCATCACAGGCCGCCTCCCACCAGGCCCGGATTGCCGGAGCCGGAAATCGGTTCCTCGATATCGGTGGGCGGATTGAGCGGCCTTGTGCTGATCAGCGGTGCGGGCGGCACGATCAGCGCCTTTTTGGCGGCCTCGCCGCCCTGTTCACGTTCACGACGCTCCTGATCGGTTTCCTCATAGCTTGCGAGCTCCTGCACCGCCGGCGCGGTGGCGATCTGTGCCAGCGCGCCGATGGTCAGATTGTCGAACGTCAGCACATTGTCCGGCGTCGGGGGCACCGGTGCGACGCACGCGATCGTGGAGAACAGGCAGTTGTTCGCGCTGGACTGCGCCGTGAAGCTGGCCGCGTTCTGGGTGGTCAGCAACTGGTCATGCAGCGCGGTGCCGGTCACATCCGGGTTGATGAAGCGGCCGCTGATGATCACGTCGAGCGTGCCGGGGTTGACATTGCCGTTCAGCAGCAGGCCGTTGTTGTTGGTGACAAAGCCTGCCGGGGCCGCGGCGGAGCCGGTGTTCTGGATGAGCACGCTGGACGCTCTGGCAGCATCAATCGTTGCGGCGCGCACAATGCCGTTCGGCCGTGATGTGCCGGTCGGCGCGTTGAGATCGACGCTGCGTTCCGCATATTTCGAGTCCGTCGCGAGGCGGGCCAGCACGGTCGGCGCGGCAACGCGAAGCGCGTCGGCTTCCAGACGAATGGTGCCCGTCAAGCCGGTCCCCGCATCGGTGATCTCGATGGAGCCCGTCGTCGCATCCACCTCGACAACGCCTGTGTTGAACACCAGCCGGTTGCCAGCCGTGAAGCCATGCGCGGAAAGCGCGCCCGACACCCGGATGCCCCCTGATCCCACGGAGGGCAGGCCCGCACTGGCCGCGGGATTGATGAGGACAGGCGCTTGCCCGGTGGCAAAGACCACATCCCCATCAGGCAGGTCGATGGTGCTGCCCACAAGCGGCCCTGTGATGCCGAGCGTGCCGATCTGTATCGTGACGGCTTGCCCGTCGAGGAGGCCGCTGGCCAGCGTCAGCGCCCCGCTGTTGATCCGCGCGAACTCGGCATTGTCGAGCAGATAGCCCGCGCCGCTCGTGCCGTCGCCGATCCGCATCGACGGCGTGTTGATCGCGGCAATTTCGATCTTTCCGGTGTCGCCGGCATCCACGACGGCCGTGGAGGCAAGGGCGATATCGCTGGAGATGAGCTGGATCGCCGGCGCCGCCACGGTGCCGGTGATCGACAGCAGACCGCCGGTTGCGGCCAGCCCGATGAAGCTGCTCGCGCTGACATCGCCGGCGGACAGGTTGCCGGTCGTCGCCGCGACCACCGTGCTCGCACCGGTCACGCTCTGCCCCAGATCAATCGGACCGGACATGGCGACGGGAGAGGAGGCGAGGATGGGCGCCGGATCGAAGTCGGCAAGGTCGCCGCTCGGTCCCAGCAACGCCTCAGGGAACATGGAGCTGTCAGCGACGTAAACCGGGCTGCCATCGACGGTGATGCCCGACACCGTGACCCCCGTGCGCGCGAGCAGCAGAACCCCCTCGCCGCCCGCGATCAGACCGCCCGTGATGGAGCCACCGAGCGCGCCGATCCCGATGCCGCCGCGGGCGCTGAGGTTGCCGGTTGTCACCGACCCGAGCGCCCCAAGACCGATCTCGAACGCCACGTCATCGACCGTGCTCTGCCGGGAGATGCCGGCCATGATCGATGCGATCGCGATATTTCCTGCCGCCTTGACATGAACGTCACCGCCCGTGTCGATCGCGCCGGTCGCGACATTGCCGCCTGCCTCGAGATCGACGCCATCGACGCTGCTGATGACACCGGCGGTGACGTCGCCACCGGCGGAGATGTCGACAAGGTTGTTGGTCGAGGTCACATCCCCCACCGTCACGTCATCGCCCGATTGCAGCTGAATGACCCCCTGGGCAGCGATATCGCCCGTGCTGATGTCGCCGAAGGCCTGAATATAAACCGGGCCGGTCGGCGCACTGATGTCCGCAGTGGTCACATTGCCGCCAGCATAGACATACACGGACGAACCGCCGCCGATCGGCGTGTCGAGGTCGACATCCGAACTGGCGAAGAGCGAGATGCTGTCGGCCGCGAACAGCGTCGGGACACCGGCTGGCGCTCCGCTCGTGTCGCGCCCGATGCTGTTGGCACTCAGATACATCCCGCTCGCGAAAAAAGTCGAGGCGTCACCGAACAGGGTCAGATCGCCAGCCAGACTCAGGAAGAAAGAATTCGTGATGTTCACATTGGCATCGAGCAGCGAGAGACGGCCCGGCGATACCAGGCCGAAACCCTGGGGGAACGTCGCGAACTGCTGATATTGGAGACTGTTGGCCTGCAGGTCCCCATGGCTGACGTTAATCTGAGGATTATCGGCATAGAAGGGGAGCCCGCCGTTCGACGCCGCGATGCTGTCGATCGTGGCATTGTCGAACGTCAACCGACCGCGCTCGCCCGTTGCCGTGCCGTCGCTGCTGTTGACCGTCAGGTCGAACGCGCCAACCGTGGCGAACCCGGCCGGGCCGCTGGGAAACCCGCCGCCAAACAGACCGCCATCGCCACCAGTGGCGTTGCGGTTCACAGACACATTGCCCGCGATGTCGATGGGCGCGCCGGTGGACCTGAGCCCGCTTGCTCCGGCGTCGGCATTGCTCGTCGATGCGTCGCCGCCAAAGCCGGGATTACCCGCCGAGCCGGGGGGCGTTGGCGGCGTATCGGGCGGACTGCCGGGAAGGCCGGGTCCGCCGGTGCCGCTGTTGCCGCCCGCACCGCCGGTTGCACTGAGATCGGCGGACAGACTCGCGAAGGCGACACCGCCGATCCCCACGTCCGTCGCGGCCCCGAAATAGGTCGAGGCAACCGACAGAGCGCCACCCACGGCGGCACCCGCGCCGCCGCCATCGGCTCCGGTTCCGGACACGATGCTGCTGCCCTCGCCCGAACCGCCTGCGCCGCCCTGCGCCCTGGCGTTAATCGCAACGTCGTCCGCGCTCAGCAATGCTGTGCTGGTGTCCGACATATCCGTTTCGATCGTGAATGCGGCGAATGACACCGTGCCGCTTGCCGCCGAACCGCCCTCGCCGCCCGGCTGCGGCGTTGAGGTGACCGCGCTGCTGCTGCCACCGTCCCCGCCAGTCGCGCTTGCGTCGACAGAGATATCGTCGAGGTCGATCTGCGTGACAAAGTTCGCGCTCGATACCGCCGTGAAGCTGATGTCCCCCGCCGCCGCGCTGCCGCCCGATCCGCCGGGCGAGACAGCGGCGCCGCCAACGGCGTCAGCGGTGACATTCAGCGTGCCGTTCACGGTCAACGCGCCCTGCCCGCCGACCTGAACCGCTGTGACGAACGTGTTCGGGGACACCGATCCGCCACCTGCCCCGTCCCCGCCCCGGCCATGGATGTCGATAGCCGCGTCGCCGTTTATCGTCAGGCTGCTGCGCGTCACGCCATTGCCGCTCACGGTCATGTAGCCGACGCCGCTGATCGCGTCGCCGCCAACGCCGCTGACCGACGCTCCGCCGATCGCCGCTGCACTCTGATTCACCGCTTGGCTGATGCTACTGCTGATGTCGACATGGCCGTCATTGTCCGAGGCGAGCAGTGTCGCCCCGCCTGTCGCCACACCCCCCGGCCCGAAGTCCGCCGCGCCGCCGATGGCGCGAGCCTCGATCTGCGTGCCAGCGGCATTCACCAGAAGCGTGCCGCCGGAACTCAGCAACTCGCTGGTTCCGCCCTGCACACTGCCCCCCGTGCCAATTCCGACGCCCTCGCCGCCTGTTGCGTTTGCTCTCAGGGCGGCCGGGGCCGATGCCATGTTGATGCCGATGGTCGAGAACGGTCCGACGGCCTCGACAAGAGTCGACCCGCCCTGCGCAGCCCCGCCGACGCCGTCGCCCCCGGACAGCGCAGTCACCGTGCCGCCAACGCCGCTCGCGTCGAGCGCAAGCCCCTGGGTGATGTTGCCGGTGGTCCCGATGAGGATAGTCCCCGAGGCTGCACCGTCCGTCTCGATCGTCGCATCGCCGCCAATGGCCAATCCGCCCGAGGCGGTGCCACTGCTCGTGATACCGTCACCGCCGCGTGCGGTGACATCGAGCGTGGCATCCCCCGCCAGCTCTATGGTGCCATTGCCCAGAAGCGTTATGGTAGCAAAGCCGCCCTGCGCATCGCCACCGCTCGACGGGGCCGAAAATCCGGTCCCTGAACCGCCGGTCGCGGACGCATTGAGCACCGTGGCGCCCTGCACGGCGATCTGGCCCGGGCCATCCTGAACGATCGACGCATTCCCGCCATCGGCGACCCCCGACGCGAGTGTGGCACCGACACCCTGACCCGCCACGGCTCTGGCGCTGATGGCGAGATTGCCGCTGAACCCGAACGCGCCGCCCTCGGCCGTTACATTGGCATCGCCGCCCTGCGCGTCGCCGCCAAAGCCGACACCCACCGCGTTCGCAATCGTGACGATGGCGTCGGCGTGGATAATGGCATCGCCCGCGACCGTCATCTGGCCGTCTGTCACATACAGCGTCGCCGAGCCGCCCTCGACCAGACCCGCGCCAATCGCCGCGCTATTTTCGTTGACGCTAAAGCCCGACGCATCGAGATCGAGGATCCCGCTGACGGTCACATTTGCGCCAAAGGCTTGCGTGATGACATCGACGAATCCCCCGGTCGCCCCTCCCGCCGCGCCTGTCAGACCCGCCGGACCAGCCCGGCCCGTCGCCGATGCCCTGAGGTCGGCAAAGCTGTAGGAGCCCGGACCGAACTGGACATTGACGTTACCGCCAAAGCCGTTGCCGCCGTCGCCGTCTTGTCCATCGCCGCCGATACCGTCGGCACGAAGCTGCGTCGCGCCCGTCACCTGAAGGTTGTTGAAGCCGAAAGCCGCATCTATGGTTACGGCACCGCCTGTTCCGTCTGCGCTCGGCGTCGAGGAACCCGCGAGCGTCCCACCAATGCCGTTGGCCAGCATCTGCATGCTGCCGCCGACCGAGAGCGAAGCGCCGCCCGCCAGCTGCAGATAGGTTGTTCCGCCCGCCCCGGCAGCCCCATCACTGCCGCCATTGCCGCCGCTATCCATGAGGAGGCCGCCGAGCACGTCGATGTCGCCATTGACGGAGATAATCATGCTGGCGCTGCCGCCCCGGTTCAGCGTGCTGCTGAGCCCATAGTCCCGCGCGATGATCGAGACATTGCCGCCAAATGTCAGCGACCCGCCCGCCAGTTCGGAAATGCTTGCAAAGCCGCTGCCGAGCCCGAGAGGATCGGTCCCGACAATCGCGGCGGTCACGATCGTGTTGCCGACGATCTCGACGGCGCTGGCCGATCCGTTGTTGCTAAGGCGCGCCTGCACACCGCCCCGCAGGTAGAGGTCCGATTCGAGGCGCATGGTCGCCGAACCGGTGGCATAAAGCTCCGCCGCATTCAGGGCGTTGGCCGACAGGTAAGACCCGACGTTCGTGTTGACGACCTGGAGATTCGCAGCGCCCGTGCCCGCGCCGCTGGCGGTCGTCATGACGTCCGCAGGGCCACCCGCGACATCATAGCCGGCGCTCAGGATCACGGCATTGTCCACGACATCGGCGGCTGTCGCCACATCGAAGCCGAGCTTGCTCCCGCCCTGGATCAGCATGGTGATGGCGTTGTTGCGCGGCACCGCCACCATATATACGCGGTGATAATCGGTGCCGTCCGACGCCGCGCTACCGATCGAACCACCGGTCGTGCCGCCTGTGGAGCTGATCGCGACGCCTGAGGCGTTGCCATCTGTCCCCAATGTCGTCTGTATGTCGAACAAGCCGCTGCGCCAGGACAGGGTGCCGCCGCCAGCCGCCACCAGCGCGGTGGACCCGTTCACATCCATGACGCCATCCTGCTGGATGTAGGGCGAGAAAATGGTGACGTAGCTGCTCTTGTCGAGCCCGGCGACGATCTGCGCCCCCGCACCGCTGATCGGGTCGATCTGAACGAAGCTGCCGGTATCGAGCGCGGGATAACCGGGCAGCGCGCTGGCCACCGACGTGCCGTAACGGACGTCCAGACCGCCGCTGCCGTTCGGATAGAGGAATGTGCCGTTGCTCGTGCCCGGATCGTACTCGATCGGCACCGTGGACAGGCCGAGAGCGCCCACGTCGATCCGCGCCGTCCCACCGATGACGATGCCGTTGGGGCTATAGAAATAGATGCTGCCGGCCGTGACATTTGCGCCGGAGACGTTGGCGAGGCTCCGGATGGTCCCGTTCAGCTGAACGCTGCGGGCGGCTGCCGACCCGGTGGGCAGGATGCGATTGAGAACCGCATAGTTCGTCGGACCACCGGGGCTCATGATGAAGCGTGTCGTCGTGCCGGCAGACTGGAAATTGATCGGGCTCCCGCCAGCCGTGGTGTCGGTCGGCGTCCAGTCGATCACAGTCTGCGGCGAGCCGGCATTGAGGAGCACATCCGTTGTGCCGGAGCCTGTATTCACGCCGTCATAATAGCCGCCCGGCCCGCTGGAGGGGCTGGAAGGCGTTCCCTGGAAGCTCTGCGGCCGCACCGGGCTCATCGCGCCGAACGCGACCAGAGCGAAGCCCAGCGCGAGGGTTGAACTGCGAACCAGCAGCCGGACGGTGAGCTTGGCGGTCATCGTGACGCACTCCAGGGCAGAAATCTCGTGGTCAGGCTCAGGAGAAAGCGCAGCGAGCGGGACGCCCGCACCCCGGCCGCATCGAGCGGCTCGTCCACCGGCAGCGCCAGCTTGGCATCCAGCTGCAGGCGGTCGCCATAGGCGGCGCGCACGCCCCCGCCGACTGACAGAAGCCCGCGCGACGAGCCGGCGGCCAGACCCACATTCTTGTTCCAGACCTGCGCGCCGTCAACGAAGGCATAGGGCGACAGGCTGAGGTCGCGCGCCTGACGGGGGATGATGGTCGGGCCATGAAGTTCGACCGCCGCACCGATGCCGCTGTCGCCGGAAATGACGCCGGGGTCAAAACCGCGGCCCACGCTGTAATTGCCGCCCGAAAACTCCTCGAAGGCGAACACCGGATCGAAGGCGAACTGAAAGCGTGGCGCCACCGACAGCGCGAGGCTCTTGCCCAGCGTCACCTCGGCAACGCCGCTGCCGCGAATGAGCGCCGCGCCCGCGTCGCCATCGAAACGGCTGGGAAAGCGGCCCGCCGGACAGGCAAGCCCGCAATCGGAAGCGTCGAGGATAGTAAGGCCCTTGCGCAGCTCGAGATTGCCGGAAAACCGCCATTGGGGCATCTGATGGGCAAGGTCGATCGCCTCGCCTGAGAGCTTGGCATAGAAAACGCGCAGCCGGTCGCGGCTCACCGGCGCGATGAAGTCGACCGACTGATTGACAAAGTCCAGCCCCCCGCTCGCCGTCACGCTATGGGCCTGCCTGCGGATTATCGGATAGCTTGCGCCGAGCGATGCATAGAGCGTCTTTGCCCGCAATATGGCGTTGAAACCCTGCCCGCCGATGTCGGGCTCGGTCCATGCATGGGTGAGCTGCGCGTTGATCGTCACCCCCTCACCGCCGACGCGGAACTCGTGGCCGATCTGGACGATCTGCTGTTCCTCGAAATCGCTGGTCGAGTAGGCCGAGAGCGTCGTGGCGTCGCCCATACCCGTAAGGCCGAAAAACTGCGCGCGGACCTGAAAGCCCCATCGCCCCACCGCCTCGGAGGAGAGGTTCTGGATCGTGCCATCCACCGTGTAGGGGCGGCGCAGGACCGTCACCTCGCCAACCAGTTCGCCCGGCCCGGTTCCTGCCGGCTTAAGGGTGAGCTGGACATTGTAGCCCGGCAGCTCGCGCGCAAGCAGCAGATAGCGTTCGGCGCGGTTGCGATCGAAAATCTCATCCTCGGCCAACCGCCCGAGATAGCGCGCGATCATCCGTTCTGCCCCGCCGGTTTGGCCGCGCGCACGGATGGCGACGATCCGCGCATAGAGCATCTCCATGCGGATCTCGCCATTCTCGATACGCTGCGTCGGCACCTGGACGGCGGCGAGATAGCCGCGCTGGCGCAGGATGCTGGCCGCCGCGTCGCGGATCTCGCACAGCACGGCGATCGGCTGGGTGGTGCCCTTGAAGGCCTCCCAGGCCGGACGCATCTCGTCGGCCGTAACGCCCTTCAGATTGTTGAAGGTGACGGCGTTTACTGGAACGGTGATGTTGGCGTAGCGAGGGTCGGCGAGCGGGCAGGGCGAACGCTCGATGTCGCCCGTGATCTTGAGCCTCGGAGCGGACGGCTCGGGCGGAACGGGTGTTTGCTGGAGTTCCTCACGGGTCGGTAGCGCGCCCGAAGCGGAAGGGGGCGGCAGCTGGGCGAAGGCGGAGCCGGAGCATAGCCAAAGACCGGCCAGCCCTGCGAAGGTGACTTTGCCTGCCCGGCGTGAAAAACCCAAACCCATATGCCCCCCCCGGGTAGCGCGTCCTGCCCTGCCGCGACGCGAGCGCGTGCGATCTGCGCTGACGACGCCTACCGCGCGGACCCCGCGCGGTCAAACGCCGAACGACAGGCCGTGGCGGGGGCCTTTTCAGCCCCGCGCCTTGGCCTTCTGACGCCACGCATGCAGCAACGGCTCGGTATAGCCGTTGGGCTGCACCAGCCCTTCGAACACGAGCGCGCGCGCCGCCTGATAGGCAAGGCTCTCGCTCTCGTGCCCGGCCATGGGGCGATAGAGCGGATCGCCAGCGTTCTGCGCATCGACCTTCGCAGCCATGCGCTGAAACGCCGCGTCGATCTGTGCTGCCGAGCACACGCCGTGCAGCAGCCAGTTCGCCATATGCTGCGACGAGATGCGCAGCGTCGCGCGATCCTCCATCAGGCCGACATCATGGATGTCCGGCACCTTGGAACAGCCGACGCCCTGGTCGATCCAGCGCACAACATAGCCCAGTATCCCCTGCGCATTATTGTCGAGCTCGGCGGCGATCTCCTCTGCCGACCAGTTCTGCCCGGCGGCGAGCGGAATGGCGAGCAACGCAGAAAGCGGCGCGACAGCTTCGGCCCGGCGCTCCGCCTGGCGCGCGAACACGTCGACTTCGTGATAATGGGTGGCATGCAGCGTCGCAGCGGTCGGCGAGGGCACCCAGGCGGTCGTCGCGCCCGATCTCGGATGCCCGATCTTCTGCGCGAGCATGTCCGCCATGCGGTCGGGCGCCGCCCACATGCCCTTGCCGATCTGCGCCTTGCCGGACAGACCGCAGGCCAGACCGATCTGGACGTTGCGATCCTCGTAGGACGCGATCCACCCGGACGCCTTCATGTCGCCCTTGCGGATCATGGTGCCCGCGCGCATCGACGTGTGCATCTCGTCGCCGGTGCGATCGAGGAAGCCGGTGTTGATGAACACGATCCGGCCCTGCACCGCCGCGATGCAGGCGGCGAGATTGGCGCTGGTCCGGCGCTCCTCGTCCATCACGCCGACCTTCAGCGTGTGACGGGAAAGGCCCAGCAGATCCTCGACGGCGTCAAACAGATCATTGGTAAAGGCCGCTTCATCAGGCCCGTGCATCTTGGGCTTGACGATGTAAACGCTGCCCGAGCGGCTGTTGCGCAGCGCGCCGAGGCCCTTCAGATCATGCATCGCGATGAGGCTGGTGACGATGCCGTCGAGAATACCCTCCGGCGCCTCCGTGCCGTCCGGCAGCAGGATAGCGGGCGTCGTCATCAGATGGCCGACATTGCGCACGAACAGAAGGCTGCGGCCGTGCAGCGTGAAGCTGGTTCCGTCCGGCGCCGTATAGCGGCGATCCGGATTGAGGCGCCGCACCATCGTCTCGCCGCCCTTGACGAACGTCTCCGTCAGCGTCCCGTCCATGAGGCCGAGCCAGTTGGCATAGGCGGCGACCTTGTCCTCGGCGTCCACGGCAGCGACGCTGTCCTCCAGGTCCACGATCGTGGTGAGCGCCGATTCCAGCACGACATCCGCAAGTCCCGCCGGATCATCCTTGCCGATGCGGTGCTGGGGGTCGATCACCAGCTCGATATGCAACCCATTGTTCCTGAGAAGAAAATTGTCGCCGGAAGTGCCGACCAGTTGCGCCGGATCGGCAAGCGAAGGTGTGCCGCCAGTCCAGTCTGTCCAGCTGCCCGAGGCAAGCGGCACCGCCTTGTCGAGAAACGCCTTGGCCCAGGCGATCACCCTGGCGCCGCGGGCCGGGTCATAGCCGCCAGCCACCGGCGGCTCGATCGCATCCGTGCCATAAAGCGCGTCATAGAGACTGCCCCAGCGCGCATTCGCCGCGTTGAGTACGAAGCGGGCGTTGAGCACCGGCACGACAAGCTGCGGCCCCGCGGCGGTCGCGATCTCCTCATCGACATTGGCGGTGGTCACCGCAAATGGTGCCGGCTCCTCCACCAGATAACCGATCGAGCGCAGAAACGCCTCATAGGCCGGGCCATCGACAGCCTGCCCCGCGCGCGCCTGATGCCAGGTGTCGATTTCCGCCTGCATCGTGTCGCGGGTCGCAAGCAGCGCCCGGTTGCGTGGCGCGAACCGATCGAAGATGGCGGCGGCGCCGTTCCAGAAGACGTCGGCCTCCAGACCTGTGCCCGGCAGAGCACGATCCTCTATGAAGCGCACCAGCCGCTCGTCAACCTGAAGCCCGCTTTTATTCTGTCGCGAAGTCATCGCCTGCTATCCCCTGTGCCTGAGTCCGGAGCGCCTTAGCGAACAATCGCCGCGAGGTGTAGGGGCGCTTATGGGTGCGTCGCTTACACTTTAGTGCATCTACGCGCTGTGCCCGGCAGGCGCGATCGGGCAAGGCGCATTTATCGGCAACGACTATGATGGAACGCCCGCCAGTGCCCCCCTGCTCCCGAACAGCTACCCTCGCCCTGTGTACGACAATGCTGGCGGGCGTGCCCGCCGCGGTCTGGGCGCAGCCCGCGCCCTCCTCGCAGCCCGCCCTCAATGCCGCAGGGGCGTCGTTGCAAGGCGAGGACGACGAGGATGTCGTCGTGGTCGGGCAAAGGCAGCGGGGCGCCGTGATCGGCGACGTGAAACCGGAACTTCAGCTGAACGCAGGGGATGTCCGTGCGCTCGGCGTCTCGAGCGTCACGGAACTGCTGACGGAGCTCGCGCCGCAATTGCAGAGCGCGCGCGGCGGATCGCCGCTCGTCCTCCTCGAAGGGCGGCGCATCTCGAGCTTCCGGGAGATTGCGACCCTCCCGGCGGAGGCGATCGCGCGCGTCGATGTCCTGCCGGAGGAGACGGCGCTCAAATATGGCGTTGCACCCAGTCAGAAAGTGGTCAACATCGTGCTGCGTCAGCGGTTCAAGGCGGTCACGATCGAGGCGCGGGACAGGTTTGCGACCGCCGGTGGCGGCAATCAGGCGCGCGGGGGGTTCGATTTCCTCACGATCGGCAAAGGCCAACGCTTCAATCTCAGCCTCGACTACACCGGGACGGAGTCCCTCACCGAGGCGCAGCGCGGGATCGCGACCAGCACCGGCGGTGACACGCGGCGCACCCTGCAACCCTCGGAGGGCGCGCTCGACATCAACGCGGGCTGGTCACGCGCCGTCGGCCAGACGACCAACATCAGCATCAACGGCGAAGTGACCACCGACCGCACTGCGGCCCTGGTGGGCGCGGCATCCACCGAATCGGACAGCGGCGCCCTCACCCGCACCGTCAACGATCTCACAACGCATCTCGGCACGACGCTCGACAAGAGTTTCGGGCCATGGACGACGAATCTCACCGCAACCTATGACCATGCAGAATCGCGCACGATCACCGAGCGCAGCCTGGACCCGCTGACCCTCGCGCCGCGCTCTGCCGACATGGCCCGGTCCCTGTCCGACACAGGCGCGGTCGACCTCGTCGCCAATGGGTCGGTGCTGGAGCTGCCCGCAGGACCGCTGTCGCTCACCGGGCATGTCGGCGCGTCCGCCGAGCGGTTCGACAGCCGGACCGTCCGTTCCGACAGCCCGACTGCCGTCGCGCTGAACCGGTCGTTTGCGTTGGGATCGTTGAGCCTCGACGCGCCCATTCTCGACAGCCCCTCCCCGTTCGTCGGCAAGCTTTCGGTCAACGGCAATGGCGAGGTTCGGACGCTTTCCGACGCCGGAACCATCCGATCCTATGGCTTCGGCCTCAACTGGCGACCGCGCCCGGCCATCAGCGTCATCGCCTCCCTTCGACAGGCTGAAAGCGCCCCAACCGTCCAGCAGCTCGGCAACCCCGTCACCTTGACCAGCACCGTGCCGATCTTCGACTATCAGGCGGGCACCAATGTTCTGGTCAGCCGGACGAGCGGCGGCAATCCCGACCTTCTCAACGCCGACCAGCGCGACTGGCGGATCGGGCTCACCGTGAGCCCGTTCAAGGATCCGGACATCACCTTTACCGCAGACTATAACGAGCGGCGCACCCGCAATGCCATTGCCGCCCTGCCCGCCGCCACCGCCGCCACGGAAAGCGCATTTCCGGATCGGTTCACGCGCGACGCCGACACCGGCCTGCTGCTTGCGATCGACGCCCGCCCCGTCAACATCGCGCGGCAGGACAGCAGCGTGCTGCGCTATGGGATCAACTTCACGAAGTCGCTCAAGACGCCCCAGGGCCAGGTCGACGCGATGCGGGCGCTGTTTCGTCAGCGTTTCCCCAACGGATTTCCGGGGCAAACCGGCGGCGGCCGAGGCGGCCCGCCGGATCATGCGCCCGGCAGTGGCCCCGCTTTTGGCGGCGGCGGGGGTCCGCGCGGGGGCGGCGGCGGCGGCTTTCGTGGCGGTCGCATGAATTTTGCCGTCTATCATACCGTCCACTTCGTAGAGCGGGCCATGCTCGCGGAGGGGCTGCCGTCCGTCGACCTGCTCGACGGCGGCACGCTGGGATCGGGCTCGGGCGAACCACGGCACGAGGTGGAGGTGCAGGCCGGCTATGCGCAGAGCGGGCTCGGTGTCCGCCTCTCGGGCAACTGGCAGAGCGCGACACGGGTCGAGGGCCTGACAAGCGCGGAGGATCTGCGCTTCTCAAGCCTTGGCACCGTAAATCTGCGACTGTTTGCGAATCTCGGCGTTCAGCCCAAGCTTGTCGCCAAGGCGCCCTGGCTTGCCGGCACACGCATCACCATCGGGGTGACAAACCTGTTCAATGCACGCCAGCGGGTCACCGACGCATCCGGCGCAACGCCCTTCGCCTATCAGGGCGCCTATCTCGATCCGCTCGGCCGGACAGTCTCGATCGGCATCCGCAAGCTGTTCTTCTGACCATCGTCCCCCTATCATGGCGCGATGACGGGCCATGAGGACAGGATCAGCGCCTGGCGCAACCATCTCGCCTTGGACCGGAGACGGTCGGGCCATACCGTGCGCGCCTATGTGACGGCGGCCGAGCGGTTCTGCCTCTGGCTGTCGGAGATGGGAGGATCGGCCGATTTGACAACCCTCCGTCCGGGCGACCTGCGCGCCTTTCTCGCCAGCCGCCGCGCCGAGGGGATCGGCAATGCCTCCGCCGCGCGCGAACTGTCGGCGCTGCGCGGGTTTCTCCGTTTTGCCGCCGGTGACGCGCCGGTGCTGCGGGGGCCGCGCGTCAAACCCGGCGTGCCGCGGCCGGTCAGCCCGAATGACGTGCTGGCCCTTGCGGGGGAAGTGGCAGATGGCGGGCGCGAACCGTGGATCGCCGCACGCGACTGGGCCGTGCTCCTCCTTCTCTACGGCGCGGGCCTGCGTATCGGCGAGGCGCTTGGGCTGACGGCCGCGATGCTGCCGCCCGGCGAACTGCTGCGCGTGACCGGCAAGCGCGGCAAGACGCGGATCGTGCCGCTGCTCTCGCCCGTGCGCGAGGCGATCCTTGCCTATGCCGAGGCATGTCCGTGGCCGCTGGAAAGCGATGCGCCGCTATTCCGAGGCGCGCGCGGCGGTCCGCTCGATGCGGGGATTGTGCGTTCCGCGGTCCGTCGCGCGCGCCGGAGCCTTGGCCTGCCCGAACGCACGACACCCCATGCGCTGCGGCACAGCTTTGCGACGCACCTCCTGGGGAGGGGCGCTGACCTGCGCTCGCTGCAGGAGTTACTCGGCCACGCCAGCCTCTCCTCGACGCAAATCTACACCCAGGTCGATGCCGCGCATCTGCTCGACGTCTACCGGAACGCCCATCCGCGCGCGTGAAGGGAACAATCGCGGAGTCCATCCCGTTGAGAGGGTTTAGGAGAGCGCCCATGGCTTCCCAGCCCGAAATTCCCCCTCCCGATACGATCAATCCGCAATCACCGCCTGAAGCACCGGCCATCGACCCGCCGAGCGAGACGCCCTATCGCGAGCCGCCCGAATTTGAGCCGGACACGCCGAACGTGGACGAACCCGGCGGCAGTCCCGACGAACTGCCCGGCGTCATCCCGCCGCCGGATTGAGGCGGTCAGGGCGCTGGATGTGCTGCGAGAAAGTCCAGCCCTTCCTTTATGGGCACGAAGAAGTTGAGCGACACCGGGGTGCCATTCTCAGCGATCCCGCTCGTGGTGATGCCAACGACGGCGCCCTTATCGTTCACCAGCGGGCCGCCACTATTGCCATGAGTCACCGCAACATCGGCCTGGATGACGTTGTAGCCCTCGCGGACACGCTTGGCGGAAACGATGCCCATGGTCATTGTGCTCTGAAGCTTGGGATCGAGCGGCGCACCCACGGCGTAAACGATTCCGCCGACGTCCGGCGATTGGGTTGAGATCGGCAGGGGCGCCAGCCCCCGTGCATCACCACGGATCAAGGCCACGTCTCGCCCATTGTCGGTCCGCAGCACCTCGCCAACGCCTTCCACGCCATCGGGCCAGCGCAGCTTCACATATCTGGCACGTCCCACGACATGCTGATTGGTGAGGAAATAGCCCTCGCGACTGATCAGGAAGCCGCTGCCATGACCGTTGCCCGCGAACACGAGAATCGTCGAGCCGACGACCGATTTGAGTGGCATCGCGCGCGAAGGTGATAGCGGGATGCGCAGCGGCGCGAATTTCGGATCGGTGACCCGCGCAACCAACGGGTCGATTGGCGGGCCGGACAGATAGGT
Organism: uncultured Sphingobium sp.; assembly: GCA_964529225.1. Classification (GTDB taxonomy): domain Bacteria; phylum Pseudomonadota; class Alphaproteobacteria; order Sphingomonadales; family Sphingomonadaceae; genus Sphingobium. The sequence goes on from CAZGVX010000024.1 coordinate 30,360, forward strand.
CTGCAAGATTCCGCCCGCGATCAGCCTGGCGAGATTTTCGCCGAAGGCGCCCGCAACGAGGCCGGTGACGCCGGAAAGATCGGCATCGCCGCGCCTGAACTCGGCGCTTGTCGGCACGCGGGCAACGACCTTCCGGTCAAGCCGGCTGTAGATATGCCATTCCATGTCAAGCGCCGCGCGGCCCTTGACGGAGTCCTTGTTGCCCAAACCTGAGTGCGGCGCGCAAGCATCGACATCGAGGCGCTTGATAGTCGCGCCGACCAGATATTCGGCGCGGCTACCGGCATCGGGATCGAACATGTCGGCTTCGCCGCCCACCACATCGAAGCCTGCCGTCTTCATGCGGCTTTCGAATTGATCCTCGAAGTCGTCGAGACGGATATCGTGGCGACCCGTCTTCCACTTGAGACGCCCGCCCGGCATGCAGAGAAGGCCGACCTTGAGCTTGCCGTAGGGCGCGCCCACCTCGAGCTTGAGGATGAGCTTGGCGAACTGCACGGGGCGGGTCGCGGGGGGCGCGGCTGACGCGGCAGTGCTCGCAAGACTCAGCGCCAGCAGCAGCCCCAGCGCGCGCATTGTTCAGCCAAGCGCCTTCTTCAATATCTCGTTGACGACCCCCGGATTGGC
>CAZGVX010000025.1:0-23615 GCA_964529225.1 uncultured Sphingobium sp.
TTCTCCCGGTCCTCGTCATCGACGAGGATGAACATGCGGCCGTTGCGCGCCTCGTCGATCAATTGCTCCGGGGTTGCCAGATCCGACCGGCTGATCGGGGATGTCTCATTCATCTATCGGGTTCGATCCTTGGACTGCTGAGCGCATGTAGCGCCGTCCCGGCCGAACGCCAAGATCAGAGCGGCGCGCAATTTTCGGCAAGCCATGCGCGCGTCACGTCGTCGACCAGCGGCGCAAGACCATCGCGCACGCGGGCATGATAGGCATCGAGCCAGGCGCGTTCCCCCGGCGTCAGCAATGCCCGGTCGACAAGGGTGCGGTCGATCGGCGCCAGCGTCAGCGTCTCGAACCCCAGCATCGACCGCTCGGCGCCAGCGATGTCGCACGGCACCACCAGCACCAGATTCTCGATGCGGATGCCATAGTCGCCGGTGCGGTAATAGCCCGGTTCGTTGGAGAGAACCATGCCCGGTTGCAGCACTTCATCGCCTTCGCCGGAGGTGGCGATCCGCTGGGGTCCTTCGTGCACCGACAGGAAACTGCCGACGCCATGCCCGGTGCCATGCGCATAATCGAGCCCCTCCGCCCAGAGGAACTGACGGGCGAGAATGTCGAGCTGGCCGCCGCGCGTGCCGACCGGAAAGACCGCCTGCGCCAGCGCAATATGGCCTTTCAGCACCAGCGTGAAATGGCGCCGCATGGCGTCGCTCGGCGTGCCGATGGCGATGGTGCGGGTCACATCGGTGGTGCCGTCGCGATACTGACCGCCTGAATCGACCAGCAGCAGGCCGCCAGGCGCGATGGCGCGGTTCGTGCGATCCTCGGCGCGATAGTGGACGACGGCGCCGTTCGGACCGTAACCGGCGATGGTATCGAAGCTGAGATCGACGAGCGCGCCGGTTTCCTCGCGAAAACGCTGCAACCGCGCGACGACCGACAGTTCCGTCTCCGCCCCGGCCGGCCCGGCGACCGACAGCCATTGCAGAAAGCGCGACAGCGCCGCGCCGTCGCGGACATGCGCCGCCCGCATCCCCGCCACCTCGACAGGGTTCTTGACCGCCTTGGGCAGGACCGTGGGGTCCCGCTCGGCGAAAATGGTGGCACCCGCCGCCTCCAGCGCGTCGAAGATGGCGACGACGCTGAGCTGCGGGTCGACCGCCACCGACTTGCCAGCGAACGCCGAAAGCGCGCCTGCGAATTCGGCCCGTGGCCTCACCGAGACGCGGTTGCCGAGATGCGCGAGCACCTCCGGCGTGACCTTGGCCGGATCGGTGAACAACGCGGCGGAGCCATCGGCATGAACCAGAGCGAAGGCGAGCGCGACGGGCGTGCGATCAATGTCGCGCCCACGAATGTTGAAGGTCCAGGCAATCGAATCCAGCGCCGACAGCACGACGGAATCGGCCTGCTTTTCGGTCAGCCAGGCGGCGATGTCGGCCAGCTTGTCGGTGAGCGGCTTGCCGGAAAAGGCCAGCGGCTGAACGTCGATCGCCGCGACGCTGGGCGCGGCACGGTCGCGCCAGATCGCATCGACCGGATTGGCCGCGACGGCCACCAGGTCCACCCCCCTGCCCGCCAGCGCCCTGGTTGTCTGGTCCACCCAGCGGCGGCTGTGGAGCCAGGGATCGTAACCGATCCGCGACCCCGAAGGCGCATGGGCGGCGAGCCACTGGCCGACACTCGTTTCCGGCACGCCGACAAACGCCCAATGCGCGCCATCGACCTGTTCGCGCACCTGGAGCGTGTACCGGCCATCGGTGAACATCGCGGCGGCACCCCGCAGCACAACCGCGGTGCCGGCAGAGCCCTGGAAGCCGGTGAGCCAGGCAAGGCGCTGCGCATAGGCGCCGACATATTCGCTCATATGCTCGTCGGTCAGCGGCACGACGAAGCCGGTCAGCGACAGACGGCCCAGCTCGTCGCGCAGCGCGTGCAGGCGATCCGCATAGAGTGCGGCATGGCTGGTCATCGTGAGGGGCCTTCCGTTCATCGCTATCGCCTGACAATAGCATAGCCGCTCCGCGACCGCTTGCCACGTGCTTCATCTCATCTATGTGCATGAGCGATGACGGACACCACCCCCGCGCACCCTGTGCCGCCTGTCGCCCCCATCCGCCCCAGCCATGCCGAGTGGCATGGGCGCCCGCTCGTCGACGACTATGCCTGGCTGCGCGACCCCGGTTATCCCGATGTGACCGATCCCGACATCCTCGCCCATCTGGAAGCTGAAAACCGCTGGTTCGAGGCCGAGATGGCGCCGCAGCAGCCGCTTATCGACGCCCTGTTCGCCGAAATGAAGGGCCGCATCGTCGAGGACGACGCCTCCGTGCCGCAGAAGGACGGCGCGTGGATCTACTGGCGCGCGTTCGAAACCGGGGCGGAGTATCGCAAATGGTATCGCCGCCCGGTAGCTGGCGGGGCAACGCAACTTCTCCTCGACGAGCCCGCCCTCGCCGAGGGCAAGGCCTATTTCCGGCTCGGCGCGGTGTCGATCTCGCCGTGCGGGCGCTACCTCGCCTATGCGGTGGACGAAACAGGTGCCGAAAGGTTCGAGGCGCGCATCCGCGATCTCGACACCGGCGCCGACCTGCCCGACATCATCCCCGACACGCTGTCGGCACTGGTGTGGACCAGCGATTCACGCGCGCTGCTCTATGGCCGCGCCAATGAAAACTGGCGCACCGACAACGCCCGGCTCCACCGCATCGGCACTGCCCCGGACCAGGATATCGAGCTGTTCCACGAGGATGACGAGGGGTTTCGCGTGTCGGTCGGCATCACCAGCGCCGAAAACTGGATCGTCATCGCAACCGGCGACCATGTGACGAGCGAGGTTCGTCTGGTGCCCGCCGACAATCCCGCCGCGACGCCGATACTGGTCGCGCCGCGCCTGCCCGACCGCGAATATGATGTCGATGAGCATGACGGCTGGCTCTACATCCGCACCAACGACAGCCATCCCAATTTCCGGCTGGTGCGTGCCCGGATCGACACGCCCGACCAGTGGGAGGAGATTATCGCGCCGTCGGATCGCTTCTATCTGACCGATGTCACCCTGTTCCGCGATTTCTATGTGACCGAGGGCCGGGAGGACGGGCTCGACCAGATCGAGCTGCGCGACTATGCCACCAACGCGGCGACCCGCATCGCCTTCCCGGAGGCAAGCTATGTCGCCGGGCTTGACGACAATCCCGAATATGCCGCGCAGAAACTGCGCATCTCCTACGAGTCGATGACCGCGCCCGAGACGATCTTCGACCTCGATCTCGCCACGGGCACCCGCACGACACTGAAAGTGCAGGCCATACCCTCAGGCTATGACGCCGACCGCTACCGCGCGGAACGGTTGATGATCACCGCGCGCGACGGCACGGCCATCCCCGTCTCGATCGTCTACCCCGCCGATTTTCCGAAGGACGGTTCGCGTCCGCTCCATCTCTACGGCTATGGCGCCTATGGCATTGCGATGGAGCCGGGATTCTCGACCACGCGCCTGTCCCTGCTCGACCGCGGATTTGCCTATGCGATCGCGCATATTCGCGGCGGCGACGATCTCGGCCAGAAATGGTATCTCGACGGCAAGCTCGACAAGCGCACCAACACGTTCAATGATTTCGTCGATGTCGCGCGGGGCCTGATCGCGCACGGTTTCACGAGCGCCGGGCAGATCACGATCAGCGGCGGCTCGGCCGGCGGCGAACTGATGGGCGCAGTGATGAACGCCGACCCCGATCTGTGGGCGGCCGTCGTCGCGCATGTGCCGTTCGTCGACGTGCTCAACACGATGCTGGACGAGACATTGCCGCTGACGCCCGGCGAATGGCCGGAATGGGGCAATCCGATCGAGGACCCTGCCGCGTTCGACCACATCCGCTCCTACAGCCCGTATGACAATGTCCGCCAGCAGGCCTATCCGCCGCTCATGGTGACGGCGGGCCTGAACGATCCGCGCGTGACCTATTGGGAGCCGGCGAAATGGGTCGCCCGCCTGCGCGCATCGCGGACGAACGACCGGACGCTCATTCTCAAGACCAATATGGGCGCCGGCCATGGCGGCAAGTCGGGCCGGTGGGAGGGGCTCAAGGAAACGGCGGAGGAATTCGCCTTTCTTCTCTGGCAGGTGCAGGGCAACGGATCGACGCAAATCGCGCAATAGGCTCGAATGAGATGTTGTATCCTTACGCGAAAGCTGCTTTATGCGCCGCATGGCCAGCAAATCTCGTGAGGATCAGCCGTCAGCCCCGGCGGCCATTGCCGACCGCGCGGCAATTCTGCTGTCCGGCCTGTGCGCCGTCCACTGCCTGACCACGACATTGCTGGTCAGCGTTTTTGCGGGCTTGGGCGAAATGCTGGGCGCGCCGATCATTCATGAAGCCGGACTTGCCATCGCCGTCATCCTGGGGGCTGTGGCGCTAGGACTGGGCGTGCGCCAGCATGGCCTGAAACTGCCGCTGCTGCTGGGCGGTGCCGGGCTGTCGCTGATGGCGCTGGCGCTGACCAAACCGCATGGCGCGGAGGAAAGCGCCCTTACGTTTCTGGGCGTATCGGTGCTCGCGATCGCCCATCTCATCAACACGCGGCTGATCGGTCGCACGTCGGCGTGCCGGGCCAGCTAGCGGCCGTGCATCCTTTTCGTCGCTGATTGGTTTCGCTAGGGCATCAATCGGGGATCAAAGTGACAACGCATCCGACCGACGAGTCGAAAACGCTCGATCTCGACACCGAATCGCGGCGCACAGCAATTGTGTCCTTCGGACTGGAACATCGCTTTGACGACGCGCAGCTCGACCGCATCTGCGAATGGGTCGCGGCGGAGTGCGGCTGCGCAACCGCCCTTGTCAGCGTGGTCGATACAGACGAGCAACGCTTTATCGGGCGGACAGGCACCGATCTGACCCGCACGGATCGAAACACCTCTTTCTGCGCAACGGCGATGGCGGTGCGGGACATCACCATCGTTCCCGATGCCGCCGAGGACCCCCGCTTCCGCGACTATGCCCTGGTGGTTGGCGAGCCCAGGCTGCGCTTTTATGCTGGCGCGCCGCTCATTACTCCGGAAGGCGTGCCGCTCGGCGCGCTGTGCGTGCTCGACAATCGCCCGCATCCAAAAGGGCTGAATGACAGGCAGCTGGGCCTCCTCCGGCTGATGGCCTCCGCCGTCATGGACCGCCTGCTGCTGCGTCGTTCACAGCTCGAGGGCGAGGCGGCAGCGCACAGCGCCGCCCGCGCGCTCAACGAAAGCGACCTGCGTTTCCGGGTGCTGGCCGATGCGATGCCGCACATGGTGTGGTCGTCGCGGGCGACCGGCTATTCGGACTTTTTCAACGCTGCCTGGTGCCGGTTTACCGGCGAGCCCGAAGCCCTGAGTCACGGCGACGGCTGGACGCGGTTCCTGCACCCCGATGACATTGCGCATACCGGGGAAATCTGGTCGGACAGCGTCGCCACCGGGTCGGAATATGAAGTCGAATACCGGCTGCGGCGGCAGGACGGCGAGTATCGCTGGATTCTCGCGCGCGGCCTGCCCATGCGCGACCAGAATGGCGAGATCGTCCGATGGTTCGGAACGTGCACCGATGTGCACGAGCAGAAGCTTGCACTCGAGCAGCGGGACATGATCAGCCAGGAGCTGAGCCACCGGATCAAGAACATCTTTGCGGTCATCTCCGGCCTGATCGGGTTGACCGCACGCGACCGGCCGGAGTTTCTCGACGTGTCGGAAACGCTGCGCGACCGGATCCTGGCGCTCGGCCGGGCGCACGATTTCGTCCGGCCGCACAGCCGCGAGTCCAAGCCCGTCGACCACCCGCAGGACAGCCTGCGCGGCCTGCTGGAGCAGATTTTCGCGCCCTATCGCACCGGCAGCGCAAGCCGGGTCAAAGTCGACGGCGCGGATGTTCATATTGATGACCGCTCCGCCACCCCGCTGGCGCTGCTGTTTCATGAAATGGCGACCAATGCCGCCAAATATGGGGCGCTGTCGGTGCCAAACGGCTATGTCACGGTGAAGATCCGGCGCGTGAACGATGATCTCATCACGATGACGTGGCAGGAGCATGATGGCCCGCCCGTCGAGAGCGCGGGCGCGCGCGGCTTCGGTTCCCAGCTCCTCGACCTTAGCATTAAGCGGCAACTCGGCGGCGATTATGCGCAGCAGTGGAACCGTGAGGGTCTGGTGACGGTCATCACCATCCCGGCACGGGCGTTCAGCCGCCGGACTGCCGCGTAAGCGGCACAACAGCATCATTGTCGGGAAGGCTATGACCATCCCCGCTTGCCCAGCGCATTGCGGCATGCAGCATCTGACTGTCAAACGGCTTGCAGACATAGCCTAGCGCACCAAGCGGCGGCTGGCCGATCTGGCTTGGGTTGGCGGTGACAAACATCGACCGGATGCCGAACCGCCGGTAGAGCGCCTCGGCGATGATCGGCCCGGTCCTGCCTTCGCGAAGGTTGATGTCGATCAGAGCGAAATCGGCCTCCGGCGCCAGTTCAAGCGCCTCCTGCCCGTCCGCCGCGATGCCGCATACGGCATAGCCGATGTCCTTGAGCGCCCTCTCGATATCGAGGCCGACGAAAATCTCGTCCTCGACGATCAGGACGGTGCCGCCGTCTTTGAGCTGTTTTTCGTGCACGTTCATAACAAAAGTCAAAACGCAAGACGTATCTGCCGGTTCCCGCAATTCGGTGCGCGCGGTCGTCTGGCGCTCAGACGAGCTCACCCGTAAGACGCTGGCAAAGCATGTCCAGCTGATCGAGCGTGGCGTAGCTGAGGGTCACGGTGCCGCGGTTTCCGGCGCCATGCGCAATGGTGACGCGCAAGCCAAGCAGGTCGCTGAGATCGCGCTCCAGCGCCGCAATGTCGGCGTCGCCGCCAGGCGCCTGTGGCCGGGATGCGATCTCCCGCGTCTTGCCGCCCTCGCCGCGCGCCGCCCGCACAGCCCGCTCCGTGTCGCGCACGGAAAGCCCCCTGGCCACGACATCGCACGCGAGCCGCTCGCAATCGGGCGCGCCGATCAGGGCGCGCGCATGGCCCATCTGCAGGGCGCCGGACATGACCTGATCCTGCACCGCCTCTGGCAGGTCGAGAAGGCGCATGATGTTGGCAACATGACTGCGGCTCTTGCCCACCATGCGGCCGAGCGCGTCCTGGCTGTGGCCGAACTGGCCGATGAGACGCCGATAGGCGCGCGCCTCCTCGATCGGATTGAGATCTTCGCGCTGGATATTCTCGACGATCGCGATCTCGAGCGTTTCGGACTCGTCGAAATCGCGGACGATCGCCGGGATGCGATGAAGCTGGGCGCGCTGCGCGGCACGCCAGCGCCGCTCGCCCGCGACGATCTGATAGCGGTTCTCGCCCTGTGGCCGCACGATGATCGGCTGAATGACCCCCCGCGACGCTATGCTGGCGGCGAGCTCCGCAAGCGCCTCCTCCTTGAACTGGCGACGCGGCTGATCGGGATGGGGCAGAATGGCGGCGATGTCGATCAACTGGACGGAACGGCCCGCCGGTCCCGCCACGGAACCTTGCGCTGCCCGATCCTCCGCATTGACCGCAAGCTGTTGATTTGTCTCCGCAAACAAGGCCGAGAGGCCACGACCGAGTCCGGTGCTGCGCTTGGACGACGGGCGGGGTGCGACATCGTCGCTCATGCGGCGACCCTGGCCGGCGCCGGCAACCTGTCAATCAGCTCGCGGGCAAGTTGCATATAGGCCTCCGACCCGGCGCAGCGCAGATCATAGATGAGCGCAGGCACGCCATGGCTCGGTGCCTCCGACAGGCGGACGTTGCGGGGGATCACGGTCTTGAACACAAGATCGCCGAGGCAGCTGCGGACATCCTCAGACACCTGCTCGGTAAGGCGGTTGCGGCGATCATACATGGTCAGCGCGACCCCCAGAATCGACAGATCGGTATTGAACCGTGCCCGTATCCGCTCGACCGTCTGAAGAAGCTGGCTGAGCCCTTCAAGCGCGAAGAACTCGCACTGAAGCGGCACGAGAACGGACGACACGGCGACCATGGCATTGATCGTCAACAGGCCGAGCGACGGCGGGCAGTCGATCAGAACCACGTCCCAGCGCCCCTCCGGCGCGGTGCGCAGGGCACGCGCCAGACGATGCGTCCGTTCATCGAGGTCAACCAGCTCGATCTCCGCGCCGGAAAGATCCTGGGTCGCGGGCACCAGATCAAGGCGCGGCACCTGCGTGTGGATCACCGCTTCGTCAAGCGCGCAATTGCCGACCAGCAGGTCGTAGCAGCTATAGTGGCGGTCCTTGGCCGCAACACCGAGGCCCGTCGAGGCATTACCCTGAGGATCGAGATCGAGAATCAGCGTTCTGTGCCCGGTCGCCGCAAGCGCGGTGCCGAGATTGATCGCGGTTGTGGTTTTCCCGACCCCGCCCTTCTGATTGGCAACCGCTATCGTGATCATGTGCTTTTATGCCCCTGAGCAGTAGCGCGCCCGCGCCGTTGCGGCACAGCGACGCCCCGACCCACGATGATGGCACTATCCGGGTCCGTGACGCTCTGTTCCACGTGGAACACAGACTGCCATGACGTCGGCAAGCTTTCCAGTTCCGATTTGGCCGATCGCCCCTTCGGCAGTAACCAAAGCGTCCGATCGCCAGCGAGATGCCCGGCTAGTGCGATGAGTCGTTCCATCGGTGCGAAAGCGCGGGCGGATAGCACCGCGACGGGCGCACCCGGCTCAAACGAATGCGCGTTTACCTGCGCCACCTGCGCATGATCGAGCGAAAGTTTCTCGACACAAGCGGTCAGAAAGCGCGCACGAAGCGGACGCATCTCCACAAGCGTGATCGGCTCCGACCGCAGGCAGGCGATCACCAGCCCCGGGAAGCCCCCGCCGCTGCCAAGGTCGACCCACAGGCCAGGAATATTGCCAGCCAGCGCCAGCAATTGTGCCGAGTCGGCAATATGTCGGCTCCAAAGCTGATCCAGCGTCGAACGGGCGATCAGATTCTGCCGCCCGCTTTCCTCGACGACGAGCCCGGCCAGTTGCGCAAGGCGCGCCATCGCGGCGGGGGGATGACCCTGCCCAACGAGCCATTGCTGTGCTTCGACCTCCGTCATGCCGCGCGCGGCCGCTTGAGACGCACCAGCAGCGCGGCAAGTGCGGCGGGTGTGATCCCGCGGATGCGCGAGGCCGCGCCAAGCGTCTCCGGCCGCGCCGCCGCCAGTCGCTCGATCATCTCCGCGGACAGGCCGCCGATCGCGCCATAGTCAAAATCGGCCGGGATCAGGATGGCGTCATTGATTCGCAAATCCTTCACCGCCGCAGCCTGCCGCTCCAGATAGGGTGCATAGCGCGCATCCTCAAACAGCTCATCAAGCACCGCGCGGTCGAGGGTGCGGAATATAGGCGCGACTGCACAAAGCCGCTCCGCAGACATCCAGTCGAAGCGGCACCAATCGGCGAGCGACCTGAGCGTCCCGTCGGCAGCGTTTTGCACATCGACATCGCCGACAACTGCATCAGCGCGCACCATTTCAGCGAGGGCAGCGATGCCCCGCCCGCGATCCTGCTCGCGCCGCGCAAACCACTCGGCGCGCTCCCGCCCGACGAGGCCGAGCGCCACCCCGCGCGCGGTGAGCCGGGTCGAAGCATTGTCCGCCCGCAGCGCGAGCCGGAATTCCGCCCGTGCGGTCAGCATACGATAAGGCTCGGTGACGCCCTGCAGCACAAGATCGTCAATCATGACGCCGATATAGCTCTCCGAGCGGTCGAGCAGGAGCGGCGCGAGTCCCAGGGCGAGCGCAGCGGCATTGGCGCCCGCGACCAGCCCCTGCGCCGCCGCCTCCTCATAGCCGGTCGTGCCGTTGATCTGGCCAGCCAGGAACAGGCCGGGCAGGTCGTGCAGCGCCAGCTGGCGGTCGAGCGCCCGGGGATCGACATGATCATATTCCACCGCATAACCCGGTTCGATCATACTGACCTGCTCCAGCCCGCCGATGCTGCGCAGCATGGCCTCCTGCACATCGACAGGAAGCGATGTGCTGATGCCGTTCGGATAGACCAGATGGGTATCGAGCCCCTCGGGCTCCAGAAAAATCTGATGGCCGTCCCGGTCGGCGAATCGGTGGATCTTGTCCTCTATGCTTGGGCAGTAGCGCGGCCCTCTGCCCTCTATGTCGCCGCCGAACAGCGGCGAGCGAGAGAGGCCGCTCCGGATGATGTCATGGGTCCGTGCGTTGGTCCGTGTGATGGCGCAGGCAAGCTGGGGCAGGCAGCGGCGACCGAGCGCCGACATCGTCCAGCTGCCCGGGTCCGATGGCTGCACGGCAAGCCGTGCCCAGTCAATCGTCCGCCCATCAAGGCGCGGCGGCGTGCCGGTTTTCAGCCGCGCCATCGGCAGGGCGCAGTCGCGCAGTTGCCCGGCGAGGCGGTGGGCAGAGGCTTCGCCGATGCGTCCGCCCTCCATCCGCTCCTCGCCCCGGAATAATCGCCCCCCCAGAAAAGTGCCGGTGCAGAGCACGACAGCGGCAGCACCAAGATGCGTCCCGTCGGCGAGGTGAAGCCCCTTCACGGTGCCGCCCGACAACATGAGAGACGCGGCCTCACCACGGATGATATCGAGCCCCGGCGTGTCGCCGATCATCGCCTGAACCGCCGCGCGGAATCGCTGTCGGTCCGCCTGCACCCGCGGTCCCTGAACGGCCCTGCCCTTGCTTTCGTTGAGCAGTCGGTAGTGGATCGCGCCCCGGTCGGCGCAGCGTGCGATCAGCCCATCGAGCGCGTCCACTTCACGGACGAGATGCCCCTTGCCCAGGCCCCCTATCGCGGGATTGCACGACATCGCCCCGATCGCCGCCGGATCGAAGGTGATCAGCGCCGTGCGCGCGCCACGCCGCGCCGCGGCCGCCGCCGCTTCGCAGCCGGCATGACCGCCTCCGACGACAAGGACATCATAGCTGAGCATGGTCGCTCTTACCGAAATCCGATCGCAAGCTGAAGCCCGTGTTCCACGTGGAACATCACTTGCCGATACAGAAAGATCCGAACAGCGTATCGAGCATGTCCTCGGTCCCCGCACGACCGCTGAGCCGGTCCAGCGCCGCCAAAGCCTCCCGCACATGCTCGGCGCGCACGATCAGGTCGGCTGTGCCGTCCACCGCCGCCATGGCCGACGACACCGAGGCCAGACCGGCGCGCTGCTGCGCCGTTACGGCAAACAGGCCCTCATGCGGAAGCAGGCGCGCCGCGCGGTCGACGAGCATCGCAAGAAGCGCATCCATCCCTTCGCCCGTCATGGCCGAGAGCGCATGATCGTGGCCCGCGCGCCGCACCGCATCCGGTCGGTCCAGCTGCGTCAGCAGCCGGATGCAATCATCCGTCGGCGCAGCCTCCGGCTCGCCCAGCCACAGGAGGATATCGGCGGCGGCGGTCGCTTCAGCAGCGCGGGCCATGCCGATCCGCTCCACGGGGTCGGCTGCGCCCAATGCCCGCTGCCCGGCGGTATCAATGAACAGGAAGGGGATGCCGGCGATCGCCACGGGCACCTCGATGAGGTCGCGGGTCGTGCCAGCAATGTCGCTGACGATTGCCGCGCCCCTGCCCGTCAGCGCGTTGAGGAGCGTCGACTTGCCGCTGTTGACCGGCCCGGCAATGACCACGCGAATACCGTCGCGAAGACGCTCGGCCGAAGGCCGCGCGAGGTCGCGCTCCAGATCGGCAACCAGCGCGGTCCAGTCCGCGGATACACGGCCGCGCATCGCCGCTTCGGCAACGTCGCCCTCATCGCTGAAATCCAGCAGCGTTTCGACCTTCGCCGAGAGGCAGAGCACGCGCTGCCGATAGTCTTCGACCAGTGCCGAGAAGGCGCCTCCGTACAGCGCAAAGGCGGATCGCCGCTGGCTTTCCGTCTCCGCCGAGAGCAGATCGGACAGCGCCTCGACCTCATGGAGGCTGAGCGTGCCCCGCTCGAACGCGCGCCGCGTGAAGGCGCCGGGCTCGGCCGGGCGCAGACCGTCGATCCGGGACAGCGCATCGAGGATTGCGGCAACGACGGCGCGACCGCCATGACACTGGATTTCCGCCATCGCTTCGCCAGTGGCGCTGCGGCCCGCATCGAAGAGCAGCACGACCGCCTCGTCAAGCGGCTCGCCGTTCGAGGGATCGACAATGCGCCGCACGACCGCGCGCCGACACGCGGGCAAAGGCTGCCGCGTAAGCTGGCCAATCGCGTCATGCGCGAGCGGCCCGGACAGACGGATGACGCCAATGGCCGATGGCGGCTGGCCGCTTGATAGTGCGTAGATCGTATCCAAGGAGACCGCCACCGTCGTCCGGCGGAAAATCGGCCGGTCAGCCCTTTTTGGCGGAAGCGGCGCCGGTCGCGGCGTTCATGCCGATGTCCATCATATTGGAAAAGAATTTGAGGCTGGCATTGCCGATCGGAGACAGATTGCGGAACATGGTTTCCATCTGTTCGACGCTCGCCGCGCCGTTCATCGTGTCGAGGACCGCCTTGATATACACATCATGAATAGGCTTCAGATCCGGCAACCCGAGAAAACTGCGGGCCTCTTCCGGCGTGCAGTCGACATTGATCTTCAGTTCCATATGGCCAACCTCCCGGATCGTCCAAGGCTGCGCGATCAGGCCAGCAAGGTCAAGAGGCCCACATCCTTGTCCACTATGCCCTCGTGGATCATGCGAACGGCGACATAGAGGATCACGACAAGGCCCGCATAGCCTATCCAGCGATAGCGTTCGATATATTTGGCGATCACATTCGCGGCGAGGCCCATCAACGCCACCGACAGCAGCAGGCCGACAATCAATATGCCTGGATGGTCGCGCGCCGCGCCGGCAACCCCCAGCACATTGTCGAGGCTCATGCTGACATCGGCGACAGCAACCGCCCAGGCGGCGCCCGCGAAGCTCTTGGCTGAACGGACATGGCTGTGCTCATCGCCTTCGATCTCGGGCGACCCTGGACTATCGTCGGCGCTGGACGGGCGCAGCTCCCGCCACATCTTGTAGGCAACCCAGAGCAACAGCAGCCCGCCCGCAAGGACCAGACCGACAATCTGCAGCAACTGGCTGACGATCAAAGCGAACAGCACGCGAAGCACCAGCGCCGCCGCAATGCCGATCAGGATGACCTGCCGCCTTTGGGCGGGCGGCAGCCCGGCCGCAAGGGCACCGACGACAATCGCATTGTCGCCGGCAAGCACCAGGTCGATCATCAGCACCTGAAGGAAAGCCGCCAACGCGGCCGGCGAGCCAATATTGCTGAAATCCGACACGATATGCGCCCAGATTTCTGACGGAGAACCCAGACCGGCAGCCCCGGCGGCCAAGAGAAGCAACTCCTGCATGATAAACCGCTACGTCCGCGCCTACTGATTCATGGTCGCGAAGAAATCCTCGTTCGTCTTGGAATCCTTCATCTTGTCGAGGAGGAATTCCATCGCGTCGACTGTGCCCATCTGCATGAGGATACGCCGCAGCACCCACATTTTTGTGAGCTTGTCCTTCTCGACCAGCAGCTCTTCCTTGCGCGTGCCGGACTTGCCGACGTCGAGCGCGGGGAAGATGCGCTTGTCGGCCACCTTGCGGTCGAGCACGATCTCGCTGTTGCCGGTGCCCTTGAACTCCTCGAAAATCACCTCGTCCATGCGACTGCCGGTGTCGATCAGCGCGGTGGCGATGATGGACAGCGAGCCGCCCTCCTCGATATTCCGGGCAGCGCCGAAGAAACGCTTGGGACGCTGGAGCGCATTGGCGTCGACACCGCCGGTCAGCACCTTGCCGGAGCTGGGCACGACCGTGTTGTAGGCGCGGCCGAGGCGGGTGATGGAATCGAGCAGGATGACGACATCACGCTTGTGCTCGACCAGCCTTTTGGCCTTCTCGATCACCATTTCCGCGACCTGAACATGGCGCGCGGCGGGTTCGTCGAAGGTGGAGCTGATGACCTCGCCCTTCACGCTGCGCTGCATGTCGGTGACCTCCTCCGGCCGCTCGTCAACGAGCAGAACGAGCAGGAAGACCTCGGGATGATTGTCGGTGATCGCGCGCGCGATGTTCTGGAGCAGCACCGTCTTGCCGGTGCGCGGCGGGGCGACGATGAGCGCGCGCTGGCCCTTGCCCTGCGGCGATATAATGTCAATGACGCGCGCCGACTTGTCCTTCATCGTCGGGTCGAGCGTATCGAGCCGAAGCTTTTCATCGGGATAGAGCGGGGTCAGATTGTCGAAATTGACCCGGTGACGAACCGAGTCCGGATCGTCGAAATTGACCGAGATGAGGCGGGTCAGCGCGAAATACCGCTCGCCATCCTTGGGCGCGCGCACTTCACCTTCGACGGTATCGCCGGTCCTCAGACCATATTTGCGGACCTGATTGGGCGACACATAGATATCGTCGGGACCAGCCAGATAATTGGCCTGCGGGCTGCGCAGGAAACCGAAGCCATCGGGCAGCACCTCGATCGTGCCTTCGCCGATGATTTCCTTGCCGGCCTCCGCTTCCATCTTGAGGATGGCGAACATGAGGTCCTGCTTGCGGAGAGTCGAGGCGCCCTCGACGCCCAGATCCTCGGCCAGCGTCACGAGATCGGCGGGTGATGTCTTCTTGAGTTCTTTGAGATGCATGCGTTCTGTTCCAGAGCCAAAAGGCTTGACTAGGGATGCTTGAGGGGAAGATGGGCGCGTATGAATCCGGGTGAAGCCCGCGAGCGCCTTGGGACAATGGCAGTTTTAGGTTGAGCCGGTGATGCTGTCAATCGGCTGTAACAATTCAGCCGCCGCCAAAGCGGGGGCCATAGACGATCACAATCACGACGATGAACGCCGTCAGGATGCCCGGCACCTCGTTCAGGAGGCGCAGATTGCGTTCGGTCAGCACCCTTTCTCCCCGCGCCAGCTTCTTGGAATAGCCCACCGCCCAGCCATGATAGCCCGACAGAATCAGGACGAGAAGCAGCTTGCCATGAAACCAGCCCTGGGAAAATGCGCCGGTGTTGAAGGCCAGCACAAGGCCCAGCACCCATGTGATGACGAGCGACGGGTTCATGATGATGTGGCGCAAACGCGCCTCACGCTCGATCCAGGCGCGATCCTCGGCGGAACCCGGCGCGGTCTGCTGATGGTAGACAAAGAAACGCGGCATCATGAACAGGCTCGCGATCAGGAAGATCACGAATATGACATGGGCGGCCACCACCCAGGCAAAGGCTGTTCCCAGAAAACCCGTCATTTGCGGCGCAACCTCCGGCTAAGTCCTCACGCGGGCGAGCAATTGTTCCACATGGACGATCGGAGTGTCCGGCAATATGCCATGCCCGAGATTGAAAATATGGGGGCGGTCGGCAAAGGCCGCAAGGATCGTGTCCACAGCGTCCCGCAACGCATCGCCGCCTGCGATCAGGGCCAGCGGATCGAGATTACCCTGGACCGGCAGCCCCTCAGGCAGTTCCCGTGCCGCCCAGACGGGGTCGACCGTCTCGTCCAGCCCGACCGCATCAATGCCGGTGCCAGCAACATAGTCCGGGAGCTTGGCCCCGGCGCCCTTCGGAAAGCCGATGACCGGAACGGACGGATGCCGCACCTTCAGCTCCCGGACGATCGCGGCATTGGGCGCAATCACCCAGCGCCGGAACTGCGCCGGGCTTAGAGCCCCTGCCCAGCTTTCGAACAGCTGGATGGCATCCACGCCCGCCTTGATCTGTCCGTCGAGATAGTCGACCGTGGTCGCCACCAGCGCCTCGATCAGCGCCTCAAAGCGTGCAGGATCAGCATATGCGAGGCGACGCGCGACGCTCTGGTCGCGCGAGCCGGCACCAGCGACCATATAGGTCGCGACCGTCCACGGACTGCCCGCAAAGCCAAGAAAAGCGGTCTGCGACGACAGCCCCGCGCGGACCTTGGTCACCGTCTCCCAGACCGCCATGCAATAGCGGCTATCCGGTTTCAGGACGCCAAGATCGGCATCGCGCAGCGGTGGGTCGAGGCGCGGCCCCTCGCCCGGCTCGAACCAGAGATGCTGACCCATGGCATGCGGCACGACAAGGATATCGGAGAACAAAATGGCGGCATCGAAACCGAAGCGCCGGATTGGTTGCAGCGTGATCTCCGCCGCGGCCTCGGGATCATAGCAGAGGTCTAGAAACCCGCCCTTTTCTTCCCTGAGCGCCCGATATTCTGGCAGATAACGGCCCGCTTGCCGCATCAGCCAGACAGGCGTCTGCCTCGGCTTTTGTCCGCGAAGGACGGCGAGCAGCGTGGAACGATCGGACAGGGCAAGGCTGGTCATGACCGCTCTTTTCGGAAACAGCTCGAGTCCGATCAATCCTTAAATATGTCTTTATGAAAGATTGTTGTTGTCTTTTAGGCGGTGGAAGCTGGGGATTAGTGATCCATCCACAGGATCGCGCACAGGCTTGTTGTCACGGCCTGACAGGCGCAGACGGCGAGTCGGGATCGGCCGAAGGCATTGACGCACAGGCCGGGGCGCTTTCTATGCCCGTGCATGGCGGGGAGAGCGAAATGGCGCAAAGCGGGGAGAAACACGGTCTGCTTTTTGATCCCCGGATCAACCCACAGATCGCCGCCTTGAATTTTGCACATTAAGTCCACAAACATCGCGAGCGATGACCCGGCTGCATCTCCACCTCCTGTCCGACTCGACCGGCGAGACGCTGGAAAACATTGCCAAAGCCGCCATGGCGCAATTTGAAAATGTGGAAACTGTCCGGCATTTCTGGCCGATGGTGCGATCCGAACAGCATCTCGACCGGATCGTTGACGAGCTTGGCCGCAGCCCCGGCCTTGTTCTGTTCACCCTCGCCAATCCCGCGCTGCGCCGAAAGCTCGAAAAATATTGCCGTGGGCTCGGCATGCCCCATCTCGCGCCGCTCGATCCGGTGACCGACGCCCTGTCGAATATCCTCGGGCAGGAGGCGACGGCGCGGCCGGGGCGCAAGCATATATTGGACGAGGCCTATTTCGCGCGGATCGACGCCATCCAGTTCACCATCGCCCATGACGACGGCGTCGGCTGGGACAATTGGGAGGAGGCCGACATCGTTCTAGCCGGTGTGTCGCGCACATCGAAGACGCCGACCAGCATCTATCTCGCCAATCGCGGCTACAAGACCGCCAACATTCCGCTGGTGCCCGAATCGCCGCCGCCACCGAGCCTGTTTCGCCTCAAGCACCCGATGGTGGTCGGCCTGACGACCAGCGCCGAACGGTTGATACAGGTGCGCCGCAACCGCCTGTTGTCGCTGAACCAGACGCCGGAAACCGCCTATGTCGATGCGGACCGGGTGCAGGCGGAGGTCGTTAGCGCACGGCGGCTGTTTGCCGACAATGGCTGGCCGGTCGTGGACGTGACGCGGCGATCCATCGAGGAAACCGCGGCGGCGATCATCAGCCTCTATCAGGAGCGTCTGGCGCATGAAGCCGATGCGCGCGCCGCCGAGCGGCGGCCATGATCGCACCGCGTCTCTATCTGGCCTCGCAGAGCGAGAGCCGCCGGCAGATGCTGCGCGATGCCGACGTGCCGTTCGAGCCGGTACAGGCGCGGGTCGATGAGGAGGCGGCCAAGGCTGCCCTTGTCGGCGACGGCCTGGGCGCGCGCGACCTTGCCGATGCGCTGTCGGAACTGAAGGCCTTGCGCGCATCCGCGCGGCTACCCGGCGCGCTGGTGCTCGGTGCCGATCAGACACTTGCGCTGGACGATGGCATGCTTGTCAGCAAATGCGCCGATCAGGCGGAAGCGGCGGCTCTGCTGCGCACGCTTTCCGGGCGGCGGCATCATCTTCACGCGGGCGCCGTGATCGCGCGGGACGGCCAGCCCATCTGGCGTCATGTCGAAAGCGTCGCCATGGATGTCCGGCCGCTCAGCGAGGCGTTCATCGCCGCCTATCTCGACCGCGAATGGGCGGCGGCGCGCTGGTGCGTCGGCTGTTACCGGGTGGAGGGACCGGGCGCCCAGTTGTTCAGCCGCATCGGCGGCAGCCTGTTTGCGGTCCGGGGCCTCCCGATGCTGCCTTTGCTTGACTTTCTGCGGACGCAGGGGGTTCTGGCGTCATGACGTCCCTGCCCTATGCCGAGGTGATCGGCGATCCAATCGCCCACAGCAAGTCGCCCGCGATCCATCGCCACTGGATCGAGCAGCTGGGACTATCGGCCGACTATCGCCGCCGCCATGTGCTGCCCGAGGCTTTGCCGGACTATCTGACCGATGCGCGCGCCGATCCCGACTGGCGCGGGTGCAATGTCACCATACCGCACAAGGTCGCGATCCTCGATCTGGTTGACGATCCGGGCGACGTGCGCGGCTCGATCGGCGCGATGAACACGATTCTGCGCCAGCCGGACGGTTCGGTCATCGGCACAAACACGGATGCCGCCGGCTTTGCGGCGCCGATAGCGGCGCTCGATCTGATCGGGCGGCCGGTCGCTGTCATTGGTGCGGGCGGCGCGGCGCGGGCGGTGCTGTTCGCGCTGAAGCAGATGGGGGCTGGGCCGGTCACGCTCTACAACCGCACCGCGCTGAAAGGCGCGGCGCTCCTGTCCATGTTCGGCCTCAAGGGCGAGGTTAAGCCGCTTGGCGCGCCGCTCGATGCCTTTGCGCTTCTGGTGAACACGAGCGCGCTTGGCATGGCGGGGCAACCGCTGCTCGACATCGACCTGGCGCCCCTGCCGGAGGATGCGGTTGTCTATGACATCGTCTATGCGCCGCTCGAGACCGCCCTGCTCGCCGACGCCAGGGCGCGTGCGCTTGACACGGTCGATGGGCTCGAGATGCTGATTGGTCAGGCGGCACTGGCGTTCGAGCTGTTTTTCGGCATCGCGCCGCCGCGCGACGATGGCGATGCGGCGCTGCGCGCGCTGCTGACCGCCTGAGCGGGCCATGGCGGTCATTCTCGGCCTGACCGGCTCGATCGGCATGGGTAAATCGACCGTTGCGGCGATGTTCAGACGCCTTGGCGTGCCGGTGTTCGATGCCGATGCCGCCGTGCACCGGCTGCAGGGGCCGGGCGGTGCGCTGGTCCCGTCGATCGAAGCGCGTTTTCCGGGCACAACCGGGCCGGGCGGCGTGGATCGCGCGCGCCTCTCGCCGGTTGTGCTCGGCGATCCGGCGGAGCTGAAGGCGCTGGAGGCGATCGTTCACCCCGCCGTCCGCGCCGAACGCGCACGGTTTCTGCGCCGCTGGCGGGCGCGCCCGCTTGTCGTCCTCGATATTCCGCTCCTGCTGGAAGGCGGCGGCGATCCGGCGGTCGATCATGTCGTGGTGGTCAGCGCGCCGCATTTCGTCCAGCGCCGCCGCGTGCTCGCCAGGCGCGGCATGACGGAGGGCAAGTTTCGCCAGATTCTCGCGCGGCAGCTCCCGGACCGGGTGAAGCGCGCGCGTGCCGACCGGATCATCGAGACAGCGCGTTCCCGCGCAACGACTTTTTTGGCCGTCCGGCGGCTCGCCGCTTGCCTTCGCGGGCAACCGGGCGGATAGTGTCCGGCCCGGACGGTCAAACAGTTATGCGCGAAATCATCTTCGATACCGAAACCACCGGATTGGAGCCCCTCAATGGGGACCGCCTCGTCGAAATCGGCTGTATCGAGCTGGTGAACAGGGTGCCGACGGGCCTGACGTTCCACGCCTATTTCAACCCGCAGCGATCCATGCCCGCCGAGGCGGAGGCCATCCACGGGCTGTCCGACCGCTTCCTGTCCGACAAGCCGCTGTTCCGCGACGAAGCAGCGGCGCTGATCGATTTCCTCGGGGATGCGCCGCTGGTGGCCCACAATGCGCGGTTCGATTTCGGCTTCCTCAATGCCGAGCTTGGTCGCTGCGGCATGGCGGAGATCGAGCTGGACCGGATGATCGACACCGTCGCGATGGCGCGTGCCCGCCATCCCGGCGCAAAACACAGTCTGGACGCCCTGTGCGCTCGTTTCGGCATCGATCGCAGCCACCGGGTGAAGCATGGCGCACTCCTCGACGCGGAGCTGCTGGCGCAGGTCTATGTCGAGCTGACCGGCGGCCGCCAGATCGGGCTGACGCTGGTCGAGGAGGTGACGGTCGTGGTGGCGGGGACGGTTCGTCCCGCCGCGCGCAGGCCGAGACCGTTGCGGACGTTCGCGCCCAGCGCGGTCGAGCTGGAACGGCACCGCGCCTTCGTCGATACGCTGAGCGATCCGCTCTGGCACAGGCTGGCGGAGCCCTCGCCGATTTGAAGTCCAACCAACAAGGAGGATCGTCATGGACATTCGCGTTTCCGGTCATCAGATGGATACAGGCGGCGCCTTGCAGACCCATGTCTCCGACCGTCTCGGCACCATGGCAGAGAAATATTTTGCCCGCGCCCTGTCCGCGCAGGCGACATTCGGCCTGGCGCCGCACGGCGCGATCCACTGCGACATCGTGTGCCATGTGACAGCGGGCATCGTGCTCAAAGGCACCGGCGAGTCGCAGGACGCCCACATGTCGTTCGAGCAGGCCGCCGAGCGGATCGAAACCCAGCTGCGCCGCTACAAGCACCGGCTGAAGGACCGCCACGCGCAGCATGTTGCGGCGGAGCTGGACCGCAGCACCAGTTTCGAGCCGGTGGACAATGCCAGCTACACGGTGTTCCGGCCGCATGACGATGAGGAAGAGATCATTGCCGACGCGCCGGTGATCGTGGCGGAGACGCGGGTCGACATTCCGGAGGCGAGCGTCTCCGACGCGGTGATGATGCTCGATTTGCGTAACACCAATGCCCTGCTGTTCCTCAACAGCGGCACATCGGCCTATAACATGGTCTATCGGCGAAACGACGGGACGATCGGCTGGGTGGAGCCGCGCGGCTGATCTGCCGGCCGCCGGCACGGCTTCGCCGATCCCGAAGGTTGACGCTCGGGGCGGCGAGGCCTATGGCCCCGGTTTCGCGATTTCCCGGCTGGCAGCGTTAGACCGCTCCTTGTTTTTCCGAGCACCGGCATGGCGCCATCCCGCCCAGACGAGTATCCCATGGACGATTTTTCAGACATCCTCGATGCCACGGCGCTGAAGGCAGGGCTGACCGTCGGCAGCAAGAAACAGCTTTTCCAGACCCTCGCCGAGCTTGCGGCGGCGAGCTACGGGCTTGATCAGGCCGAGGTGCTGGAACGGCTCATCGAGCGCGAACGCCTGGGCTCGACCGGGTTCGGTGGCGGCGTCGCGATCCCCCACGCCAAGCTCGAAGGACTGGATCAGGTGCGGGGCGCGATGCTGCTGCTGGCTGAACCCGTCGCATTCGAAGCGGTGGACGAGCAGCCTGTCGATGTCGTCTTCATGCTGCTCTCGCCCGCCGACAGCGGGGCGGAGCATCTGAAGATGCTGGCGCGCGTGTCCCGCTATCTGCGCAGCGAGCCACAGATCAAGCGGCTGCGCGGTGCAGCGTCCGGTGAGGCGCTATATGCCCTGCTGACCGGCGGGGAGGCTCGTGACGCTGCCTGACTCGCCGCCGGACGGGGCAGCACGGGGCGAGACGGCGCATTTCCGCGCTCTCGAACGGCTCTACGCCTCGGCGGCGATCAATCATTTGTTCCCCTCGACCCTGTCGATTGAAGCGCGCGGTACGTCGGTGATCCGCTTCGATGTGAGCGCCGAGCATTTTCACGCCGCTGGCGCCGCGCATGGTACGCTCTATTTCAAAATGCTGGACGACGCGGCTTTTTATGCGGCCAACAGCCTCGTTTCAGATCGGTTTCTGCTGACGACCCAGTTCAACATGCTCCTGACCCGGCCGCTCGGCATCGGGCCGCTTCGGGCGGAGGGGCGTTGGCTCTCCGGCAAACGGCGGGTCTATGTCGCGGAGGCGCGGCTGGTCGGCCCTGATGGCGAGGAGGCGGCGCGCGGCACCGGCACCTTCATGCGGTCCCATTTCGCACTGGCGAGCCTGCCCGGTTACGCATCCTCCGGGGACTGACGGCGATGGGGGCAAGGCTGCCCAGCGGGCTGTTGATCAAGGCGCTGATCCGCCGGGTGCATGACGCGGGCGGCTTTGCGGCGGTGCTCATGCGCGGGGCCGAGGACGGCGGCGCCATCCTCGTTCAGACCCTTGAAAACGGCCAATTCCACGGATTTTTTGAGACGATGCGGGACTTCGACGGCAACGCCCGGCTTGTCCGCAGCGGCCCGGACGATGGCGCGGGCGCCGAGGCGCGCGCGGCCTATGTCGCGCGGCGGCGCAATGCGGACGGGGATTTGTGGCTCGTCGAACTCGATATCGCGGATGCGGAACGCTTCGCCGCTGAAACGATCGCCGGTTAGTTGACTGTTAGGGCGCTGCGGCGCAGTGGCCGCCCACTCTCGTGCGCAGGTTGCGCGCCGGTTCATCGGGGACCGGCCGTGACACGCAGACGGGGGGCGATCGTCGCCGCCAAAGCAGACCATGAAGGCACGCGGGACCGATCGACCCACCGCACATGACTGATGATACATGCGTTTTTATGTCTCTGTCGCCAGCCTGGCGACCTTGTCCGTTGGTATTTTCACTGCCTTTTTCCTGACCGACATGTCCGCCGCTGCCGTTGCGCAGCCGGTCGACTCCCCTGCCGGGGCCGTGCTGCCGCAGATTGATGCGCTCGCCTTGCCGCAGGACGACGGGCTCTCCCTGCCCGCTCCGGTCGAAGAACCGAAATCCCTTGCCGCGCTCGTTGCCGCCCATCTCGACTCGACGAACGATGCAGATGTGGACGATGAGACCCGGTGCCTCGCCACCGCCGTTTTCTACGAAGCCCGATCCGAGAGCCTTGCCGGTCAGCTGGCCGTCGCGCGCGTGATCGTGAACCGCGCCCGGTCCGGGCGCTTCCCCGGCAGCTATTGCGGTGTTGTCGCCCAGCGCGGCCAGTTCAGCTTTGTGCGGGGCGGGGTCATTCCCGACGCGCCGACCGCAACGGCCATGTGGCGCCGCTCGCTCGCGGTTGCGCGTATCGCCCATCAGGATGCCTGGCGCAGCGAAGCCGAGGGTGCGCTGTTCTTCCATGCGCGCCGCGTTTCCCCCGGCTGGGGCAAGGCGCAGCTCGCCGCGATCGACAATCATCTTTTCTATCGCTGAAGTCCTTTATCCCGTTCGCATGATGTTCTAACCGGAGCGGATGGCCACGCCCCCGCTCCGGTCAGACTGCGATGATGCCAGCCCCGAGGGCCGGGCGCTGGCACTGGCCGTGGCGCGCGGCGTCCTTCGCCTGTTCGCGCGGCTCGACCTGTTCGGCGTCACCGAAGTTCCGCTGCCCAACGGGCGCCGGCTCGACATCATGGCGCTGGGTGCCGGGGGCGAGATCGTCGCGGTGGAGATCAAGTGCAGCCGTGCGGACCTCCTCGGCGACGGCAAGTGGCCCGAATATTTCGACTATTGCGATCGGTATTATTGGGCGGTGCCGCCGCGCTTCGACCTGGCGCCGTTCGAAACGGAGGCGCTGTGGCCAGCGCGCACGGGCCTCATCGTCGCCGACGCCTATGATGCGGAGATTGTGCGGCCTGCCCCGGCCGAGCCGCTGCCGCCCGCGCGGCGCCGGGCGGAGACGCTGCGGTTCGCCCGGCGTGCCGCAAGGCGCTTGTCCGGCACCATGGACCCCGGCTTCATGCCGGAGCCCGGCTGGGGCAGCTAGA
>CAZGVX010000025.1:23715-30869 GCA_964529225.1 uncultured Sphingobium sp.
TTGTCCGGCACCATGGACCCCGGCTTCATGCCGGAGCCCGGCTGGGGCAGCTAGAACACCGGACCCTGAACAGGGCGGGAGGCGGCAGCGGGCTTGCCGCTGTCCAGCGCCTCCGTGATGCCGGGAAGGCGACCGTCGCGATCAGCATAATCGCGGGCCGACATGCCCGCCAGCCGGTCGCGCTTGTTGGGGTCCGCGCCCGCCTTCATGAGCGTGCGGACCAGGGCGACATCGCGCAGCTGCACCGCCCGGATCAGCGGCGTTTCCCCGGAACTGTTGGGCTGGTTCACGTCCGCGCCCGCTGCGAGGAGCAGGTCGATGCCCTCCGAATAGCGGCGTTCGACCGCGAGCATCAGCGGCGTGCGCCCGTCATTGGCCGCAATGTCCGTGCGTGCGCCATGGGCGAGCAGATAGCGGGTCCACAGCGTGTCCTTGCGGCCGATGGTGATGAGCAGCGCGGTTTCCCCGGTCGAATAGTCGCGGGTGTTGACGAGCGTGGTGCCTGGCGCCTCTGCATAGCGGGTAACGGTCGCGCCATCGCCCTTGCGCACGGCTTCCAGAAACTTGTAGCTGTCCGAAAACTGCGCGGCTGCCGGTGCGGCGAGGAACAGGACCGGCAGGACGCCGACCAGAATGCGCGCCCACACACTGCCCGCAAATTCGCGCATCATAAGCCCGGTCTCCTCGCTGTTTCGTCGCCATCCATTTGCAAAAGGCCCCTTAGCAGGGCATGGCGATACCTGCCATGAACAAAGCATTTTATCTGTTGTTGCCGGGGCTGCTGGCGATCGGCGCCTGCGGATCGGGCGGCACCGGCGGGATGGTGGAGGCGCCGCTGGCCGGGGCCAGAATCGGCGGGCCGTTCACGCTGACCAACCAGAACGGCAAGGCCGTGCGCTGGGCCGACTTTCGCGGCAAATATGCGCTGGTCTATTTTGGCTACACCTATTGCCCGGATGTCTGCCCGGTCGATCTCCAGCGGATCATGGCGGGCTATCGCCTGTTCGAGAAGGCGCACCCCGACCGCGCGGCGCGGCTGCGGCCCGTGTTCATCACCGTCGATCCCGAACGCGACACGCCTGCGGTCCTGAAGCCCTGGGTGGCGGCGTTCGATCCGCGTCTCGACGGGCTAACCGGCTCGCCCGAAGCGATCGAAGCGGTGAAAAAGGCATTTGCGGTCTTCGCCAGCCGGCAGCCCAACGCCAACAGTCCCGACGCCTATCTCGTGGGGCATAGCCGCACGCCCTATCTGTTTGCGCCGGATGGTGGCCCGATTGCGCTGGTGCCCGTCGACGATCCGGCAACGGATGCGGACGAGGCGTCGCCAGAGCTGGTCGCGGACTTTTTCGACCAATGGGTGAAATAGCCTTCTGGGAGCGGCCGCTGGCTTCGCTCGACCGCGCCGAATGGGAGGCGTTGTGCGACGGCTGCGGCAAATGCTGCCTGCACAAGGTGGAGGACGCCGACACCGGCGAGATCTGGCCCACCAACGTCGCCTGTCGCCTGCTTGACCGGGAAACGGCGCGCTGTGCCGACTATCGGCACCGCAAGGCGATGGTGCCGGACTGCATGCGCCTGTCGATGGGCAATATCGACCGCGTCAACTGGCTGCCGCGCACCTGCGCCTACAAGCTGCGCTCCGAGGGCCTACCGCTTCCCGACTGGCACTATCTGGTCTGCGGCGACCGGGACGCGGTGCACAAAGGCGGACATTCCGTGCGGGGCTGGACCGTGTCGGAGGTGGTGGCGGGCGATCTGGAGGACCATATCCTCAATCATGGCCTCTGACGGGCTGCATATCGAGGCGGGCGGGCGCCGCGTGCCGCTCGTGGTCAGGCGGCACGCGATGGCAAAAGGCTATCGGCTGAGGCTGGGCGCCGATGGCATAGCGCGGCTCACCCTGCCGGCACGCGGGTCCGCCGGGCACGCGGTCGACTGGGCGCGCGGTCAGGTGGCGTGGATCGCCGCCCAGCTGGCGCGGCGTCCCGCGACGGGCACGGCGCTGGCGCATGGCGCGACGCTGCCGCTCGAGGGGCGCGCGGTGACGCTGGAATGGCGCGCCGACGGGCCACGCTCGGTGCGGCTCGAGGGTGACAGGCTTGTCTTCGGCGGGCCGGAGAACCATGCCGAGGGGCGGGTGCTGCGCTGGCTGCAGGCGCGCGCGCGGGACGTGCTCGGATCGGAGACGAGGGCGCTGGCCGACGCCCACGGGCTGCCGCTGCGCGCGGTGGCGATCGGCGACCCGTCAAGCCGCTGGGGGAGCTGCACCGGCTCCGGCGCGATCCGCTATAGCTGGCGGCTCATCCTGGCGCCGCCGGAGGTGCGGATCGCCACCGTCGCGCATGAGGTCGCGCATCTGAAGCACATGGATCACAGCCCGGCTTTCCATGCCTTTCATGCGGCCATCTGCCCGAGCGATGTCCGGGCGGCGCGCGCCTGGCTCAAGGCGAATGGCGCGGCCCTGCATGCGGTGGGCCGGGCCTTCAGTTAGCTGGCTGCCCGGCGGGCCTGCGGCCCAGCACCTGATCGAGCCATTGCTGATCAATGCGCGGCGGTGCCTCGCGATCGGTGCGGCGCTCGTCGGGCGGGAGAGGTTCGCCATTGTCGTCGGCGGGCGACGGATCATCCCAGCTGTCCGGGAGGGGATTGCCGTCGGGATCGACCATCTGGCCACCGTCGGGCTGGCCATAGGCCTCGTTGTCGGGTTCGAGCTGCCATTCGGGCAGGGTCACGTCGGTGTCGAAATTCTCGACCGGGCGGCGCGCCACCGCCCTGGACATGAAGGCCGCGAAAGCCTGCGCGGGCGAGCGGCCACCCTGCAACCCGCCGACTGGCTTGTTGTCGTCGCGGCCCATCCAGACGCCGGTGGTGATGCCGCTTGAGAAGCCCAGGAACCAGCCGTCGCGATTGTCGCTCGTGGTGCCGGTCTTTCCCGCGACGGGACGGCCGATTTGCGCGGCCCGGCCGGTGCCGGTGCTGACGGCGGTCTGGAGCAGGTCGGTCATGCCGGCCGCCACCCATGGCGCGACCAGCACCCGGCTGGTGTCGTCGCGATGCCGGTAGAGCTCGCGCCCGTCGGCGGTCGTGACCCGCACGATGCCATAGGGCGAGACCGCCACGCCCTTGCGCGCGATGCTGGCGAACGCCTGGGTGAGGTCGAGAAGGTGCACCTCGGACGAGCCGAGCACCATCGACGGGTGCGTATTGACCTCGGTCGTGATGCCGAACCGGCGGGCCATGTCGGCAATGGACGAGAAGCCGACATCCATGCCCAGTTTCGCCGCGACGGTGTTGATCGAGTAGGTGAAGGCGGTGCGCACGTCGATGTCGCCCACGAAACGGCCATTGCTGTTGCGCGGGCTCCAGCCGTTGATCGTCACCGGCCCGTCGTTGACTGCCGTGTCGGGGGTATAGCCCGCCTCCAGCGCGGTCAGATAGACGAACAGCTTGAAGGCGGAGCCGGGCTGGCGCTCGGCGGTGACGGCGCGATTATAATTGGAACTGATATAGTCGAGCCCGCCGACCATCGCGCGCACGGCGCCGTCCCGGTCGAGCGCGACCAGCGCGCCCTGCAGCCCCCCGCCCGCATTGGCCCTGAGGGCGGCGGTGGCGGCGCGCTGCATCCGGAGGTCTATCGTGGTATAGACATCGAGCGGCGCCTCCCGCTCCTCCACCAGATCCTCAAGCTGCGGCATTGCCCAGTCGGTGAAATAACGGACGCTGTCCTGCGGCTTCTCGCGGGTCATCTTTACCGTGTCGAGATCGACCGAGGCGCGCTCGGCGCGGCTGATCTTCTCATTCTCGACCATGAGGTCGAGCACGACGCCGCCACGGCCGATGGCCGCCTTCACGTCGGCGGTGGGCGAATATTGCGACGGGGCCTTGACCAGTCCGGCGATGATCGCAGCCTCGCCGAGCGACAGGCTGGTCCCGGCATGGCCGAAGAATTTGCGCGCCGCCGCGTCGATGCCATAGGCGCCGCCGCCGAAATACACCTTGTTGAGATAGAGTTCGAGGATCTGCTGCTTGGAGAATTTGCGCTCCATCGCCAGCGCGAGCAGCATCTCGCGCGCCTTGCGCCCGAAGGAATAGCTGTTGTTCAGGAAGATGTTGCGCACCGCCTGCTGGGTGATGGTGGAGGCGCCCTGCATCCGGCGCCCGGTGCCGCGGGTCGAATAGGCGAACCAGACCGCGCGGGCCATGCCGATCGGATCAACGCCGGGATGGAGATAGTAACGCTTGTCCTCGGTCGCGACGATCGCGTCGACCATGACGGGAGGGATGTCCCGATAGGCGATCCAGCGGCCATAGCTCGGCCCCAGGGTCAGGATGATCGACCCGTCCTCGGCATGGACGCGGATCATCTGGCCGTTGGGCGAGCTTTTGAGCGATTCAAAGCTAGGCAGCGATTGCATGGCGACAAGGACAGCGACCACCAGCGCGATGAGGCCCGCCACCACGCCGCCGAGGCCGATCTTGAGGAGGAGCGCCGCCCCCTTCTTCACCCGATTCAATCTGGTCCGCCTCGTGCCATCGCGCTCATGCTGAAGCGCAGTGCGGCTTTACCGGCGATGAATTGCCAGCGCCAGCGGTTCAATCCCCGGGTTCGAAATCGAGCGCCGCGCTGTTCATGCAGTAGCGCAGGCCGGTGGGGTTGGGACCGTCAGGGAACACATGGCCGAGATGGCCGTCGCACCGTGCGCAGCGCACCTCGGTGCGGGCCATGCCGTGCGCGCGATCGACATGCTCGTCGACGGCGTCGGCCTCGACCGGTGCGTAAAAGCTCGGCCAGCCCGATCCGCTTTCATATTTGGTGTCGGAGGTGAAGAGCGGCGCGCCGCAGCCGGCGCAATGATAGAGGCCCGCCGCCTTGTTCTTTTCATATTCGCCGGTGAAGGCGCGCTCCGTGCCCGCCTCCCGCAGGATGTGATATTGCTCCGGGGTGAGCTTTTCCCGCCATTCGGCGTCGGTCAGGTGCATCTTGTCCATGGCCGCGAATATGGATGCGGCGGCGGGCCGTTGCAATGGGTCGCTTCGCTGGCGATCGGCACCGGCCCTCACCCCCACCCGGCCTCCCAGCGAGATTATGCTGTGGGAGGCCGGGTGGGGGGTGAGGGTTGGTGCGGAACTCAATGCGAATATCAGCGGGCGCGGGCGGCCTGCCTCGCCACTGCCAGCAGCTCCTCGGCAAGCAGCGTTTCGGCCAGCGCGCCCGAGAGACGACTCGCCTTTTCGGCCGCGCCAAGCCGTTCGATGGCGCGGCCCACCGCCTCGCCCGTCCAGAGCCGCGTGAGGCGGGTCATCTCCTCCGCCTCGGCCTTCCACAGCGGTCGCCCCCCGACCCGGAAGGCGGCATCGCGCGGCTTGCCCGAATCGAGCGCCGCCCGCACTTCGGCTGTCGTCATCGCCTTGGACAGCGCGATGCGCACCACACCCGCGAGCGAGCCGCCCTCGCCCCGATAGCGGCCAAGCGCGTGCGCGAGGCCGGTGATGTCGCCGCCAAGCGCCTGGGACGCGAGCGCCGGGGCGTCGCTCTCCGCATGCACGCTCGACAGGGCATCGAGCGCGTCATGGCTTGCCTCGACCGGGCGGTCGGGCGCGGCATCGTGATAGAGGGCGAGCTTTTCCACCTCCCCCTCCATCAGCGCGCGTTCGCCCGACGTCGCCTCGACTATGCGGCGGGCGATGCCGCTGTCGACTCTAAGGCCCCGCTCCCGCCCCATGGCGATGACAAGCTCGGCGGCGTCGCGCTCACTCGGCGGATAGCTCGCGAAACAAAGCGCCGCCGGGTCGTCAAGGCAGCGGGTGAGCAGCTTCGACCCCTTGCGCAGCGCACCGGCCAGCAGGACCACGGGATTGCCCGCCGCCGGGGCGGCAAGCAGCGCCTCGACCGCGCCCAGCGATTCGTCGCCGACGCCGGTCACGCGCACCCAGCTTGCGCCGCCGAACAGGCTGATCGAGGCGGCGGCATCGACGAGCGCGGCGGGGTCCTTTGCGATCTGGTCGCCGCTGAGGTCGGTGCGGTCGGCATCCTCGCCCATGGCCTTGGCGAGGCGTTTCGCCAGCGCCTCGCTGGCGGCCTCGTCAGGCCCGTAGAGCAGAAACAGCCGGGTGTTCGGCGACGGCGCGTCCAGCGCGCGCAGGATGGAGCCCCTGTCGGCCTTCACTGGCCCATATGGCGGTCGGCGACCGCGATGCGCGCGATGATCCGGTCGGCGACAATCACCGCAAGCCGTTCAAGCGCGCTGTCCTCGGCCGCGACGGTGGCATATTCGCTGCTTGCGACGTCGATGCCGGCGTCCGACCCGACGGTTTCATCGAGCAGCGGCGGCGCCCTCTCGTCAGCGGTCGCGTCACGAAGCTGGAAGCGGGCGCGTAGCGTCCGGCGTTCGCGCGTGATGTTGTCGTTGGCGCGCACGCCGAGACCCTCGATCTCATCGTCCAGCGTCACGACGAGGCGATAGCGCGGCTGTCCCTTGGGGATCGCGCCGAGCCGGTCGGTGAGGGCGTTATGGACGAGCCAGCCGGCCTTGCCCGCGATCGGTTCGACGGTGACGCCGCCGAGGCGCTGCGCCGCCGCGCCGCGCATGCCGCCCTCGTAGAGCGGATGCAGCCCGCAGGCGGAAAGCGCCATGAGGCCCGCCAGAAGCGCCGCTATTCTCACAGGACGAGATTCACCAGCCGGTCGGGCACGACGATGATCTTTTTGGGCGTGGCGCCGTCCAGCGTGCGCGCGACATTGGGCGCGGCGAGCGCGAGCGATTCCAGCGTCGCCTTGTCCGTGCCCTTGGGCACGGTCAACGTGTCGCGCAGCTTGCCCTGCACCTGGATGGCGACGGTGACTTCGTCCTCGACCAGCAGCGCCGGATCAACAGAGGGCCAGGCGGCGTCGGCAATCAGCCCGCCTGCGCCGAACTCGGCCCAGGCCTCCTCCGCGAGATGCGGCATCATGGGCGCGATCAGCAGCGCAAGCGCACGGATCGCGGCGGCGCGGCTGGCGGACGGCGCCGCCTTTTCGATCGCGCTGGTGAGTTCGTAGATCTTCGCGACCGCCTTGTTGAAGGCGAGCGCCTCGATATCCCGCGCCACGCCGTCAATCGTCTGGTGGAGCTTGCGGTCGAGCGCGGTCGAGGCACGTGACTCGACCGCGTTGT
>CAZGVX010000026.1:0-1914 GCA_964529225.1 uncultured Sphingobium sp.
ATGCCCCTCAGCGTCGCGGACGCCCGCATGCGCGCGCGCGACGGCACGGCGACAGACCGCATCGCAGCGCGCTCCGACGACTATCACAACGATGTCGCCTCGACATTCCTCGCCATTGCCGAGGCGGACCCGGCCCGCGTCAGGCTGATCGAGGGAACGGGGACCATCGACGAGGTTTCCGGCCGGGTCATGGCGGCGGTGGCCGACCTGCTGCCGCCATGACGATCTGGCGCGGGCAGGCGGCGGCGATCGGTGCGCTGCTCGGCGCCCTGTCAGCACAGCGCATCCATCACGCCTGGCTGCTCGCCGGACCGGAGGGTATCGGCAAGAGCGGCATCGCGCATCAGGTCGCCAAGTTGCTGCTGGGGGCGACGCGCGCGAACGATCCCGCTGATCCTCTGGCGATCACGCTTGACGATCCCGTCGCGCGGCTGGTCGATGCGGGCACGCATCCCGATCTCGCGCTGGTGCGGAGGGCGCCGCGCGAGACGCGCACCAAGACGGACGCCCCAGAACTCGCCCGCAACATCACTGTCAACCAGATCCGCGAGCTGTCGCAGTTCCTCCATCTCGCGCCGTCCATGGCCATGCGACGGGTCATCATCATCGATTCGGCTGACGACCTTGAGCGTGGCGCTGCCAACGCCCTCCTCAAGAACCTCGAAGAGCCCCCGCGCGACACGATCTTCCTGCTTGTCAGCCATGCACCGGGCCGGTTGCTTGCGACCATCCGCTCACGTTGCCGTCTGCTTGCCTTCCAGCCGCTTGGCGAGGCGGACATGCGGGCGGTTCTGGCGGAGGCGGCGCCGGAGCTGTCCTGCGCCGAGCGTGACCGGCTCATTGTCCTCGCGGACGGCGCGCCGGGCAGGGCGCTGGCGATGCAGGCACTCGACCTGCCGGGCCTGGAGGCATCGCTGGAGGCCATCGCCACGACCGGCGACCCCGCCAACGGCTTGCGCGTCGCCCTGGCGCGCGCGCTGGCGCCAAAGGCGGCGCAGGCGCGCTATGTGGCCTTTCTCGATCTCGTCCCGCAGTTCCTGGCGCGCCGGGCGCGGGCCGGGCGGACAGTGACCCACGATCGGACCGCGAGGGCGTGGGCGGATGCGACCGACCTCGCCGGCGGCGCGCTGATCCTCTCCCTTGACCCCGGCGCGACCGTGTTCGGCTTGTGCGGGATTGTCGCGCGCCTGGCACCGGAGAGGGTCTAGGCACGGGTGCCGCGCTCGACTAGAGGACTGTGTCATGAGCCGCCCGGTCACGATCACCACCGCCATCAGCTATCCCAATGGTCGCCCCCACATCGGCCACGCCTATGAGGCGATTGCGACCGACGCCATCGCCCGCGCGATGCGCATGGCGGGGCGCGAGGTGTGGTTCCAGACCGGCACCGACGAACATGGCCTCAAAATGGCGCAGGCCGCCCGCGAGCGCGGCATCAGTCCCGGCGCGCTTGCCGACGAGATGTCAGCCAAATTCAGAGAGATGGATGATGCACTTGGCGTCGGATACGACCGCTTCATCCGCACCAGCGAGCCAGCGCATCACCGCGCGTCCCAGGCGCTGTGGAACCGGATGGTGGCCCGGGGTGACCTTTATCTAGGGCGCTATGAGGGCTGGTATTCGGTCCGCGACGAAGCGTTTTACGGCGAGGAGGAACTTGTCGAGGGGGAGGGCGGGGCAAAACTGTCGCCGCAAGGCACGCCCGTCGAATGGACGGTCGAGGAAAGCTGGTTCTTCCGGCTCTCGGCCTATCAGCAGCCGCTTATCGACCTCTATAATGCCCAACCGGGCTTTATCCGGCCCGAGAGTCGCCGAAACGAGGTGATGCGCTTTGTCGAGGGCGGGCTGGCGGACCTCAGCGTCTCGCGCACCAGCTTCGACTGGGGCGTAGCGGTGCCCGGCTCACCGCCGCAT
>CAZGVX010000026.1:2014-30802 GCA_964529225.1 uncultured Sphingobium sp.
CGTCTCGCGCACCAGCTTCGACTGGGGCGTAGCGGTGCCCGGCTCACCGCCGCATATCATGTATGTCTGGGTGGACGCCCTGACCAACTATCTGACCGGCTGCGGTTTCCCGGACGATCCCGATCGGCTGGCGAAGTGGTGGTCCGAGGGTGGCGATATCCGCCATGTCATCGGCAAGGATATCGTCCGCTTTCACGCGGTTTACTGGCCCGCTTTCCTGATGAGCGCGGGCCTGCCTCTTCCCGCGCAGATTTTCGGCCACGGCTTCCTGCTCAACCGGGGCGAGAAGATGTCGAAATCGGTGGGCAATGTCGCCGATCCGCTGGAACTGGCCGAACGTTTCGGCGTGGATCAACTACGCTACTTTCTGCTGGCGGAGGTCAGCTTCGGCAACGATGGCAGTTACAGCGCGGAAGCCATTGTTCAGAAAAGCAATTCTGATCTCGCCAACAGTTTCGGCAATCTCGCCCAGCGCACGTTGAGCTTCATCGCGAAAAATCTGGACGGGCGGTTGCCGGCGCAGGGGGCGCTCACCGATCAGGATCGCGCCCTGATCGACCAGGTAAGCGACGCGGTGGCCCGCGACATACCCGAGGCCTTCGATGCCATGGCGCCGCATCTCGCCATCGAGTTGTGGCTCAAGGCCGTGTTCGCCTGCAACGCCTATATTGATGCCGAGGCGCCCTGGGCGCTACGCAAGACCGATCCTCAACGGATGGAGGCGGTGCTTGCCGTGCTGGTGCAGGCAATCGCGCAGCTGGCGGTGGGGATCATGCCCGTCATCCCCAAGGCTTCGGCCGCGCTGCTCGATCAGATGGCTATTGCGCCGGACGTGCGTGGCTTTGCCGCAATATGCGGCGACTGGTATGCGCCGATGCACGCGGATGGATGCCGGATCGCGCCGCCGACGCCTCTGTTCCCACGGCTTGAACTGCCCGCCGAACCGGCCTGATGTTCACCGATAGCCATTGCCACCTCAACTATAAGGGGCTGGTGGAGGATGCCGGGGGCGTCCTTGCCCGCGCGCGCGCGTCTGGCGTCACGCAGATGCTCAACATCTCGACGCGCGCGAGCGAGTGGGACGCCGTGATCGGTGCGGCCGAGCGCGAGCCCGGCGTGTGGGCTACGGTCGGCATCCACCCGCATGAAGCCGACGATCACCCGGACCTTGACGCCGATCGACTAATCGACGCCACCCGGCATCCGCGCGTCGTCGGCATCGGCGAGACGGGCCTCGATTATTACTACGACCACAGCGACCGCGATCGCCAGCGCGAGAGCTTTCGCGCGCATATCGCCGCCGCGCGGGAGACCGGCCTGCCGCTCGTCGTTCATACGCGCGAGGCGGAGGAGGATACGGCCATGATCCTATGCGAGGAGATGGGGAAGGGGACCTTTACAGGCGTCATCCACTGTTTCACCGCAAGCGACGCCTTTGCCGGAGTGGCGCTCGAGCTGGGCCTTTACATCAGCCTCTCCGGCATCGTCACCTTCAAGAACGCGACGGCGCTGCAGGCCACCGCCCGGTGCATTCCGGCCGAACGCCTGCTCATCGAGACGGACTCGCCGTTTCTCGCTCCTGTTCCCCATCGCGGCAAGACCTGCGAGCCAGCCTTCGTCACGGACACGGCAAGATTTCTGGCGGCGCTGCGCGGCATGACGGTAGAAGAGCTTGCGACGCTCACCAGCGCTAATTTTAACGCTCTGTTTACCAAATGCGGGGGCGGGCCGGGCAGGGGCATGTGCTGACGATCACGCTGCTCGGGTGCGGCACGTCCTCCGGCGTTCCCCGGATCGGCAACGACTGGGGCCAGTGCGACCCGGCCGAGCCGCGCAACCGGCGCACGCGGGCATCCGTGCTGGTAGAGAGCCCCACGACAAGGCTGCTGGTCGATACCGGGCCGGACATGCGCGCGCAGCTGCTGGCTGCCGATGTCGCGACCGTCGATGCCGTACTCTGGACGCATGACCATGCCGATCATTGCCATGGCCTCGACGATCTTCGGCAACTCGCGCACAACGGCCGGGCGCCGGTGCCTGTGCTTGCACGGTCCCAGGTACTGACCGCGCTCGCCCATCGCTTTGCCTATGCCTTCGAGGGCCGGACCTATTATGCGCCGATTGTTACGCCGGAAGTGCTGCCGGAGGGCTCGTTCACGCTCGGCGACATCATCGTGTCGACGGTCGACCAGCCGCATGGCGACATTTTCTCGACAGGCTTCCGGTTCGAGCATGATGGCAGGAGCTTCGGCTATGCTACGGATTTTCATGCAATGACCGATGCCATGCTTGCGCTGTATGACAGGCTCGACCTGTGGATCGTCGACGCGCTGCGGGAGCGGCCGCACCCGACCCATGCCCATCTAGGCCTGACGCTTGACGCCATCGCGGCCACAGGGGTCAGACGCGCGATCCTCACCCATATGGACAGCAGCATGGACTATGCGACGCTGGCCAGCGCACTGCCCAGGGGCGTTGAGCCCGGCCATGACGGGCTGCGGGTCGTGCTCGACTAGCCATGCCGACCGACGATCTCGCCCGCGCCATCCTCGTCCTGCTCACGCTGCTGTTGCCGCTGAGCGCGCTCGTCGCCAGGCGGCTGCCGCTCGGGCGGCTGGTCGGAATGACGCTGGGATGGATCGGGCTGTTTCTGGCGGGCTATCTGCTGTTCACCTTCTTCGAGCCGCACATCAACAACTGGAAGCAGGCCAATCGGGGTGGCACGGTGCGGGTGACCCCGGACGGACGCGCGGCCTCCGGCCCGGTCGGTGCGTCGGCCGTGGCTGGCGGCGCGGTGGAAATTCCTGTGGGGCCGGATGGCCATTACTGGGTCGAGGCGAGCGTTAACGGGTCCAGTCTGCGGTTCCTCGTGGACAGCGGCGCCAGCATCACGGGCGTGTCGGACGCGACCGCCGAGCGGCTCGGGCTGGTGGCAAGCCCGATGGACGCGACCATGACCATTCAGACCGCCAACGGGTCGATGACGGCGCGCCGAATGACAATCCCGGCGATGAACATCGGGCCGATCCAGGTCAGCGATCTGCCGGTGGCCGTTTCGGCAGGCCTCGGCGATGTGAATATCCTCGGCATGAATTTTCTCGCAAAGCTCAAAAGCTGGCGCGTGGAGGACGGCAGGATGATATTGCAGCCGCGATAACGATCACCATGGTGGCGCTCTATTTAACATAATATATATTATCGGAACTGTGCATGTCTGTCTCTCGTGATGCCACCCCCGACATAAACCCCTTGGCCGACTTGATGGCGCGGCTGCGCGATCCCGAATGTGGCTGCCCGTGGGATATCGAGCAGAATTTTGCCAGCATCGCGCCCTATACGGTCGAGGAAGCCTATGAGGTTGCCGACGCCATCGAGCGGCACGATCTTGCCGCGCTGAAGGACGAGCTGGGCGACCTCCTCCTCCAGGTGGTGTTTCACAGCCGGATGGCCGAGGAACTGGGCGCGTTCGACCTTGGTGATGTCATCACGGGCATCACGAGCAAGATGACCCGGCGCCATCCCCACGTCTTTGGCGATGGCGCAGCCGAAGGCGGATGGGAGGCGATCAAGGCCGGGGAGCGCGACGCCGCCGGGGCGACCAGCGCGCTCGAGGGTGTGGCGACAGCCCTTCCCGCTCTTTTGCGGGCGCAAAAGCTACAGAAGCGCGCCGCGCGCACCGGCTTTGAATGGCCGGACATCGAGGGCGTCAAGGCAAAGATCGCCGAGGAGATGATCGAGCTGGCCGAGGCGCCCGACCCGGCGTCGGTTGAGGAGGAAGCTGGCGATCTGCTCTTTGCGGTCGTCAATCTGGTGCGCTATCTCGGGGTCGACGCGGAAACGGCGCTGCGCCGCGCCAATGTGAAGTTCGAGCGGCGGTTCCGCGCGATGGAGGCCGCCAGCGGGGACGCGTTCGCCGCGCTCGACCTCGCCGCGAAAGAGGCGCTGTGGCAGGCGGTCAAGGCGACGGAGCAATAACCCCTTCCCCCGACCCGTCCCGCTCACCGAAGCGCGCGTCGAAGCGTGCCCGGTCGCTCCCGGACAGGCGAACCCGCAGGGCGATGCGTCCATCCGCCCCACTCGCTTCCTCAAGGACATCGCCATGCGCATGGAGCCAGGCGAGGGCCGCCCCCTCCTCCGCACCCAGCGTGATCGCCTGATCCCTCAGATCGCCAGCCACGCGATCGCGCATCGCGGCTGACAGGGCATCCATCCCCTCGCCCGTCCAGGCCGAAATCAGCACAGCGTTGGAACGCGCCGCGCGTTCTGCGGTGGCGTCGCGTTCCTCCGCGCCGAGCAGGTCGATCTTGTTCCAGACCTCCAGCAGGGGTGAGCTGGCCCCATCGGTGGCCACGCCGAGTTCGGTGAGCACCGCCAGCACGTCGCCGCGCTGCGCGTCGCTGTCGGCATGTGCGATGTCGCGCACGTGGAGGATGAGGTCGGCGGCGACAACCTCTTCCAGTGTCGCGCGAAAAGCGGCGACGAGCTGGGTCGGCAGGTCCGAAACGAACCCCACGGTGTCGGACAGGATGATCTTGCCGACGCCAGGCAGGCTGATTGCGCGCATGGTCGGGTCGAGCGTGGCGAACAGCATGTCCTGCGCCAGCACCTCGGCGCCGGTCAACCGGTTGAAGAGCGTCGATTTGCCAGCGTTGGTATAGCCGACCAATGCGATGACAGGCCACGGCGCCCGCTGCCGCCGCTGCCGGTGCAGGCTGCGGGTGCGGCTCACCTGATCGAGTTCGCGCCGGATGCGCGCCATCCGGTCGCGGATCATGCGGCGGTCCGCCTCGATCTGGGTTTCGCCCGGCCCGCCGAGAAAGCCGAAACCGCCGCGCTGCCGCTCGAGATGGGTCCAGCTGCGCACCAGCCGCCCCGCCTGATAATCGAGATGCGCCAGCTCGACCTGTAGCCGCCCTTCCGCGGTGGCGGCGCGCTCACCGAAAATTTCGAGGATCAGCCCGGTTCGGTCGATCACCTTGGCGTTGGTGGTCTTCTCCAGATTGGCCTGCTGAACCGGCGTCAGGCTGTTGTCGACGACAAGCAGCTCCGCGCCGGAGTCCATCACCATCGCCGCAAGCTCTTCCGCCTGCCCCGCGCCAAACAGTGTGGCCGGCCGCGGTGCGCGCACGCGAAACGCGCGCGATGCGCGCACGTCGAGCCCGATGGCGAGGGCAAGTCCCCTCGCCTCCTCCAGCCGGGCATCGACATCGCGGTCCTGCCGTCCACGCAGATCGGCATGGGCGATCACCGCCCGCGCGCCGCGGGTGACCTCTTCGCGTTCAAGGAAATCCGAAATTGCGGGTCAGTCCTCGTCGGCGTCGTCGTCCTCGCCCGACAGGTCGAGCGGATGCGCGGGCTGTACGGTCGAGATGGCGTGCTTGTAGACAAGCTGAACCATGCCGTCGCGCTGCAACAGCATGCAGAACAGGTCGAAAGCGGCGATTTCACCCTGGAGCATCACCCCGTTCACGAGGAACATGGTGACATTCTCTTCGCTCGCATAGACGGCGTTCAGGAAGATTTCCTGAAGCAGGCGCGGTTTGCGCTCATTGGCTTCGAAGCTCTTGCGAATGGGCTCCAGTTCCATGGGGTGCGCGGGCATGACAGTGGAGATGGCGTGCTTGTAGACAAGCTGGGTCTGGCCGTCGCGGCGGAGCAACACCGAAAAGTTGTCGAACCAGGTGATGATACCCTGCAACTTGACACCCTTGACCAGAAACATGGTCACCGGCGTTTTCGTCTTGCGCAGCGTGTTCAGGAACAGATCCTGAAGGTTGTTGATTTTTTCGGCCATTTATCAGCACTCCATTATTGGCGGGGTGACCCGCGTTCACGCCGTCGCTGAGCGTCGGACCGGCCATGCCAGCCAGCCGAGCTCAGCCTCATGTCAAACTATGTGCAGTGCACAATAGTGCTTTTGCCGGGTGATGGGTAGAGGGGAAATCGGCGCAGCCGGGATGACCCCGGTCAGCCCTCCCGGTCGTCTGTTAGCCCAAGCATCTTGAGCTTGCGATGGAGTGCCGACCGCTCCATCCCGATGAAGCTGGCCGTGCGCGAGATGTTGCCGGAAAATCGCTTGATCTGGACCCGCAGATACTCACGCTCGAAATATTCCCGTGCCTCGCGCAGCGGTGCGCCGATCAGCGCGCCTGAAACGAAGCCGTCCCGGTCGTCCTCTGCCAACCCTTCAACCGGCAGCATGTCGCTTTCGATTCGCGCCGTGCCCGCAGGCGCCAGGATCAGGGTGCGTTCAATCACGTTGCGCAGCTGGCGGACATTGCCCGGCCAGGCTGACCCCTGCAGCGCGGCGAGCGCAGCCGATGAGACTTCGGGAGTCGCCACGCGGCGCTCGGCCGCGAACCGCGCGAGGAAATGCGCGATGAGCGGCGGGATATCGTCTCGCCGGCTCTCCAGCGGCGGGATGGCAAGCGGCACGACGTTGAGCCGGTAGTAGAGGTCCTCGCGAAATGCCTGACGCTCGATCTCCGCCTTGAGGTCGCGCGCGGTGGAGGAGATCACGCGCACGTCGACCTTCACCTGCCGCTGTCCCCCGACGCGCGAAAAGCTCTGATCGGTGAGCACGCGCAGCACCTTGGCCTGCGTATTGAGCGGCATATCCGCAATTTCGTCGAGATAGAGCGTGCCGCCATGCGCCTGTTCGAGAAGGCCGGGGCGGGGCGTGCCATTGCTGTCCTCGATGCCGAACAGCGCCTCCTCGACCCGGTGTGGGTCCATGCACGCGCAGGCGAGCACGACGAACGGAGCGTCCGCCCGCGTCGACCAGCTATGGAGCATGCGCGCCGCAACCTCCTTGCCCACGCCAGCCGGCCCGGTGATGAAGACGCGACTGCCGGTTCCCGCGACCTTCTTGATGGTCGCGCGAATCTGGTTGATGGCCTGACTGGTGCCGGTCAACTCGTCATCCTGCCCGACTTGTGCGCGCAGGGCCTGATTCTCCCTGCGAAGCCGTTCCGTCTCCGTCGCGCGCGCGACGAGGTGCAGCAGCCGGTCCGCCTCGAAGGGCTTTTCGATGAAATCCACCGCCCCCTTGCGGATCGCGGCGACCGCTGTGTCGATATTGCCATGGCCGGAGATGATGAGGACCGGAATGCTGGCGTCGCGGCGCTTGATTTCGTCCAGCAACTCCAGCCCGTCGAGGCGCGACCCCTGCAGCCAGATGTCGAGGATGACGAGGGATGGCCGCCGTTCGTCCAGGGCGGTCAGAGCGTCGTCGCTGTTGGCGGCGGTTCGGGGCGCAAAGCCCTCGTCTTCCAGCACACCCGCCACGAGTTCGCGGATATCGGCCTCGTCATCAACGATCAGTACATCAAGCGCCATCGGTTGTTTCCAGCCCCGTGGTTGCTCCGTCCATGTCCTGCTCGGCGAGGCGTGCGAGCCGGATACTGTCGAAGGTCAGGATCACCCGCGTGCCCCCGCCTTCCGCGTCCTCGAGGCGGATCGTGCCGAGATGTTCCTCCACGATCTTCCTGACGATGGCGAGGCCAAGGCCGGTGCCCTTGGCGCGAGTCGTCATATAGGGTTCGAGGATGCGGCCGCGCTCCTCGGGCAGGCCGACGCCATTGTCGGTTATCGAGACGGATATGCCGTCGCCGTTGCGGGCCAGATGCAGCCGGACATGCCCGGCTTCGCCCTCCCCCGAAGGCCGATGCCGCTGTTCGATGGCTTCCACGCCATTCTTGACGA
This sequence comes from uncultured Sphingobium sp., assembly GCA_964529225.1. Lineage (GTDB taxonomy): Bacteria > Pseudomonadota > Alphaproteobacteria > Sphingomonadales > Sphingomonadaceae > Sphingobium. The sequence continues at coordinate 9,719 of CAZGVX010000026.1, forward strand.
GATTGGTGAGGGCCTGGCCGATTTGCCTTCGGTCGCAGACCAGTTCGGCATCGCGGGCATCGTTGACATACGTGAAACGGATGTCGGGATGCCCGACTTCGTGCAGGAACAGCGCGTGGCGGACGATGTCGTCGAGCGATTCCGGCCTGAAAATGGGCTTTGGCATGCGCGCGAACGAGGAGAATTCGTCGACGATGCGCCTGAGGTCGCTGACCTGCCGCACGATCGTCTCCGTGAGACGCCGGAACGTGCCGCCGTCATTCTCCTGATCCTTGCCATAGCGGCGCTGCAACCGCTCAGCGGCGAGCTGTATGGGCGTCAGAGGATTCTTGATCTCATGCGCGATCCGCTGGGCGACGTCGGACCAGGCGGCGCGGCGCTGGTCGAGCAGCTGCTGGGTGATGTCGTCGAAGGTCAGGACATGACCGGCGGCGTCCGCGACCACCTTGACCGCGAGGGTGCGGACCTCCGGCCCGACCCTGATCTGGACGATATCCGCCGTTTCCCGACCTGCCAGCATCTGCGCCAGAGTTGGCGCCACCTCGCGCAGGGGGCGCCCCTCCGCCTCCGCCCCCTCGTCGCCGAATATCGCGCGGGCGGAGCTGTTCAGAAGGCGCACCACCCCTGTCTGGTCGACGGAGATGATCCCTGCGGTAACGCCGGACAGAACGGCCTCGATGAAGGCGCGGCGGTTGTCGAGCTGGTTGTTGGCGTTGACGAGCGCGCTGGTCTGCGCCTCCAGCCTCTGCGTCATCCGGTTGAACGTGCTGGCGAGCGTGCCGATCTCATCCGGGGCATGGGGGCCGTCTACCCGCGTCGACAGGTCGCCGGACGTCACGCGCCGGGCCGCGTCGACGAGCTTGCCGACCGGCCGGACGACGCGGTCAGCGACCCCCAGCGCGACCCACACCGCAAAGGCGACAAGCGCCAGCGTGCCGACGAACAGCGCTAGGTTGAACCGGATCTGAAGCTGGCGCGACCGCGCGGCGAAGGCGTCATAGTCGCGCAGCACCGCCTGCGCGCGCTCCATCTGGCTGAAGGCAGGCGCCTCGCTGTCGCGGGTGGCATAGAGGAAGATGCTCGAATTGGGATAGAGCAGCGTAACCGCTTCGATTTGACGGGGCTTTGCGGCGACGACGACCGGCTCCCCCGCCCTCAGCCGTTTGATGACATCGGGTGCGATCAGGTCGGCGGCGGGCCGCGCGTCCGGGTCCACGGTCGCAGCGGTGCGCGCGATCCCGTCCTTGCCGATCTCGATGATCGAGGAGCGGTTCAGTTTGCGCGTCACGACCTGATAGATATAGCCCTCGGCGAAGGTGGGGCTGGCGATGGTCGACTGCGCGAGATAGTCGCGCAGATCGCCCGCCATGGTGACCGTCTCGTCCCCCACTTCCTTCAAATTCTGCTGATAATAGCCACGCGCGAGGTCACTCGCGTTCTGAAGCATGGAGCGCGCGCTGTCCGAGAACCAGAACTGCACGCCATATTGAAACAGCAGCGAGGCGAAGATCACCACCATGAGCGTCGGCACGGCGGCGATGATCGAGAACAGCGCCACCAGCCGCACATGCATCCGTCCCTCGCCGCCGACGAGGCTGGCCCCCGCCCGCTGCCGCGCGACGCGACGCGCGATCAGGACAAGGAGCGCCAGCGCCGGCACCAGGTTCATGACGAGGAGGAGCGCCACGAGGGGCGCGGAGAGAAGCCGGTCGCTGTCCGTCGCGCCGTCGATCGTCCAGTAGCTGAGCCCCGCAGTGATGCAGAAAGTCAGCAGCGTGCCCAGTTCCGCGACAAGGTGCATGCGTGCGGACGGGCGACCTTCGCCGCTTTGCGCCGTCGCGGACGTCAGCTGTGCGCCGTCATGTCCTGCCCCATGCATGTTGCAGAATTACCACTTTGCCCTCAGCTGACAAGCACCATTATGGGACGATGTGATAGTTTTGCATCATGGCGATCCCGTGCTTTGGCCAGCCCATCCCCGCGGTGCCCGCTGGGCGGGATCAATATTATATTCCGTGAGCTTCTTGCGCAGCGTGTTGCGGTTTATCCCCAGCATCGCCGCTGCCTTGATCTGGTTGCCGTCGACCGCCGCGAGCGTTTCGGCAAAGAGCACGGGCTCGACGGATGCCAGCAGCATGTCGTGCATGTTGGTCTGGCTCTTGCTGGCACCGATGGTGAGATGCTCGCGGGTCCACCGCCTCACCGACTCGCGCAGCTGGTCGATGCTTGCCGTCGCCCTCGGTTCGGCAAGATCGTCAACGGACAGCACCTGCCGAAGCAGTTCCGGACCGATTACGATGTCCCGCGCGAGAACGGTCAGCCGCTGGATCAGGTTCTTGAGCTCGCGCACGTTGCCGGGCCAGCTGTAGAGGCGAAGCAGCGCCGCCGCCTCGTCGGACAGGGCCTTGCGCGGTAGCCCCTCCTGCGCGGCCTGCTCTAGGAAATGCCGTGCCAGCAGGGGTACGTCGTCGGCGCGGTCACGAAGTGCTGGCAGGTGGATCGGCACGACATTGAGGCGATAGTAGAGGTCTTCGCGAAACCGCCCTTCGCCGATCAGCGAAACCAGGTCCTGATTGGTGGCGGCGATGATGCGCACATCGACCCGGAGCGGCCGCGTGCCGCCGACCGTCGTCACCTCGCCCGACTGGAGCACGCGGAGCAGGCGGGTCTGCGCCTCCATCGGCATATCGCCGATCTCGTCGAGAAACAGCGTTCCGCCCTGCGCCAGTTCGAACTTGCCCGCGGTGCGGGTGGCGGCGCCGGTGAAGGCGCCCTTTTCGTAGCCGAACAGCTCCGCTTCGATCAGTTCGCGCGGAATCGCTGCCATGTTGATTGCGACAAAGGGCCGCTCGCTGCGCGCGCCCAGATTGTGAATCGCCTCGGCGACCAGCTCCTTGCCGGTGCCCGACTCGCCGAGCACGAGGATGGACAGATCGTTGGAAATCACGCGCGCGATCGTGCGGTAAACCTCCTGCATGGCAGCCGAACGGCCGATGAGCGGCAAATCCTCGCCCGCACTGGCGGGTCCGTCGCCGGACGAAGCTGGCCCCGCCCCCAGCGCCGCCTCCACGGCGTGATTGAGGTCGTTGAGATCGAAGGGTTTGGGCAGATACTCGAACGCGCCCTGTGCGGTTGCCCTGACGGCGGTATTGAGCGTGTTCTGCGCTGACAGGATGATGATCCTGAGCGCCGGCTCCTGTTCGAGAATGTCCGCCACATCGTCAAGCCCGTCGCCATCGGGCAGCATGACGTCGCTGATGAGCAGTTCGGGCCGGAACTCGGCAAGCTGTGCCCGCCGCTCCGCAATCGTCGTGACCGTCCTGACGGAATAGCCGCGTCGCTTGAGCGATTCGGCGATGACCACGCAAACCGCCTGATCGTCATCGACGACGAGGATGCGCCGACCCGAGCCACCTGTCATTTGCGTCCTCCCATTGGCAGCAGCAGGCGGAAAATTGTCCACGCCTCACCCGGCTTGCCGCCATCCTGCCGATCATATTGCACAAGGCCACCCATGTCGCGCATCAGCTTGTCCACGAGTGCCAGGCCAAGGCCCTGACCGGTGCGCTTCGTCGTGATGAACGGATTGAACAGGGCGTCGCGGATGCTGTCCGGCACGCCCGGCCCATTGTCCATGATCTGCACCTCGATCGGCAGGCTGATCGGCGGGCCGCCGCCTGATCGCGTCACCGAGAAGCCGTGACGAAACGCCGTCGAGACGACAACCCGTCCCTCCGCCATGCCTGCGACGGCCTCGGCTGCGTTCTTCAGAAGGTTGATCATCACCTGCACAAGCAGATCGGCGTCCACCAAAGCTTCCGGCAGCGAGGGATCATAATGGCGGACAAGCGTCGTCCTGCTCGCAAAGCCAGCCTCGGCTATGTCGATCGAGCGGTCCAGCATGGGGTAGATGTTCTGGCTGCTGCTGGCGGGCGGCTGTTCGCTTGTAAAGCCCTGCATCCGGTCGATGAGGAGGGCCACCCTGTCGACCTCCGCGACGATCAGCCGGGTCAGATGATGCTCGGAGCTGCTCACCGCGCCCTCGATCAGCTGGGCCGCGCCCCGGATACCGGACAGCGGATTCTTGATCTCATGCGCCAGCATTGCCGCCGCGCCGATGGCGGACAATGTCGCGCTGGGCGGCCGGCGAAAGCCGATGGCATGAGGCTGGCCGTGGATATGAAGCGCGATCACCCGCCATCCGGCCGGGGCCGACAGCGGGTTGATCAGTATGTCCATGTCAACGGCCGCCTGACGCCCGGCATGGATGCGGACATCATAGGCCGACAGCGGCTTTTCGGTGTGCCAGAAATGCGCGTCCATGGTGCCGTCCGCGACCCGCAGCACCTTGGCTATGTCGCTGCCCATCAGCGCCGATCGCGCCATATTCAGGAGACTTTCGGCGCGGGCATTGGCGGAGCGGATGCGCCCTTCCCCGTCCGTCACCAAAGTCGCGACGGGATGCGAGGCAAAGCTGGCCCCTATGTCTTGCGGATCGGCTCCCGGCCCTGAACGTGGCATCCTGCGGCGCGGGCTCAGGCGGCGGCGCGCGCGCGGAACGGCTCGTAAAACCGGATGAGCATCTCGATCACCTGCCGCGCGTCGGCGATCTGGTTGACCGCGTTGCGAAACTCCGCCGAGCCAGGCAGACCGCGCGTATACCAGCCGATGTGCTTGCGTGCCATGTTGACGCCGACCCCCTCGCCATAATGGTCGAGCATCGCACGATAGTGGCCGATGATGAGATGATACTGTTCCTCCAGGGACGGGTCGGGTCGCCGCTGCCGATGCGCGAACCAGTGCATCACCTGCCCAAGCAGCCATGGCCGACCATAGGCGCCCCGGCCGATCATGACACCATCGGCGCCGGACTGCGCCAGCGCCGTCTCCGCATCCTCGATGGAACAGATGTCGCCATTGACGATGACGGGCAGCCGCACCGCATCCTTGACCCTGGCGACAAAGCGCCAGTCAGCCGTGCCCTTATACATCTGGCAGCGGGTGCGGCCATGGACGGTGATCATCCGGGCACCAAGATCCTCGGCGATATGCGCCAATTCGGGCGCGTTGAGACTGGCATGGTCCCAGCCCATGCGCATCTTGACCGTCACCGGCACGTCGACCGCCTTCACCGTGGCGTCGATGAGGCGCGCGGCCAGCGGCAGGTCGCGCATCAGCGCGCTCCCCGCGTCGCCATTGACGACCTTCTTCACCGGGCAACCCATGTTGATGTCGATGATCGCGGCACCCCTGTCCGCGTTCAGCTTTGCCGCCTCGGCCATTTCATTGGGATCGCAGCCGGCGAGCTGCATGGAAACGGGCTCCTCCACGGCGTCCCAGGCCGCCTTTTGCAACGACTGACGGGTCTGGCGGATCATCGCGGGCGAAGCGATCATCTCGGTCACATTGAGGCCCGAGCCGTAGCGGCGCACCAACGTGCGAAACGGCATGTCGGTCACGCCCGTCATGGGGGCCAGAATGACCGGCATCTCGATGGTGACGGGGCCGATGCGGATGGGTGCGAGGCGGGACATTCTCACGAGCCTTGAAAATCCGGCTCATCTATCGCGAAAGGCGCTGGCCGACAAGCTTGACCTGGTCTATGGCGCGCCGCCATGACAACGCTAGGCAGGTTGGGGGCAGGCCGCGTGACGGCCATCGTGCTTGCGGCGGGCGTTGGCGCCCGGGCTGGCGGCGACCTTCCCAAACAATATCGGCGGCTGGGCGGCAGGACGCTGATCGGCCATGCCATTGCCAGCCTGCGCGCGTGCCCGGATGTTTCGGACGTCCTGCTCGTCGTCGCACCCGACCGGCTTGCGGATACGGACATGGACGGCGCGGATACCGTCATTGCAGGCGGCGCGAGCCGGCGGGACTCGGTTGCGCGGGCGCTCGATCATCTCGCCGGGTGCCCGTCCCCGCCCACCCATGTTCTGATACACGACGCCGCGAGGCCGTTCGTTCCGCCTGCGGTCATCGCTGCTCTTCTGGACAGGCTTGCGGACGGCGCAGCCGGCGCTACCCCCGTCGTGCCGGTGGCTGACACCCTGCTGCGCGACGGCGACGGCATTGCCGGCGACATTGTGCCGCGCGACGGCCTTTGCCGCGTCCAGACACCGCAGGCGTTCCTGTTCGACGCGCTGCGCCAGGCCCATGCCGTCTGGCCGACCGACCGGGATGCCACCGACGATGCCCAGATGGTCCGCGCGCTCGGCTGTGCGGTTCATCTCGTTCCGGGCGACGCGAGGATGGAGAAGATCACCATGGCCGAAGACTTCGTCCGCGTGGCGGCGCTCAACGGGCTGGGCGAGACGTTCCGCACCGGCATCGGTTACGACGTGCACCGTCTCGAGCCGGGGCGCCCGCTCTGGCTGTGCGGTGTCGAACTGCCTCACCATGAGGGGCTCGCCGGGCACAGCGACGCCGACGTCGCCATTCATGCGCTGGTCGATGCCATTCTCGGCGCGCTCGCCGAGGGCGACATCGGCGCGCATTTTCCGCCGAGCGATGCGCAGTGGCGGGGCGCGCCCTCGCACCGTTTCCTTGCCTTCGCCCGGGATCGGGTAGCGGCGCGCGGCGGGCGCATCGTGCATATCGACGTGACGATCATCTGCGAGGCGCCGAAAATCGGCCCGCACCGCGAGGCGATGCGCGCGCGTCTTGGCGAAATTTTGGCAATTTCCCCCTATAGTGTCAGTGTCAAGGCAACCACCACAGAGGGACTGGGCTTCACCGGCCGTGGCGAGGGCATCGCTGCCCAAGCCGTTGCAACCCTTGCCCTTCCGGACGGTTTCTGAACGAAGGACGACCCGCCATGGACAGCCTCCTGCCCCCCGCCCTTGTCGCGCTCGCGCACCGTGTCGTGGCGGAAAACAGCGCGATCGGGCGCCGCATCGCGGTTGCGGAAAGCTGCACCGGGGGTCTGGTCTGCGCCGCACTCACCGAGGTGCCCGGCGCCTCTGCCGTGCTGGAAAGCGGGTTTGTGACCTACTCCAACGACGCGAAGCAGAGCTTGCTTGGCGTCAACGCCGACGTGCTGGAGACGTTCGGCGCCGTGTCTATCGCGACAGCCTGGGCCATGGCGCATGGCGCGCTTGAAAAAAGCGGCGCGGACGTTGCGGTTGCCATTACCGGCGTGGCCGGACCTGGCGGCGGATCGGAGCAGAAGCCTGTCGGCACGGTCGTATTTGCCCGCGCGGAAAACAGCGACGGCAACGAGGAGCAACATTCCGACATGCGCACTTTTGAGGACAATGGACGCGCTGGCGTTCGCCTTCAGGCGGCGTTGTGCGCGCTGGAGCTGCTGTTGCCCGTCTCCGCCTCCGAAACGCCGTAAAGCGTTTCCGCCCGCGCCTCGAATGCGCCGATCATCTTGCGCAGCGCCTTGTCGAACATCTGGCCCGCCAGCATTTCGAACAGCTTCGACTTGAACGCGAAATCGACCTCGAAATCAATCAGCACGCCGCCCTTGTCATCGGGCCGGAACCGCCAGTCGTTCGTCAGATGCTTCAGCGGACCATCGACATAGTCTACACGCACCGAGGCAGGCCGCTCCATTTTCACCCGGGAGGTGAAGCTTTCGCGCAGGCCTTTGAAGCCCACGATCATGTCCGCCACGGCCTCCGTATCGGTCCGGGACCGCACCCGCATGGCACTGATCCAGGGCAGGAACGCGGGATAGGAGGCGATGTCGGCGACGAGGTCGAACATCTGCTCCGGCGTGTAGGGAAGTCGGCGCGTCTCTGCGTGGCGCGGCACTAGGCGGCTCCGGCGCGTGCAAGCTGCGCCTCTCGCGCAGCGCGCATCTGGGCGAAGTCGTCGCCAGCGTGATAGCTGGAGCGGGTGAGCGGGCTGGACGCCACCTGAAGGAAGCCCTTGGCCCGCGCGATGGCGCCATAGGCCCTGAAAGCATCGGGCGTGACGAACTCGGCCACTTCGGCATGCTTGCGGGTCGGCTGGAGATACTGGCCCATGGTCAGAAAGTCGATGTCGGCCGAGCGCATGTCGTCCATCACCTGATGCACCTCGAGCCGGGTCTCGCCCAGACCCAGCATCACGCCCGACTTGGTGAAGATCGTCGGATCGAGCCGCTTGACCGTTTCGAGGAGGCGCAGCGACGCATAATAGCGCGCGCCGGGCCGGATGGTGGGATACAGCCTGGGCACCGTCTCGAGGTTGTGATTGTACACATCCGGCCGCGCGGCGACGATCGCCTCCACCGCCTGCTCGTGCTTGTTGCGAAAATCAGGCGTCAGTATCTCGATGGTCGTGGACGGGGCCGTGCGCCGGATCGCCTCGATGACCTTGACGAACTGCGACGCGCCGCCGTCCGGCAGGTCGTCACGGTCCACCGAGGTGACGACGATGTGCTCTAGGCCAAGTTCGGCCGCGATATCCGCCGTATGCTGGGGCTCCTGCGGGTCGACAGCGCGGGGCATCCCGGTCTTGACGTTGCAGAAGGCGCAGGCGCGGGTGCAGGTATCGCCCAGGATCATCACCGTGGCGTGTTTCTTGGTCCAGCACTCGCCGATATTGGGACAGGCGGCTTCCTCGCAGACCGTGGCGAGACCCTTGGCCTTGAGCAGGCGGCTTGTCTCGGCAAATCCCTTGCTGCCGGGTGCCTTGACTCGGATCCAGTCGGGCTTGCGCGGCCGTGCGCCGGGCGGCGGTATCATCTGGTTCATGCGTCTGAGATAGCGATCCGCCGACCGGCTTGCCAGCCCCCATTTGTTGCGGCAAGGGACGGATCATGACTGGCTTTGCTGACATGCTGGAGGGTTACCGCCGCTTCCGGGGTAGCGAATGGGTCGCGCAGCGCGACCGCTGGAGCGATCTGGCCGAGGGGCAGAGCCCCGAAGTGATGGTGATCGCCTGCTCGGATAGCCGGGTCGATCCCTCCCAGATTTTCGACGTGAAGCCCGGCGAAATCTTCGTCGTGCGCAACGTCGCCGCGCTGGTGCCGCCGTTCGAGACGACACCGGGGCGCCACGGCGTGTCCGCCGCGCTCGAATTCGCGGTGCAGGTGCTGAAGGTCAAGCAGATCGTCGTCATGGGCCATGGCCTGTGCGGCGGCTGCACCGCGGCCCTGACAGCCGAACTGCGCGGCGCCGAGCGCGGCGAAGGCGGTTTCATCGCCGACTGGATCGAAATGCTCGATGAAGCGCGCGAGAAGGTCATCGCCGTGCATGGCGACGATCACGGCCGCGATGCCCAGCGTGCAATGGAGAATGAAGCGGTCAAGGTCAGCTTGGCCAACCTGCGCAGCTTTCCCTGCATCCGGCAGAAGGAGGCGGCGGGCGAGCTCGAACTCATCGGCGCGCGTTTCGCGATCTTCGATGGCGTGCTGCATGTCCTTGACGAGGCGACGGGGCAGTTCGCGCCGGCAGTGTGATCGAAACGGCCCTGCCCGTGTTCGTCTACGGGCTGTTAAAGCCGGGCTTCGCCGGCTTCGCGGAATTGGGGCTGGACGACCGGGTCAGTGTCATCGGGCCTGACCGCGTGCACGGCACGCTCTACAATCTTGGCGATTATCCGGGGCTGATGCCTGGCGGCGACGACACGGTCGCTGGCGTTCTGCTGCGCCCGCTTGACGCGCAGGTTCTCGATGACATGGACGCCTATGAGCTGTTCGATCCCGCCGACCCGGCAGGATCGGAATATATCCGGGCACGCCTCGTTACGACGAGCGGCGTATCCGTCTGGACCTATGCGTATAACCGCCCGGTTGGTGACGCCCCTGTGGTGCCCCGGGGGGCATGGCCTGCCCCCCGGTGATCCGGCTTTTCAGCGCGTCAGCTTCTTGTAGGCGAGGCGTGTCGGGCGATCGGCCGCGTCGCCGAGGCGGCGGCGCTTGTCCTCCTCATACATCTCGAAATTGCCCTCGAACCATTCGACATGGCTGTTGCCTTCGAAGGCGAGAATGTGAGTCGCGAGCCGGTCGAGGAAGAAGCGGTCGTGGCTGATGACCACGGCGCATCCCGCGAAATTCTCCAGCGCATCCTCGAGCGCGCGCAGCGTCTCGACATCGAGGTCGTTGGTCGGTTCGTCGAGCAGCAGGACGTTGCCGCCCTCCTTGAGCATCTTGGCCATGTGGACGCGGTTGCGCTCGCCGCCTGAGAGCTGGCCGACCTTCTTCTGCTGGTCGACGCCCTTGAAGTTGAACGCGCCGACATAGGCCCTAGTCTGCAACTCATGCTTGCCGATGGTCATGAGGTCATGGCCACCCGAGATTTCCTCCCAGACATTGTGATTGGGATCGAGCGCGTCGCGGCTCTGGTCGACATAGCCGAGCCTGACCGTTTCGCCGACCTCGATCGTGCCCGCATCGGGCTTCTCCTGTCCGGTGATGAGGCGGAACAGCGTCGACTTGCCGGCGCCGTTGGGACCGATCACGCCGACGATGCCACCGGGCGGCAGCAGGAAATCCAGCCCCTCGAACAGCAGCTTGTCGCCATAGGATTTGGTGAGACCCTTTGCCTCAATGACCTTGCCGCCGAGGCGTTCAGGGGTCTGGATGACGATCTGCGCCTTGCCGGGGGCGCGTGCCTCCTGCTTTTCGACCAGTTCGTCAAATGCGCGGATGCGGGCCTTGGACTTGGTCTGGCGGGCCTTGGGGGACTGGCGGATCCACTCCAGCTCCTCCTTGATCGCCTTCTGGCGGCCCGCTTCGTCGCGCTCCTCCTGCTCCATCCGCTTGGCCTTCGCCTCAAGCCAGGCCGAATAGTTGCCCTCGAACGGAATGCCCCTGCCCCGGTCCAGCTCCAGCACCCAGCCGACGACATTGTCGAGGAAGTAGCGATCGTGGGTGACGAGAATGACGTTGCCGGTATAGTTGATGAGGTGCTGTTCGAGCCACTGGACGCTTTCGGCGTCAAGATGGTTGGTCGGTTCGTCGAGCAGCAGGATGTCGGGCTTTTCAAGCAGGAGCCGGCACAGGGCGATGCGGCGACGCTCGCCGCCCGAAAGATTCTCGACCGACCAGTCGCCCGGCGGACAGCGCAGCGCCTCCATGGCAATTTCAAGCTGGTTGTCGAGCGTCCAGCCGTCGACCGCGTCGATCTTCTCTTGCAGTTCGCCCATCTCGGTCATCAGCGAATCGAAATCGCAGTCCTCCGGCGGGTCGCCCATGATCGTGCTGATCTCGTTGAATCGGTCGACCAGGTCGGCGACGCCGCGCACACCGTCCTTCACATTTTCAATGACGGTTTTGCTGGTGTCCAGCTGCGGTTCCTGTGGCAGATAGCCGACCCGGATGCCCTCGGCCGCCCAGGCCTCGCCCACGAAATCCGTGTCGAGGCCCGCCATCACCTTCATCAGCGTCGACTTGCCCGCGCCGTTCACGCCGATCACGGCGATCTTGGTGCCGGGCAGGAACTGCAGGTGGATGTTATTGAAAACAGGCTTTTGCGCACCGGGGAAGGTCTTGGTCAGACCCTTCATCACGAAGGAATATTGCACGGCCATTGGCTTTGGCTCTCCGAATCTGCTAGGGGATCAGCCGCCTTGAGCGGCATCCGACCGCGCTGCTCCTAGCCGAGGGCGCGCGCGATGGCAAACGCGCTGGTCCACCCCGAGGACGGTAAAGCTGACCTTAAAGGTTGTAAAAAATCCGTTGCTTTGGAGATGGCACACGTTATTGGGGTGAACTCGTGCATGGGCAATGACCCTGTGCGCGGGTTGTTGCTATGGGAGCCTTTTAACAATGAACAAGATCGCTATTGTCTTCGCAGCAGCTGGCCTGATGGCTCTCGCTGCGTGCGGTGAGAAGCCCGCTGCCGAAGAGAACAACGCGTCGAACGCGGTCGTCGTCAACGAGCCCGAGATGAATGCCGCCGCCAACGCCATGGAAAATGCCGCCGACAACATGTCGATGGCTGCCAACACCATGTCGAACGCGTCGAACGAGATGAACGCCGCTCACTAAGACGGCTTTTTCTTGTAGATTGGTCAAGGGCGGTTCCGTTCGGTCGGAGCCGCCCTTTTCATGTTCGCGCCGTTTGCCGGATTGCCCTCCTGCACACAAAGCGATAGAGCCGCCGCTCGGCTCGGGGAGTAGCGCAGCCTGGTAGCGCATCTGCTTTGGGAGCAGAGGGTCGCAGGTTCGAATCCTGTCTCCCCGACCAAAATACAATGCGTTTAACTTACTGGATTCATTGGCATAAAATCGGCAAGATTCCAGTGGGCTCTCTGTGCGCGTATATTCGAGGACTCGCTAGACGGCGTTGCGTTGCCGTTCGAATCTTTCGCCGGAGCTCGCTGAACCCGGCCAGATCGCCTCTACAAGGTCGCACCTTCGGGCTTGACGGCTTCCTAATCGAGCCCCGCAATGACATGTGCGATGACATCGTCGCTATGGGCTCTGAGGTGCTTCCGCCTTCTCGGACAGTTTGGCGGCTGCGTTATGCGCATCCGGAGTGTCGTTCATGCTCGGCATCGCCGTGAGCTGCAGCCTTGGTCCGACACCGCCTCAGATCTAAAGGTTGCAGATCATCGAAACCGTTAATTCCAGATCAGTCGTTGCTGCGGACTGCGCCGCTGTTTGCTCGCTCTCACAAACGTTAGCGGATCGCAATTCACCGGGATAAGCACGCCGCCGGTCTGCTGACGGTCGCAATCCTACATTTTCCGTCACGGCCCGACGCGCTCCTACCGCCCAACGGCGGTCAATCCCGCGACTGTTCTTTTCCAGATATCCCTCTCTTCCTGCAGCACCAAAATCTCCTGCCAGGTCGCCACTGCCAAGGAGGTGCTGCAGGTCACGGTCTATTTCTGTTTGCATCAGGCGTCGGCGCGGTCCGATTCCTATCGGTACTCCACGCGCACGGCAAATGCGGATGCGGACGTATCGTATCGGCTTGCCCCGGAGCGCGGTGGCGCCGGGACAGGCCGAGCAAGTCAGAGGTCAGAACTTTACGCGAGCAGATAGGTAGAACTCGCGTGGCTTGGAATAGGTCACGGACGTTGCGCCGACGGCATCGACCTGGGTGCCCGTGGTGATGAAGCGGTCATCGGTCAAATTGAGCACGCCAACGGTCAGCTGTAACCTCCCGCCAGCTTGTGCCCAGCGCAGGTTTGCGTTGATTGTATTTTGCGTGCCGGACAACAGCAGCGGAGTATTTACCGCATCGCGGGCTTGATTCGACTTGTACGCATAGTCGCCGTGCGCCGTGACCGTGCCGCCCACCGCTTCGAAAATATCGAAGTCCACTGACCCGCTGACCGACCACTCCGGTGTGTTCACAAAGGCGCTATCGAGCCCAAAGCTTACGCTGGGATCAAGTTCGGTGTACTTTGCGTCGAGATAGCCAACGCTGGCGGACAGCCGGAGCGCATCCGTTGGAACCAGTTGCAGTTCCGCCTCTGCCCCGCGTATCCGCGCCGAGCCAGCATTCTCAATGAACGGAGATATCCCGCGCACGACGGTCACCTGCAGATCGGTATAGGTCGTGTCGAATAACGCCACGTTCAGCTGTGCCCTGCGGTCAAAAAAGCGCGACTTGATGCCGAATTCCCAGGTTCTCGCCTTCTCCGGCCCGAACTGCGGCGCGACGTTGCCCGGGGTCGGGATCGACAGGCGGGTTGTGTAGCCGCCGGATTTGAAGCCTTCCGCGTAGGACAGGTAGGTGAGCACGTCGTCAGCTAGCTTATATTCGGTGCCGAGGCGCATCGAGAAGTTGGTGTATGTGTCCTTGTTCGTTCCAAGGGGATATATCCGGGTCGGATCGGTGGAATCTGGCAACTGCCCGGCCGTGAACAGGCCCAGTTTCAGCAACGACAGGTTGAGATCAGACTGGCCGGCCTCGAACGTTTTGCTGTCGCGTGTGTAGCGGGCACCGGCGGTTACGCTGAACCGGTCGGTTAGCTTAAGCCCGTTGTGTGTGTAGAATGCTATCGAGCGGTTGCGATTCGAATAGGGACCGTAGAACTGACCCAGCCCTTCAGAAAGGTAAGCGCTCTCGAAGTTGTCGTTCTTTTCATAAAAATAGTAAGCGCCGAGCACGGAATGTAGTTGGTCGTCGAACAGGTCGGCCGTCAGCTGAAGTTCCTGCGAGATTTGTCGCTCGCGCATGCTGGCCACGGTCGTTCCTATCATCATTGGCGCGCCGTCGAAATCGCTTGCGATGAGCGAGTTGACCCCGCGATAGCCGGTGATCGATTTGATTGCGAAGCCGCCGCCCAGTTGAGCCGTCAGGGTGGCAGTGGCTGACCAAGTCTCCACGCGCGAGGAATTGGCGCCGTTACCATACGTCTCGTCTATGTCGTTCGTGATGAACTGGTCGCCGAAGGTCAGCCGAGTAGGCGTGTTGGTAAAATTGTATCCAGCGAGTCCGGGTAGACCGGCAGCGCCCGGGACGCCTCCCCCACGCGAATCACAGATCGGTCCTAGGAACGCGAGCGTTCCGCCTGCCTCAAACACCGCTGGTGGCGCGGAGATGCAGGTATTGTAAACCGCTGCATATGTCGGTGCGGCAACGGTTGGATCGACGTTCGTCGCCAGCAGGGTTATTGGCGCGGTTTCTTCGTTGGCTTCGGCGTAGTCGCCGGCAACCAGCAGCGAGATGTCCGGCGAGAGTTCGAACTTTAGCTTGCCACGCACCACCCAGGTGTCGGTATTGCCGCGCCGATCGCTATCGTTGCGGGGAATATTGAGGTTGTACTCGTCGGTCACGCCGGTGTCGCCCGGCCAGGTGAGAATTTTCTGGTAGCCGTCCTGAAGTCGTTTGGAGAACGAAAACTGGCTTTGAATGCGCTCGTTGATCGGCAAGTCGGCTGTGGCACGAATCTCTACTCTGTTCCGGCTGCCGCCAGTCGCTTCAGCCCGGAACTCCATCTCTCGCGAGGGTTCGCGCGTGACGATCGATACGGCGCCGCCGATGGTATTGCGGCCGAACAGCGTGCCCTGCGGCCCCTTGAGAACCTCAATGCGTTCGATGTCGAGCAGGTCCACATTTGCGCCGATGGAGCGGGCGAGGATCACACCGTCGAGATAGATCCCGACACCAGGCTCAAGACTGGCCGACACGTCGTTTTGGCCGATGCCTCGGATGAAGCCGGTCAGAATCTGCGACGATGACACGATGGGCGCGCTCGAGCCGAGTTGCACGTTGGGCGCGAAGTTGGTTACGTCAGCCACGGCGCGGACGCCCCGGTTTTCGAGATCCTGACTGGTGATCGCCGTGATCGCGACCGGCACGTCCTGCACGTTCTCGGCTCGTTTCTGAGCCGTGACGACAATGTCGGCGATGCCATGACTTTCCGTCTCAACGTTCGTGCTGTCCTGTGCCCGCGCTGGGCTTGTGGCAACCTGCATTGCCAGCATCGAAAGCCCACACAGAGCCGTTGCACGCGATGCGCTCTCAAACATCATTACTCTCCCCGATCGATATGTTGTCTCCGGCTGCGTGGCCGGATGGTGGTGGTGGTGGTAGTGGTAGTGGTGGTCGTTACTCGGCTGGCTCGGTTGGAATGGTTTCGCTCAGCACGCTGTCTGGTTCGGCTTCCGCTGCGCGCAGCGCCTCGACGATCCGGCGGGCCTGAACGGCCGCGGAATCCTGCGGGAGCAGGAGCGGACCCATCGCCCAGAAGTCGCGCCCGGCCATCCTCTCTTGCACGGCGGCGATCATAGGCTCATCCTCTCCGCCGAAAGCCTGATGAACCGCCCCCTCAATCGCCTCAGTCAAGCCGGGTACGGCTTGCTTGTAGTTGCGATACATCTTCCAGAAGTAATAGGACCGATTCTGAGTGGACGGAACCACGATCTGCACGCTCGATAGGATGCGGCCGTCTTGCTTGCTGCCGCCGGCGGCGACAATTCCTGCATCCATCCAAAAGACGCCCGGCGGATCCCAGCGCATGTTTGCCCAGTAGTCCACGATCTCGTCGGCGGTAGCGGCTTGCGTCGCCTGGAATACAAATGCGGGCGGCGCGCCCGGCATCATCCGGTTCGAATATAGTCGCGTGCCCTCTTTCTGTACTGAAACCACATCCTTGGTGCCTTGGGCAGCGCCAAGGGTACCTGGGTGGAGATAGGCAGCGTGGCTCAGATCCAGGAGATTGTCGACGATCAGCTCATGCGCCAGATTCATCGTTAGCGTGTGAGCGCCCGTAAACGCATAGCTCGGCTCGTGCAGGTCCGGAAAGCGGGGAATGCTGTCAAGGCTGGCAGGTTCACCAGAACCGGTCCAGACCCAGACCAGGCCATCCAGCTCTGCCACTGGGTACGATTTCAGGCGCGAGGAGCGCGGCGTTGCGCCGTTGCCGTGCGGATTAAAGACGCAAGCGCCGTCCCGTCCGAAGCGAAGACCGTGATATCCGCACTCAATTCCATCGCCCACGATCTTGCCACGATGCATTGGGGCAAACCGGTGAGGACAGGTATCGGAGAGCGCGATCGGCTGTCCCGCTTCATCGCGATACAGCACGATATGCTCATCCACAATGGTTCGGCCCAACGGGATGCGGGTAACATCTTCGGCCCAGGCCGCAGTGTACCAAAGCTCCTTTATGAAGGGCATGCTGGTCTTCCTCTCAAAAGCCCGGGCGGCAGCCGACCGAGTCGAAATGATATTATGTCTAACGCGAGATACGGAGGTAGCCGCTAGCCTGTCAAGATGTCGAGTTGACGTTTTGAGCAGCGCGACATAGGCCCACGCCATGGTGAGCGGATCAGCTAGCGAACAGCATGAACAGGGCACGGACATCCCGACAAATGCGGTGTCGCGCAAACCGATCCGTATCGACCTGAAACGACGGGCCGAGATCGGACAGCAAAAGCGCGAGCGCACGCGCAGATTGCTATTGGACGTTGCTTTCGATCTGCTTGGAAGGGTGGGAGGACGCAATACTCGGATCGAAGAAATCTGCGCTGCGGCGAGCGTTGCCCGTGCCACGTTTTACAACTATTTCGCAAGCATAGATGAAGTCTTCGTGGGCGTTTCGGAAGACATCAGTCATGACTTCAACCGCAGCGTGCACGCGCTTCTCGACCAGATGCCAACCGCAGCCGAGCGCGCCAGTGCCGCTATTCGTTATTACCTGCAGAAGGCCTCTGACGACCCAAAGTGGGGTTGGGCAATGGTCAACATCAGCGGCGGCGGACCAATCTTTGGCCAAGATACGTACGACCACGCGGAGCTGACCACCCGTCAAGGCATACAGTCCGGGGAATTCGAGATCGGGCCGAATACCGGTCGCGATATACAGTTGGGTGCCACCTATGCGGCGATGATTACGCAGCTGCATAATTCGCCTTCAGTTACCTATCCGGCATCGGTTGCTCGCCATACCCTGCTGGCCCTGGGCGTTCCCAAGGAGCGGGTGGAAGTGATCGTGTCCCTGCCCCTGCCCTTGCCCCTGCCGTCCGCCTGAACGGTTCAGCAGCCGTCCGCCTATCCATCGAGTTCTAACACCTCCGGGCATTCCCCGGTGGATGGTCGCGCTTGATCGCTTGACGCTCTCATTATGGTCGTCTATATCGAATTGGACATTTCATCAGTACGAGAAACGGAAAGTTGAGCCGTGTCAGCGCTGACATGCCACGCCCGCAACACGAATGACGCCGCTCTGGTCGGCGGCTTGACGGTGCAAGACTATTTGGCGCTGTCCGCCCTGGTCGCGCGTTACTGGCTGCTGCACGACAGGATGGTCGAGGGGTGTCCGTCGCAACTCTACCTGGAGAGGGGGCGAATGCAGGTGGGATCCGCCTTGCTGGACGATCGAAGGCAAATCGCGCAATGGTACAGCGAGCGCCGGGTTGCGGATGATCAAATCGGCCGCCGAACGCGGCATGTCATGAGCAACTTTTCCGCGCAGATCGCTGGAAAAGATGATCACCGCGCGCCCGTAGCCGCGGTTCTCCGGTTTCTGGCAACCGTCTATTCTGGCAGCACCCCGTTTCCGCTCCGATCCGGGCCGCCATCTACCCTCGCCGATTTCACCGCTCGTTGCGAACGCTGCGACGCGGGCGAATGGCGCTTCGGCGACCTTACAGCATCAATCACATTCGTCGGCGACGGCGCCGGGCCGCACGTGCGGTAACTCCACAGCCAAAACCATCAGAAAGCAGAGGAAAAGCCATGGCATCGTCTTGGAAATTCTACGTCGCATGCGTCCCGCACGTGCCGCTCAGCCGCATGCAGAGCAAGGCGCAGAACGCAGCACTCTGGAAGGAATATGACGCGCGCATTGCCGATCTGGATGCTTTTGATCCCGATGTCATCGTGTGCTTCGGCGGCGATCACTATTCGCACGTCCATCTGGAGCGGGCCCCGACTTTCATGATCGGACACATAGCGGAAGCCGGTGACGATTGCGGCGGTGTTCCTGGCAAACTCGACGTCCCGATAGCTCTATCGACCGCTCTGGCCGATCACCTGGTGCAGGCCGGTTTCGACATGACTGTTTCATACGCGATGAAACTCGACCACGGCTTTTCCAACGCTTTGGGATTTTTCCTTCATGGCGACCTGGCGTCACGCCCGGTGATCCCTATCCATATAAACACCTTGTCCGATCCCCGGCCAACGTTGAAGCGCTGCCGCGAACTGGGCGAGGAAATCGGCCGGTGGGCGGTAGGTGCGGGTAAGAAGATAGCGTTCATCGGTTCGGGCGGCCTGTCCCACCAAACCAATTTCATCTTCCCGCAATACCATAACGCACCCAGCGAAAGCGTGCGGACGTTTATCGTCCACGGCGGCGATGCTGGCGAAATTTCGAATGCCAAGTGGCACGGCGACATCCAGAATAGCATGGATAAGTTGTCGGACGATCTGGTAAGTGGGGCGTTCGTGGCGCCGTGGATCAACCCGGAGTGGGACCGTGCCTTCCTAGACATTCTGGGTGGGGGGGATCTGCAACGTTTTGACGACTGGACCGATGCCGAAATTCTTGGAGCGGCTGGCTACGGCGGCGGCGAAGTGCGGGCCTGGCTCGCGGCTGCGGCTGCAGGCCAGTCAGCAGGTGCCAGTCCGATGGTGGTCGATTACTATTCCGGCGATACCACCCTGGCAGTCGGAGTTGGTGTGGCGCATGCGTTAGCCGTTGCATGAACCAACCACCCGTTATCCTGCTTCATGGCTGGGGCGGATCGTTCGCCACCACGTTCCGCAAGGTCGGGTGGATCACGGAGCTGGACCGGATCGGACGCGAAACGGTGGCGATCGACCTGCCCGGCCATGCTGATCCGGAAGCGTCAACCGACCCGTCAGATTATGCGGATATGGCCGGTGACGTGGCACGTCGTATCCGCCTGACTCTGGGCATAGCGCCGCGCTGTGAGATCATCGGCTATTCGCTCGGTGCGAAGCTGGCGATGGCGATCGCTCTCGCTGAACCGCAAGCGGTGGGACGGCTGGTGTTGGTCGGCGTTGGCGACAATGCGTTGCGGCCGGAACCGATGGCCACCAGTGTGATTGCTGCGCTGGAGCGTGGTATCGAGACGGAAACGCCGGTGTTCGCGCGTCATCTGGTCGAATACTGCGCCGCCAGCGGCTCCCGCCCGGAAGCTCTTGCAGCGGTCCTGCGCCGACCAGCCAATCCGACATTTCGCCCAGAGGAACTTGCGGCAATCGGGCCGCGTACGCTGCTGATAAATTCCGCCGTCGATGACGTTGCCATGCCCGACACCTCGCTTCGCGCGGCCCTTCGCGGTCATGTGTACACAGGCTTGGCGCAGCCGGCTCACGTCGCGCTGCCCGCGTGCCGGAACGTCATCGACGCTGCGACCGCTTTTCTGTGTGCCAAGGGAGAGATTTACTCATGACTGCTTTGCAGCCACCCCGCCTTTTCAACTGGAACGACATCGCGCGCGAGGACGTGCGCCGTGGCATTCAACGTGCCGGGCTCGGCGGCGAAGGCATCGTGTGCCAGTTCGCGTGGATAGAGCCGGGTGCGGAACTGCGACCGCATCAGCACGACCATGAGCAGATCGTGCTCATCTTGGAGGGTGAGTGCATTTACCATGTTGGTGGCGTTCCCCATGCCTGTCGCGCTGGCAGTTTCGTTCGAGTGCCGCCTTACACCGAACATTACATCGAGGTTTCCGGCAGTTCCCCCGTCGTCAATCTCGACATCTTCGCGCCCGTTCCCGAAGCCTATCGCCATTTGCTGGATCACCAGCGTGCGGAATGGGCGACATGACCGGTCGAGAGAACTTCTCCGCGAAGCTGCGCGCCAATTCGAAACTCGTTGGCGCGTTCCAGAAGTTTGGGCATTGTCAGGCGACCGAGCTGATCGCGACTTCGGACGTTGATTTCGTCTTGATCGACACCGAGCACGCGCCCTTTTCTCCCGACACGCTGGATACCTGCCTGATGGTGGCAAGAGCGTTGGCTCTCCCCGCGCTGGTGCGGATTGCGGACGTGCGAACCGATGTCGTTTTGGCCGCGCTCGACATGGGAGCGACGGGGTTGGTCGTCCCGCACGTCACCAGTGGCAAAATGGCGCAGGAGATCGTCGCCCTATCACGGTATCGCGGGGGCACGCGCGGGTTCTCTCCCTCGACGCGGGCGGGGTGCTACGGGACCTGCAATTTTGACGAGCACGTGGCCCGATCCGACCGGGATACGCTTATCATCGCGCAGATCGAGGAGCAGGCCGGGCTTGATTCAGCTGAAGACATAGCCGCAACGGACGGGATCGATGCCCTGTTCGTCGGTCGCGCCGACCTTGCCCTTTCGCTGGGCTGCGACTGGAGCGCACCGGTTCTCGACAACCACACGCATGCCATTGCCGCAGCAGCGAGGCGTCATGGCAAGGCCAGCGGGGCCGTGGCGGCGGGAGCGGAGCAAGCACTTTCGTTCCGGTCGTTGGGTATCGGTTTCCTTGTCTGTGGTACGGACCAATCGGCGCTGCGGGCCGGCCTGAACCGCATGGTCGAATCAGCCCGGAGGAGTGCTGAAATCTGAACGTCAACGCGTAAGCGCCCGACGGCCGGAATACCTCGTACATGATGAGGGTCATGAGCGCATGCAGATATGAATCGCACGCAACCCTCTGCTTTTACTGAAATTTTTGGAAAAGTACGCTGGAAACGCCATGATCGTGAAATGGTAGCGGAGGAGGGACTCGAACCCCCGACACGCGGAT
>CAZGVX010000027.1:0-14615 GCA_964529225.1 uncultured Sphingobium sp.
ATCCTTGAACACAAGCACGTCGCGGGTGCCTGGCAAGTCCCCGGTCCCGCTCCATTGCGCCTGCTGTTCCAGATGGCGGACCTGTCTTCCCAGATCCTGCACA
This sequence comes from uncultured Sphingobium sp., assembly GCA_964529225.1. Lineage (GTDB taxonomy): Bacteria > Pseudomonadota > Alphaproteobacteria > Sphingomonadales > Sphingomonadaceae > Sphingobium. The sequence goes on from CAZGVX010000027.1 coordinate 104, forward strand.
TAGTCGATGGATACAAGCGTCCGGCCCGGCGCAAGCTGCTCGGGGTTGGTCAGCGCGGCGACATCGGTGAGCACGGCGATCAGCTCAATGAGGAACTGAAACTGCGGCAGCGCCATGGTGACGGTCTGATCCGGCCGCGCGCGATCCACTGCCCGGCGCATCTGGTCGAGCTCGGCCTGCGCGCGGGCTATGAAGCTGGCCAGGAGATCCGTGGCATCGTGCGGCATGCTCGCAACCTCACATAATGGCTCTGGGCGGCGTTGTTGACACCGGACTGCCACGAGACGCCAGAAACGGGTCAGGCGGCGGTTCCTGCAATTCTCGTTAGTCGGCCCGCGCGCCATGCCCTGCCCCGACCGGGAGGGCATAGCGCGCCCGCTTTTCGTCAGACGTGGAGGATGTCGGCAACCGTGCTCGTGTGCAAATTCGCGAGCATCGCGAGCAGTTCGGTCGAACCGTCCGTGTAATGCACCTCGACGCGCATGCCCGCCTTGCTGTCCGTCAGGCCGATCGTGGCGCCCGGATCCTTCGCCAGCAGGCCGGAGACGTCGAGATGGTCGACATTCAGCTGGAAGTCGGTGATAATGTCACCCCCTTCGCCTCGCGACACGTACAGGAAAGTGTCGGCGCCCGCGCCGCCGCTAAGCTTGTCGGCACCAAAGCCGCCTGTGAGCGTATCGCCGCCAACCCCACCTTTCAGGATGTTGGCGAGGCTGTTGCCGACGAGCTCGCCGCCGAGCGCATAGCGGATGTCCGCATTCTCGACATTCGCGTCGAGCACATATTTGCTGTCGAGCAGGATCGCCCGGTCGATGCCGCCGCCGGAACGCTCGACAATATGATCGGTGGCGTCCGACAGGAAGTAGGTGTCGTCCCCATTGCCGCCCTTCAGGAGGCCATTGCCGACGCCATAGAGTGACTCAGCCCTGTCTGTGCCGGTCGCGACATGGTCGACCGCCGAGGCGTTGATGCGTGCATTCGAGAACTGACCGGCCTTTGCGGTGCCCCCCGCCGTAAAGTCGAAGTCGGCGGCGGTGAGATCGGCGGGGCTGACGCCCTGGATGTCGATGATCCGGCCGTCACCCAGGGTCAGGCGGGCGCCGCTTTCCCTGGCCTCTAGCGCCGCGAGCAGATCCGCCTCGCTTGCAAAGCTGCTGCCGGCGATCGAGATTATGTCTCCATGATGGAAGTCGGTCACGATCGTCCGGGCGGAGTTGATGTCCACGAAGAATGTGTCGTCGCCAAGGCCCCCCGTCAGCGTATTTTCACCGCCCCGGCCGACCAGGAAGTCATTGGTCGTGGTCGCAGTGATCGCATTGTCGCCGTCATTGCCGATCAGCACGCCCGGACCCGCGCCCTTCATCACGAGGTTTTCGACATTGTCGGCCAGCACATGATAGGGCCGCCATAGCAACACGGTATCCGTGCCGCCGTCCGCCTCCTCGATGATCGAGGTCGCCACGCGGTTGACCTGATAGACATCGTCGCCCGTGCCGCCGACCAGCGCACCGCCATTGTCGCGCAATATGTCGTCGCCGCTGCTGCCGACACCGTTGTAGATGATCACCGGGGGCGGCGGCGATGTGGGCACTGGCGGCTCCGGTTCCACGGGCGCCGGCGGTTCGACTTCGGAACTTTCTTCCGCAGCAGGGGGAAGCGTGTCGACGACCGGGGTTTCCACCGGAGCGGGCGGAGGCGTGTCGACGTCGGGCGTCGGCTCCGGTGCTGGCGGCGTCTCGGTGACGGTTGTGTCGGTCACGGGCGCGTTGGCTGTCCCGCCATCAACCGACGAGGCTGGCGTGCCCCCTGGAGGCGTGTCGGTCACCGGCGTTTCCGCCTGGTCCTCGCCCTTCGTCGCATCGTCTGTCGTGTGCGCCGTGGGATCGAAACGGAGTGTCGAACCGGCCACCATATCCATGAGGGATGTATTGTTATTGTTTTCGAACGTCACATTGGCGGATTCGTCATACACCGACAGCAGTCGATCTTCGCGATTGAACAAATTGTCGGTGATCGTGATGTTCTGCGACTGCGCGGAGCCGTATTGGGTCTCGTTGCCGCTGGAGACGGCGACGGCCGTATAATATTGCTCCCGCACCTGCAAGTTATTGTTTGTAGCCGTCGAATCGACCGCACCGTAGAAGGCGAGCGGACGCCTGCCGGGATTCACAACAACATTGTTCTCGACGGTGATGTTACTGGCCTGAAAGCCCTCGGTGCCGGGACGGAAATCCAGGTCAGTGCCGGTCCACCCACCGATGGAGATGCCGTCGGCGCGGCCGCCGACCACGTAATTGCCGCTGACGACCACGTCTGACGACCCGCCCTTGACGAGGATCGAGGCGCTCGTGCCATGATTGTCATAGACGCTGTTACCGCTAATTACCCCGCCTTGGATCTGCATGAAGTCGATGCTGTTGTCGTTGCCGCCGCCTATCTGATTATTTATAACGGAAACATTATCGCCAGTATTGACCTTGATGCCGTCCTTGTTCATCCCCTCGATGAAGTTGTCGACGATAGTGATGTTCTTGATCATGTCGGTGAAGTCATAGCCGTTCTGGCTGAACTGAATGCCATTATAACCGCCGGTGACCCAAAAGCCCTGGATCGTGACATTCTCGGTGCCGCCGCCGACGATCGCCGCTTTGGCGGGATTGTCAGCGATGATATGCGCCGCCTGCGGCCCATCGATCGAGACGATCGTAATCGGCTTGTCGTCGGTGCCGCTAACCGTGCGGGGGATATTGAGGTTGCCGACATATTCGCCGGCCTTTACCGCGATGATCGTGCCGGGAACGGCTTTCTTTATCGCATCCTGGATCGAGGTGAAGGGCGTTTCCGCGGCGCCCTTGCCCCCTGGGGCGGCATTCGCATCCACCCAAAGCACATTGGGATTACCCGCAAGATTTTGCGCACCATAAGCGATTGGCATAGCGACTCCGTTACGAATTGATTTGCGTCAACCGTACCGGATACTGTTCGCAGTCCCGGCTGAGTGTGACTTCCGCGAATGATATTCTGCGATCGGTTTCAACAAACCCTGTCGTTTCGAAGTTATCGGTTGGGAAAGGCTAATTGCTTTACGCCCACCGGTGGCGGCGCGACGCGGGCGCGATGCTCAGGTGAACCGAAAAAATGCCTAAGCCAGCGCCTCAGACGGCAGCGCGCGCTCTCAAAGCCTTCCGGCTGCCTGCTCACGGGTTTACAGCGTTTCGTCATTGCCCCTCCGTTAACTATTGTAAACGACATTTTTGTTGCAGTGCAAGTGGAACGCGACAATCGTTTGGAAGACAACATTTATGACCGACGCTTATGGTGTTCCCCGTCCATGGCTGTGTTACCCGTTGCTGATGGCCGTCGCCGTCACGAGCGGGAGCGGCGCCTGTTCCCGGCCAGCGTCGGTGTCAAACCCTGAGGCAGACGATGCCATGCCGGGCGCACGCTCAGCCGGCGGGCTGTTCGCCAATCTGCATCCGCGCGCGCAGCTGTGGGTCGATGCCTCGGCGCAACCCGGCGGCGACGGCAGCAACCGGCGCCCCTTTTTGACCATCGGCGAGGCGGTCGCACACGTGACACCCGGCACAGCCATCATGGTACGCAAGGGCGAATATGTGGAAAATGTGCTGTTTGCCCGGCGCCTCAGTGGAACACGCGACGCGCCGATCTGGCTGTTGTCGGCGGACGGACCGCAGGCCGCGCATGTCATCGCCGCCCTGCCCGGCAAGCCCGCCATCGGTGGCGGCGGCAACAGCAACATAGTCGTTGCCGGCTTCCGGGTAACAGGCGGTCGCAACGGCATTCAGTTCAGCCAGAACGGATTCGACTATTCCAAGCCCATCGCCAACATCGTCATCCGCTCGAACCTCATCGAAAATGCAGTGCAGGACGGAATCAAGGCCAATGGCGGAGAACATGTCTATGCGACCAACAACCGGATCGTCGGCGGCACTGACGAGGGCATAGACTTTCTCGGTATCGTCCACGGCGAAATATCCGACAATGACGTGTCCGGGATTCGCTCCCCGACAGGCGGCATCTCCGTCAAGGGCGGCGTGGCGCATGTGCGCATCGCGCGCAATCATGTGCATGACATCAGGTCTGACGGGATATTGGTCGGCGGCTGGGTCGGACCGAAAATCGTGTACAAGGCGGGCTACGACAGTTTCGAGGTCAGCCGAGTGACCGTCGAGGACAATCGGATCGAGCGCGTCGGCAAACGGCCCATCAACGCCATGGGCGCGCAGCACTGCATCATCAGAGGCAACTATCTCGAGGCGACGCGCGGTTATCATACGGTGATCAGCGTGACCCGTAACGCGCCCTTTTCGCCGCGCCCCTTCAATTCAGCCGACCTCAGTATCAGGGGAAACACGATCTCGCGTGCCGACCGCCAGATACAAGCCACGCCCGACAGCGTCCGGATCGACTTCCGCGACAATCGGGTGGGCAGCGACTGGACCAGGACCGTCGGTCCGGACCTTGGCCGCTACTCCGCTGCCGATCCGCTGAATTAGGTCTTGTTACAGCGGCGGCGGCAGCGCGTCCGCCCATGCCTTGATCCGGGCGGCTTCTGCCACTTGTTGCGCCTGGGTCGAGTGAACGCCGTCCGTGCTCTGGGTGGCGTAGTTCTGCCAGCGGTCGCGCTGCGCCGGATCTTCGCAGACCGATCGGATGTCGACATAGCCATTGAGGCCATAGGCGGCGAAATTGTTCTCGATCTCGCTGTTGAACGTGTCGCGGCCATTGGCGGCACCCGCCACGAACAGACCGGATGGCGTGTTGGTGTTGTTGGTGCGCGGAGCCAGATTGGTCCACCACACACGCACTTTCGGATTGATGAGCTTGGCCTTGATCACGAACGCCGCGATGTCGGCAAGTATCTGGCTCGCCGTGCGCCCGCCGGCCTGCATGTCGTTGGTCGACCAGTTTCCCAATATGTCGCTCACATAAGCGATGGCGGGCAGGCGGTTCGTGCCGTTGGCGAAGTTGCTGGCGACGAACTGGTCGATACGGGTCGAGGAGCGCGCCTGCATCGCGTGCGGCAAGCCCGCTTGTTCGAGCGCCATGCGCGCCGGGCCGCTTGCCGTGCCGAGCCCCGGACCGTTGTCGCCGCCAAAGCCGTAGAATCGGCTGTCGCCCACCACCAGCACGGTCGGGCCATGGTCGCTGGCAAGGCCGATGGCGAGGCCCGGCGATGCGAGCGCCTGGCCGATTGTCGTGCCCTCGGTCGGCAGCGCGCCGCTCGATAGCAGCCGGTCCACGCTCGTCGCCGTGGCGTTGGTGCTTTCGCCCGCCGGCGTTCCGGTGCCGGTGGAGGGACGGTTGGTGTAGAGCTCGCCGACAGCGGTATCGAGGATGTAGCGGTGCCAGATGTCGGCGCCGGGTGTGAAGCCGGACAGGCTCAGCGCGGCGGGGAGGAAGTCATCGGACCACAGCGTCGACCCGTTGGGCACGGTGCCGCTGTTCGCGCCGCCATAGAGCACGCGCCCCGTCGCCGCGCCGATCTCCACCGCGCGCTGCACGGTGACGGCATTGCCCGGCGCGGTTTCCGTCTGGTCGGTGTTGACCCAAAATTGCAGTTCCTGAAAGCGGAGCGCCGAATAGTGCGCCGGACCGAGCTTGTCCTTGACGCGGCTGGTCTTGCGCTGATTGTTGGACGCGCTCGTGCCACTGGTGCCGAATGCGATCTCGCCGGCGCGCATGGTGGCGAGCCGCCACACAGCGGGCGTGGGCGCGCCAAGCCGGCGACGGGGAGCCCGGCCGGGACCGAAGCCGAAGCCGGGCATCAGGCGAGCCCTACCAGGCCGCTCGCGGTCGTGCCGGTAGCGCGCACATAGGCGGCACGCACGTCGATCGTCTGGCCGCTCGCAACGTTCCTGAAGGTCACGTCGGCTGCCCCATTGACACCGCGCAGCACGACGTCTCCGCCGACACCGACATAAAGCGCCTTGGGTATCTGGGGGAGCTGGTTGCTGTCATGGGGGGTGACGGCAAAGGGCGCGGAAGACGGCGTCGACGGTCCGTCGCCATAGGCGGAGAAGGCATCGGTCATGGGAGGCACCTCATGTCATTGGGGTGCGCTTCCCATATGATCGCGTCTTCGATGTAGGACAGCGATTTTTGTTGGCGTTCAGGCTGCCGCCCGTCGCGGCATCTCCCGTCCGGCGGTATGATCACGATCGCCCAGCCGTCTGCGCGCCGCGCAGCGCGCCTCCTCTATGGCGATCACATCGAACGGCTCGCAGGGGTATGTCCGCAAACGGTGGCGAAACCGCTCGAGGCCGATGCCCTTGTAGGTCAGGAGAACGGCCATGATCAGGGGGAGACTGTCGAGCAGGGCGAGATCGTCGCCGAGCGCCGTTCGTGCCGCAGCCTGGCACAGGATGATGATGATGGCGCCCTTGAAAATGTCTGAGCGCCGCAGGAAGGGCAACAGGGCCAGTGCGGTCAAGAAGAGATAAGCTGCGGTTATGGTTTGTATCGTGAGCGTCAAATGACGATCCATTTCAATATTATTTTCCATGATCGTCAGTGCTGACACGAATGCCGCGACAAGCACAAATAACAGCGATATAATTAATGCTAGTGACAAGTTCTTCGGGGTCATTCTCGTCATAGAGCCAAGCCAATTTTGATGGACCGCCTGTCTATTCGTCCGCGCTTAAACGCGCTCCTACACGTGCGGTAAACAGGAAATTCACCGTGGTCGCCTCCGGAATTCGGGTCCGAATACAGGCTATCCGAAGGCTGCCGAAATTGTCGCGCGCATGGGGCGTGCCTGCGCCGATCAGCGCCTTCATGCTTGCGCGGCAGCAACCTTGCCTCTATGGCTCCGGGCTCGCCGCCAAACCGGCGAATCCGCTGCGGTCGGGGAGTAGCTCAGCCTGGTAGAGCACTGTCTTCGGGAGGCAGGGGCCGGAGGTTCGAATCCTCTCTCCCCGACCAAGCGCGATTTTCTGAAACGCATCCGAAACGGTTTGTCCAGCGAGCCCCACTTTGCGCCGTTTCACAGCAAAGCCGATCAGGATCGGTGCAATATCAGCAACATGGCCGCTTCCATCGACCGCGCGTTAGAGCGGAATTAACCAACATGATGCTATCGGTGATCCTCGGATTGGATACAGCGGCAGCTTTGCGGCAGCCCGGCTGGAGATAATCCAGCTTCACGTTTCGACGCCGAACGTCGTCACGAAACGTAACTTTGATGAGGATCACGCGATGACCATGATCAGCGGTGAATCGACGACAACCCGCAAGGGCACGGAACTCGAAATATTCGTGCGACCGACCGGGCAGAACTATGCGAGCTTTCCCAAGATCAGGCGCGCGATCAATCGCCATGCCCGCGGCGCGCTCGCCAAACTCTATCGTCACATCGCCGCTGACCGGCACGCCTCAAGCCTGCTCCGAACCGAAGCAGAGCGATCCAGGGCCGCCGACGCGCAGTTCACCCATTGGCTGAACCTGTTTTCCGGCCCCTTCGACGATGCCGCCGTAGAACGATCGTCCAAGATCGGCCGCGTCCATGCACGCATCGGGCTCTCCCCCGCCTATTATATTGGCGGCTATGCACTGGTGCTGGAGGATATGATCGAAACGATCCTCGGGCGGAGCCTGTTTGGCCGATTCAGCGGCAAACGCCGCCAGATCGCGACCCTCGTCAAGACCGCCCTTCTTGACATGGACGCCGCCCTGTCGGCCTATTTCGTCGAGGAGGAAAGGAGCCGCAAGGAAGCGATTCAGACGCTTGGCGAGGCGCTCGCCCGAACCGCGACCGGCGATCTGCGCGTCTCGCTCGCTTCCATGCCCCCCGCCTATGAGCAGATCGCGCGCGATTTTCATGCGATGCGACTGAATTTCAGCAACATCATCACGCAGATGATCGATGCCGCCACCAATGTCGATGCAGGCGCTCAGCAGATCAGTGCCGCCGCGAGCGACCTCGCCGAGCGCACCGAATGGCAGGCGACATCGGTCAGCCGGACGACCGAAGCCATGCGCCAGATGGTCGCCTCGGTGCAGGGCACCGTGGCATCGGCCCGCGAGGTCGACCGCAGCATCGGCCAGGTCGATGTCGAGGCCAAGAAGGGCGGTGAAATTATCGGCTCGGCGGTGGCCGCAATGGAGCGGCTGAAAATCTCGTCCGAGGAAATCGCCAAGATTACCGACATGATCGACGCCATCGCCTTCCAGACCAATCTGCTTGCGCTCAACGCTGGCGTGGAGGCCGCGCGAGCCGGCGAGGCCGGCAAAGGTTTTGCCGTCGTCGCCAGCGAGGTGCGCGCACTCGCCCACCGCACCACCGAATCGGCGCGGGACATCAAGGATCTGATTGCCCGCTCATCGACCGAGGTGATCGACGGGGTCGACCTCGTCAATCAGGCGGGTGAGGCCCTCTGCGCGATTATGGACAGCCTAACCGGTAGCACGGAACAGGCGCGCAGGATCGCCGAACAGGCGCAGCAACAGGCGAGGAGCCTCGAAAGCATCCAGACAGAAGCGGAGCAGATGGACACCAGCACGCAGCAGAACGCGGCGATGGTCGAACAATCGACGGCAGCCTCTCGTGCGCTGTCCGATCAGGCGACGGGACTGACGGCGATTGTCGGGCAGTTCAAGCTCGAACGCCGGTCACGCGATCGCGAGTTGGACGCAGTCATGGGTTACCCGCAAACCTCCGCGAACGCCCGGCGCAACCTCGATCAGCACGGTGATCCCCGCCACCGGCGCAACGCCGCCTGACCGGCCTCAGGATCCCACCGAGGCCGAGGCGAACTGACCATCGCCCTCAGGCGCGGCCACGATGTCGCGGGTAACGCTGCCCTTGTTGCGAACGGTCGTCTCGGGATCACCAACCGTTGAGCGTATGCCCGCCACGCTGCCGTCACGTCCGGCGGCATTCAACAGCGATATCTCCGCCGGGCTGCGGGGAGCGGGACCGCCGAACAGCGCATCAAGCGCCTGACGCTGCAACTCGGTATTCTGTGCATCGGCCGTGCCCGCCTGAGGCGCGCGCAGCGAGAAATCGGGCGGTATGACGAGCGGCGCTTTGCGGGTCACTGCCATCTCGTCCGGTGACGCACGGTTGGTCAGACCCGATCGCCCGCAACCGGACAGCCCGACGAGAACGACGACAAGAATGGGGAGGTGAACGAGGCTGCGCATAGATCAGGACTTCTCCGCTTTGGGTGCCTTCTCGCGCAGCAGAATGGCACGCGCAAGCAATATCAGGACGCCAACGGTTATGGCTGCGTCCGCCAGGTTGAAAATCAGGAAGGGGCGCCAGTCGCCGAGGTGAAAATCGGCATAATCGACAACATGACCGAGCCGCGCCCGGTCGATAATGTTGCCGATGGCGCCACCCAGCACAAGGCCGAGCGCCAGCACATCGTCCCTGTTGCGCTCGCGCCACATCCATATCGCCACAAACGACGCGATTGCGCCGGTCATCACGACCAGCGCCCATCGCATGAGGTCCGAATCGGCGTGGAAGAACCCCATCGAAACGCCGTAATTGCGCGTATAAGTCAGATTGAAAAAAGGTGTTATCTCAATTCCATAGCCACCGAGCTCCGGCAGCCGCAACACGTCCACCACGGCATATTTGATAGCCTGGTCGAGGATCGCGACCGCGGTCGCCGCGCCCAGTCCCAGGCGGCGATGCACGCTGACGGATGTCACGGGGCAAGCATCGCCGTGCAGCGGCCGCACAGAGCCCCCTCGGCGACAACCTCCGGCAGATGGCGCCAGCACCGACCGCATTTGTGATCATCGGTGGGGCTCACCACGATCCCTTCGCCAGCTTCCGTCACGCTCGAGACGATGCAGATCTCCGCGAAATCGACATCCAGCGGAACCGGATGCATCTCCACCTTCGCCTCGAGACTCGAGCGCACGACCTTGTCCCGCCGCAGCGGTTCGATCGCTTCGTTGACGGCGTCGCGCTGCGCCCGGATGCCCGCCCAGCGTTCGCCCATATGGCCATCGCGCCAATGCGGACTCACCTCGGGCCACTCGAGCAGATGGATGCTGTCAGCGTCGGGATAGCGGCTCAGCCAAACTTCCTCGGCTGTGAAGGGAATGATCGGCGCCGCATAGCGGACGAGCGCATGAAACAGATGGTCTAGTACGGTGCGATACGCCCGCCGCCTGTCGATCTGCCGCCCTGTCTGGACGTTGACGTCGCAATAGAGGCAGTCCTTGCGGATATCGAAATAGAAGGCGCTGAGGTCGATATTGGCGAAATCGTTGAGCGCGCGGGTGTATCGCCCGAATTCGAGCCAGCTCTCGCTGTCCCGGTTTTCGACCACGTCCTTCAGCTCGGCATCGAGCTCGGCGAGGCGATGGAGCATGTATCGCTCAAGCTCCGGCATCGCCTCGACTTCGACCCGATCGCTCTCGTCGAAATCGCTCAGCGCGCCCAACAGATAACGGAAGCTGTTGCGCAGCTTGCGATAGGCGTCCGACGCGCCCGCGAGAACTTCCTTGCCGATACGCACATCGTCAAAATAATCTGTGGAGGCCGCCCACATGCGCAGGATATCTGCGCCGCTGTCGTCCATCACCTTCAGTGGATCGACCGTATTGCCGAGCGACTTCGACATCTTCCGTCCTTGCCCATCGAGCGCAAATCCGTGGGTCAGCACCGCCGCATAGGGCGCCCTCCCCCGCGTCCCGCAGCTTTCGAGCAATGACGACTGGAACCAGCCGCGATGCTGGTCCGACCCTTCGAGGTAGAGGTCCGCCCGCGCATTTTCACCATAGCGCGATTCCACCACAAAGCTGTGCGTCGAGCCTGAATCGAACCACACGTCGAGAATGTCGTTGACGACCTCATAGTCGTCCAGCGCATACTCGTTGCCAAGCAGCGCCTGATGATCGGCGCCGAACCACGCATCCGCGCCGCCTTGCCGGAACGCTTCGACGATACGCTGATTGACGGCGGGATCGCTCAGATACTCGCCGGTCTTGCGGTCGACATAGAGCGCGATCGGCACCCCCCAGGCGCGCTGGCGGCTGATAACCCAGTCCGGCCTTCCGGCAACCATCGCGTGAATCCGGTTCTTCGCCCGGTGCGGCACCCAGCGCGTGTCCTCGATCGCGCCAAGCGCGGTTTCGCGCAGCGTCGGTCCGGGCAGCTCGATATCGAAAAAACCGTCAAGCCCCTCGCCGGGACTGCCGTCGAGCACGCCGCCGAGATCCATGGACTGTGTGCCCATGCTCTTGTCCATCGGGATGAACCATTGCGGCGTGCAGCGGTAGATGATCCGCGCTTTGGATCGCCAGCTATGCGGATAGCTGTGGCGAAATTCGCCTGCGGAAAGGAGCGCGCCGACGCTCCGAAGGTCCGAACAGACCGGGCCGTCGGGCGCATTGAACCGGGGATTGATGACGCTTCCCCGGCGCTCGTCCTCGGCGCCGAGCCAGCTCCAGTCATCCCTGTAACGCCCGTCCGCCTCGACCGCGAACACGGGGCCGATGCCATGCGGCTTGCAGGCGACAAAGTCCTCCTCGCCATGATCGGGCGCCATGTGGACGAGGCCCGTACCGGCGTCGACCGTGACATGCTCGGCAGCGATGAACGGGCGCGGCCTGGCAAAGAAGTCGCCGAGCGCATGCATCGGGTGTCGCGCAACGGCGCCCACGAACTCGGTGCCTTTCATCAGGCAGACGAAGCGGTCGAGCGTCAGGCCGCTGCGCTTGAGGAAGGGCTCCACCAACGGATCGCCGACGATGTAGATCTGCCCCGCGCTCTCAAAGAAGTGATAATCGAGCGACTTGCCGAAGGCGATGGCCTGGTTGGCCGGAATCGTCCAGGGGGTCGTCGTCCAGATGACCGCCTTGGCACCCACATATTGCGGTGCCTCCGGAAATTCGACAATCTCGAACGCCACGTCGATCTGGGTCGAGACGACATCTTCATATTCGATTTCAGCCTCGGCCAGCGCCGTCTTTTCGACCGGCGACCACATCACCGGTTTGGCGCCCCTGTAGAGCTGGCCGCTCTCCGCGAACTTGAGCAGTTCGGCGACGATTGCCGCCTCCGCCTCGAATTTCATGGTCAGATAGGGATCGTCCCAGTCACCCATGATGCCGAGCCGCTTGAACTGCTCCGCCTGCACCGCGACCCACTGCTGCGCATAGGCCCTGCACTCCGCACGGAATTCAGCGGGCGGCACCTCGTCCTTGTTGAGTTTCTTCTTGCGATAGGCTTCCTCGATCTTCCACTCGATCGGCAGGCCATGACAATCCCAGCCGGGCACATAGGGGCAATCCCTGCCCAGCAGCGATTGGGATCGGACTATAATGTCCTTCAGCACCTTGTTGAGCGCGTGGCCCATGTGGATGTCGCCATTGGCATAAGGCGGGCCATCATGCAGGAGGAACCGCTCGCGGCCCGCCCGCGCTCTGCGCAGCGCGCCATAAAGCCCGTCAGCCGCCCATTTTGCCGCGATCTGCGGCTCCTTAGCGGCAAGGCCTGCCTTCATCGGAAAGTCGGTCTGCGGCAGGAAGACGCTGGAACGATAATCGACGGTGTCGCTGGACGGCTCTTCGCTCATTTCGGTTCCACTAAAGCGTCACGGCAGTTGCCGCAAGGATGCGTCGCGCGTCTTCGCAGTCGCGGCCGATCTGCGCCCTTAGATGGTCAAGGCAGTCGAATTTCGCTTCGTCCCGGATGCGATGGATGAACTGAACCTCCACAATCTGACCGTAGAGATCGCCCGAGAAGTCGAAGAAATATGGCTCGAGCAGCTCCGTCGGCGGGGAGAATTGCGGACGGATGCCGAGGTTGGCCGCGCCATCGAGCACTCGCCCGTCGGGCAGGCGCCCGCGCACCGCATACACGCCGTAGCTCGGCCTGAGATAGGAGCCCAGCGCGACGTTGGCGGTGGGATAGCCGAGCTGTCGCCCCACCTTGGCGCCGTGCACTACCTCGCCCTCGATCGCGAAGGGCCGGGTGAGGAGACGGGTTGCCTCCACGCAGTCCCCCGCATGCAGCGCGTCACGGATTCGCGTGGACGACATGATCGCGCCATTGGCATCCACGACCGGCGCCACCGCCTCCGCCTTGAGACCGACACGAGCGCCCAGTCTGGCGAGCGCAGCGACGGACCCGCCCCGCCCCTTGCCAAAGGTAAAGTCCTCGCCTGTTACGACAACCGCGGCGCCGAGCCGTCCCGCGAGCGTCTCGACGAAATCCTCTGCGCTGGTCGCGGCCAGTTCCTCATCGAAATGGAACACCAGCATCGCGTCGGCACCGGCCCTGGCGAACAGGCGTTCGCGCTGGTCGAGGCTGGTGAGCCTGAACGGAGGCGCGTCGGGCTTGAACAGGCGGACGGGGTGCGGATCGAATGTCGCGACGATGGACGGCCGACCCTCCGCCCTGGCCCGCGCCACCGCCCGGCCGACGACGGACTGATGCCCCCCATGAAACCCATCAAAATTGCCCATGGCCATGACGCTGCCGCGAAGGCTGGCGGGCACTTCCTCCCGGTTGGACAGGCGCATCATAGATTGGGCTATAGGGTGGCGGGGCTTGCCCCGCAACGCGCGAGCGTCAAACGGGCTCAGAGATGCAGTGCTGCCGTATTCTCTCGCTTGATGTGGGAGTGAGCCCGTCTGTTCCCGATCTGCGCCGCTCGCTGTTTCCAATTTGCAATCCTTTCGTCACGCACACCCTTGATGCGCTTTCCGTCACGATGGATCGCTTCGATCACGGCAAAGTCTGCCTCATCCAACCCCGGCACAGGCTGGATACCCGGTAGCAGATGCAAATCCCACTCGTTCACATCGCCGATCATACCCTCATCAAAAAAAGCGTCAGCATGAGGAATTATTTTACAAACTCTTGTAAAAAGATATCGATCAACGAACGGAGCAAACTGTTCATAAGTTGACGCGCCTCCGACAACGAATATCCCCGATCTCTTAAATTTTCCAGCCTTTGCCAGTGCTTCATCGATGCTCGTCGCAACTTCGCTGTTCTCGTCTTGGGCGAACAGAACATTATTATGAGACAGCACAATATTGTGACGACCGGGCAACGGCTTGCCTATCGACTCGAAGGTCTTACGCCCCATGATAACTACGTTGCCGAGGGTTTGAGACCTGAAAAATTTTAAGTCAGTCTTCAATCGCCATGGTAGTTGGTTCTGACACCCTATGGCGCCATCCTCATTGAGAGCAACGATCGATGTGAGCTGTTTCATTTGCGGAACAATACCTTTTGAACTCGGTCAACTTACGAAACTCGGCGACCGTTGGAAACCGCATCGATCCACAACTCCCAACGAATCACATCGGACTACCACTTGATGAGCGGTTAGTAGTTTGTGGATAAGCTAAATCCACAGTCGCGTTACATGCCCCATTTTGCGCCCCGGCCTCGCGTCCCGCTTGCCGTAAAGATGGAGATGCGCCGCCGGATCAGACAGGATCGCCTGCCAGTCCGACGCGTCGGCGCCGATCAGGTTGCGCATCTCGACCCGATGCGCGGCCAGGGCCGTAT
>CAZGVX010000027.1:14715-30717 GCA_964529225.1 uncultured Sphingobium sp.
GCGTCGGCGCCGATCAGGTTGCGCATCTCGACCCGATGCGCGGCCAGGGCCGTATCGCCGAGTGGCAGGCCGCAGATGGCGCGGATATGATTCTCGAACTGGCTGGTGAGCGCGCCCTCGATCGTCCAGTGGCCGCTATTGTGCACGCGCGGCGCCATCTCGTTGAACACCGGCCCTTGCGCTCCGGCGAAAAACTCGAGCGTGAGCACCCCGACATAATCGAGCGCGTCCGCCACCTTGCTGGCCAGCGCGCGTGCCTGCTCGACCTGCGAGGATATGTTCGCCCCGGAGGGCACCGTCGAACTTGCCAGGATGCCGTCCTCATGCACATTGCGCGGACTGTCCCAGAAGCGGGTTTCGCCGTCCTGACCGCGGGCGAGGATCACGGAAAATTCTGCGTCAAAGGTGACGAAGCCCTCCAGCACGGCGGGCGCCATGCTGATCGAGGCCAAGGCCACCGCCGGATCATCGCCGGGGGAGAGCCGCACCTGACCCTTGCCGTCATAGCCGAAACGGCGCGTCTTCAGAATGGCCGGCCGGCCAACCTGCTCCAGCGCCGCAACCAGATCGTCGAGGCCATCGACAGGTGCGAACGGCGCAGGGTGCCCTCCAAGGCTCTCGACGAACCGCTTCTCCGCCAGCCGATCCTGCGCGATGCCAAGGGCGCGGGCATTGGGCCGAACTTTGCCAATCGCGGCCAGGGTCGCGACCGCAGTTTCGGGCACGTTTTCGAACTCATAGGTTATGACGTCAACCGCCTCTGCAAACGCCGCCAGCGCCGCCTCGTCATCATAGGCGCCGCGCGTCCAGCATGACGACACATCCGCAGCCGGACCGCCCTCTTCGGGCGCAAAGATATGTGTGCGATATCCGATCTGCGCCGCCGCCATGGCGAGCATCCGCCCGAGCTGGCCACCGCCGACAATTCCGATGGTCGCGCCCGGCGCGATGACAGTCATGCCGGCGCGTCGCCTACGGCCCCGGTCTGCGCGGCCCGCCAGTCCTCGAGCCGCTGCGCCAGTTCCGCGTCGCCAAGCGCCAGAATGGATGCTGCGAGAAGCCCGGCGTTTTTCGCGCCAGCCTTGCCGATCGCAAGCGTGCCGACGGGCACACCCCCCGGCATCTGGACGATGGATAAGAGGCTGTCGAGACCGTTCAGCGTTGCCGACTGCACTGGCACGCCGAGCACCGGCAGCCGCGTCATGGCGGCCGCCATGCCAGGAAGATGCGCCGCGCCGCCTGCGCCTGCGATGATGACCCTGATGCCCCGGTCTGCCGCCGTCCTTGCGTAGTGGACCAGGCGGTCCGGCGTCCGGTGCGCCGATACGATGCGGCACTCATGCGCAACGCCGAGCGCGACCAGCGCGTCGACGGCATGGCGCATCGTCTCCCAGTCCGATTGCGAACCCATGATGACGCCGACGAGAGGATAGCCTGTCGTTTCGGTGCCGCTCGCCGTCATCGCTCGCTTGCCTCCCTCGTCCGGCCATGAGAGGCCGGAAATCAATCCAAGCCAGCGGCAATAGCTCCGGCCCGCGCCCCGCACAACCATTGCCGTTCGGCTTTATTGCCGACGCCGGATTGCCTCCCTTTAGCGAAATATTAGAAGGTGGGATGCAAGGAGGAGCCCAGTGACGCCTGAAAAACAAACGGTCGCGTCTGGAGGATTGAGTGGCAATGGCTAAAGCCGAAGCCGGTCTCCCTGCGGTGACCGGTACAGACATGACCGAACTTGAACGCGAGCTGGCAACGCTGAAGCGCGAAATCGCGCTCCTCAGGATCGCCAATGCGGAACTTGAGCGAGTCGTCGTGCGCGACACGCTGACCCCCCTGTTCAACCGTCGCTACTTCATCACCTGCGTGAACGACCGGATCGGTCGCTGCGCACGCTATGAAGCGCGGGCGATCGTCATGTTCGTCGACGTCGATAACATGAAGGGCATCAACGATGTTTACGGCCATTCGGCGGGCGACTATGTGCTGATGCACGTGGCGCAGATGCTGGTGGGCTCGATCCGCGCCACCGACGTGGCCGCGCGTATCGGCGGCGATGAATTCGCCCTCATCCTCGACGAAATGACCGAAGCGCAGGCCGAGAAGAAGATGGCCGCGCTGGATCGGCGCCTCCGGGAAACGTCCTGCCACTTCGGCGACACCCAGCTGCCCGTGAGCGCGTCGTTCGGCTTTACCGCCGTTCGCCCGGCCGACAGCGACATCACGCTGATGGACCGCGCCGATGAGGCGATGTACGAGATCAAGCGCGCCCGCCGGGCGCTGCCGGAGGCGATTGTCGTCGTCAGCGATCCGACAGATAGTAGCGATCGCGCGGACTGAGATCCTCGGCCAGCTCGTAAACGATCGGCTGGCCGGTCGGGATCTCGAAACTCACGATGTCCGCGTCCGAGATGCCGGACAGATGCTTGACGAGCGCGCGCAGGCTGTTGCCATGTGCTGAAATGATGACCCGCCTGCCGCTCTTAAGCTCCGGCGCGATCCGGGCTTCCCAATAGGGCAGCACACGCGCGATCGTGTCCTTGAGGCTTTCGGTCGAGGGCACGTCGATCCCTGCGTAGCGTCGGTCGCCCGATAGGTCGAACGGCCCGCCAGCGTCCATTGGCGGGGGCGGCGTATCAAAGCTGCGCCGCCAGATCTTGACCTGCTCCTCACCGTGCTTGGCCGCGGTTTCCGCCTTGTCGAGCCCGGTAAGGCCGCCATAATGGCGCTCGTTGAGCCGCCAGTCCTTCTCCACCGGCAACCACAGCCGCCCCATCGCCTCAAGCGCGAGGTTGAGCGTCTTGATGGCGCGTGTCTGGACGCTGGTGAAGCAGCAATCGAAATCGAGGCCTTTTGCCGCCATCAGCTCGCCCGCCGCCCGCGCTTCGGCCGCACCCTTTTCGGTCACGTCGACATCCCACCATCCGGTAAACCGGTTTTCGAGGTTCCAGGCCGACTGGCCGTGACGGAGGAGAACCAGATTGGACATGGCGGCGCGGTGCTCCCTTGGAGAATTGCGATCAGGGTTCGGGCGGTCTGATAGCGCCATTTCCCGGTCGTGCAACTTGTCAGATCATCCCGCTTTGTGACAAGAAGCCGCCAGCCCCATGCGTTAGCCCCCGAGGAGTTCAACCATGCCGATCAGTCGCGAGACCTTCATTCACGAGGCAACCGGTGCCACATTTGAGTCCACGTGGGTCGGCGACAGGGAAGGACCGGCGAAGCCTGGCCTTCTCCTCTTCCCCAACTTTTTCGGCCTCAAGGACTGGGACGTGAACAAGTCCGAGGCGCTCGCATCGCTCGGCTACACGGTTCTGGCGGTCGACTATTACGGTCAGGGAAAGCGCGGCACGGACATGGAGTCAAGCGGCGCGCTCATGGCGGAACTGAACGACGACCGCGCGATGATGCGCGACCGGCTGCTGACATTCGTGGAAACGCTGAAGGGCCTGCCCGCCGTCGATCCGGCCCGCCTTGGCGCGATCGGCTTCTGTTTTGGCGGCAAGTGCGTGCTCGATCTTGCCCGTGCGGGCGGGGAGATCAGGGCTGGTGTCCTGTTTCACGGCGTCTATGACGCGCCGCCTTTCCCCAAGGCGCCGATCACCGCCAGACTGCTGGTCTGTCATGGCTGGAACGATCCGCTATGCCCGCCGGAAGCCACGGTTGCGCTCGCCCGGGAGCTCACCGAAGCTGGTGTCGACTGGCAGATTCACGCCTATGGTCACACCGGCCATGCGTTTACCGCCGACAACATGCCGATCGACGACGCGCGCACGTTCGGCTTCCAGCCTCAGGCTAATGACCGCAGCTGGGCGGCCATGAAGGATTTTCTGGCCGCCTCGCTGTGAAATCGGACTGGCGGCGCGCGCGCCGCCAGCCTCCGAGCGTTAGAGGGCGCCTTCGATCCATCCCTTGAGCTGGCTCTTGGGCGCGGCGCCGACCTTGGTCGCGGCCGGCTGACCGTCCTTGAACAGGATCATGGTCGGGATTCCACGCACGCCGTAGCGGGCGGGCGCGTCGGGATGCTCATCGATATTGAGCTTGGCGATCGTCACCTTGTCGCCGATCTCGTCGCTGATCTCTTCCAGGGCGGGGCCGATCATCTTGCATGGGCCGCACCATTCCGCCCAGAAGTCGACGAGAACCGGCTTGTCGGCCGCGATCACATCGTCATGAAAGCTCTGATCGCTGATTTTCTTGGTTGGCATGGCGGGCGGCTCCTTCGTTCAATTGCTGGATGCAAGGTAGGCAGTCGTTTCGCCGCGCTCAATACGACCGGGGCCAAAATGTGCTATTCGCCGGTGAAGTCAGGCTTCACTGTTTCGATGAGGTCGCTGCGCAGCGAAATCAGGCGCGGTCCTGCGGTATAGAGGAGTGCAGCCTCGATGCGCCGGCCCGGAAAAATCACTTCGAGCGCGGCGACATAGGCCGTCATCTGGCGGAGGTGACTGGGCGGCACGGCCTGCGCGTCGGCTGGGACGCTGAGGCCGGTCTTGAAGTCGACCACAAGGACACGGTCGTTCTCGACCAGCAACCGATCGACCGTGCCAGCGATCACTCGCCCCGCCACCGTTGCGACGATTGGCGCTTCGGCGAGCGCGTCGGGGCCGAACAGCGCGGCAAAGCCAGGATCGGCGAGAACCGTTAACGCTTCGTCTGCGAGCTGCGTCTGCGCCGTCGCATCGCCTGCATCCGGCTGCATCGCAAGCCAGGCCAGCGCGGCCTCACGCCGCCGGTCCGGCGCAACGCCCGGCAACCGCTCGAGCAACGCATGGAGCATCGTGCCCCGCCTTGCCGCAGATCGCTGCGCTGGCGACGGCGGTGTGCGGGGCGCCTCGTCCTCGACGGGCGCTGAGGGGGACAGCGGACGCGGGGGCCGCGCCTCGGGCGGGGCCGGTTCGTGGAGCCAGGACGGCACGGCGAGCACGGCCTGCTCCGCTTCGGACGTGCCCGGCGAGGGCGACGCGGCCGCATGCGCTGTCTTGCCCCGCCAGTGCCGCGCCGCGCCCCAATGCGCCGCATCGGCCCACGCGCACGCCAGCCCGGCCATGGCCCGCTCGATGGTGGCGTGCCAGCTCGTCTCGTGCGTCTGTCCCCGGTCGCGCGGGCCGAGCGCGCCACCGATGGCAAGAATCTCCTCGGCACGGGTCATCGCGACATAGAGAAGGCGCCAATGCTCCTGCATGGCCAGGCGCTCCGCCTTCGTCACAGCTTCGCCGAGCGCGTCGAACCGCTCGGCTTTGCGTGGCATCAGCACCGGCAGCAGCGCGCCCTCGTCGGCGCCCCAGTCCACCGAGGCGTCGCGCATCTGGCGTGCGGGGTTGAATGTCGCATCGGCCAGGATCACGACCGGTGCCTGCAGGCCCTTTGCGCCATGCACCGTGAGCACCCGCACCGCATCGCCCGCATCGCCAAGGTCCCGCTTGATCTCGCGCTCGCCGCGATCGAACCAGGCGATGAAATGCTGGAGGGAGGGATTGGATTCGCTCTCGAAGGCAAGCGCGGCGTTGAGCAGTTCCTCGATGGCGTCCGCCGCTTCGGCCCCCAGCCGCCCGAGCAGTGCGCGGCGTCCCTGCATCGGGCCTGACAGGATCTGTTCCAGCATCCCGTGCACCGTTGTGAAGTCGGCGGCAGCGAGGAGCGCGCGCAGCGGCGCCAGCACCGTCTCATCCTGTGTTGCGCGCAGATGCGCCCAAAGGTCGATACCCGATGGTCGGATGGCGGCGCGCATCAGCCGGTCCTGGTCCCAGCCGATCAGCGGCGAGACGAGCAGATTGGCAAGGTTCAGGTCATCGCGCGGCTGGACCGCGAAGCGCAGCGCGGCGAGGAGGTCGCGCACCGCCAGTGGCGCCTGCAACCGAAGCCGGTCGATCCCCGCGACAGGCACCCCCTCCTCATGGAGACGCGCCACGATGAGCCTCGCGAGGTCCGAACGGCTGCGCACCAGAATCATGATATCGCCGGGGGTGATCGCCCGCCCCTTGGCCTCCAGCATCAGGGGCATGTCCAGCCATCCCCTGATTTGTCCGGCGATCGCGGCGGCATGCGCGCGGACATGATCGCCGGCCCAGTCCTCCTCCCCCGCCAGATCCGCTTCGACAGCATCGTCGCCGTCCGCGCCCGAGAGGCTGGTGGGCCGCCACAGCTCCACCCGGCCAGGATAGGGCCGCGCGCTGCGATGCGCCGGTGCCGGCCCGGCCAACCCCAGGGCTTCCGGCCCGAGCTCGCCCAGCACGGCATCGACCAGCTCAAGCACTGCGGGAACGGAACGAAAGCTCTCCGACAGGGGCAGTGCCTGAAAGGGTTGCCCCGCATCGGTCGCCAGCCCTTCGAACCGCCGCTTTGCCTCGCGAAAGGCATCGGGGCTGGTGCCCTGAAAGCCGAAAATCGCCTGCTTGTCGTCGCCCACCACAAAGAGCGTGCGGGGCCGCTCGGGTGCATCAGGGTCGATCTGAAAATATTCCTCGACCAGCGCATCGACGATCAGCCACTGGGCATTGTTGGTGTCCTGCGCCTCATCGACAAGGATGTGGTCAATCCCCTGATCGAGCTTGTAGCGGATCCATTCCGCCATGCCGCCCAAGCGCAGCAGCGCGACCGTCCAGCCGATCAGGTCATCAAAATCGACGAGGCCGCGCACGCGCTTGGCGGCGGCATAGGCCTCGGCAAATGCGCGCGCGGCATGGAGGCCGAGCGCGGCGCTGCGGGCATAGGCGAGCCGGTGGCGCATATCCGTGACGGATTGACAGGCAGATGCGATTCGCGCCGCGAGGTCCGCCGAAAGCTTTGCCTGCGCGGCCCTGATTTCGCCGGCGCCGGTCAGCACGATCGCGGCGACATCCCCGATCGTCTCTGCCCGCGCCGATGCTGTGCGGGCGAGCCAGGCGGCAATGGTGTCGCAGGCGGCAAGGCCGGTCTTGGTCCCCCATTGGTTGTTGAGCGCGGCAAGCGCCCTTAGCGCCTGCACATCGAACACATCGTCGGCGCAAAGTCCGGCAGCAATCACGTCCGGCTCACCTTCGGGCAGGCCAAGGCGCGCGCGCAGCGCAGGTTCGATCGCCACGTCAAGGCTTCGTAGCGCGCCAAGGCGGCTTGCGCAGCGCAGCACATAGGCCTCCGCGCCTGCCTCCCCCAGCCGTAGCGAGAGGGCTTCCAGTCCGGGGATGAGCAACGGATCGGCTACCGCGCGCTCCTCGACCAGCCGCGCCAATGTCTCGCGGGCCAGCTCCGCCTGGCTCCGCTCGTCAAGCTGGCGAAAACCGGGCACAAGGCCCGCCTCGAGCGGAAACGCGCCGAGCAGCGACTGGCAGAAGCTGTGGATCGTCAGAATCTTGAGCCCGCCCCCGGTCGCTTCCAGCACGCGCGCAAACAAGAGGCGCGCGGCCGCCCGCGCCTCCGGGCCGGAGGGTTCGCCCAGCGCCTCCAGATCGCCGAACAGCTCGGTGTCATCCATCCGGACCCAGCGCGCCAGCCGCTCATGCACCCGGTTCGCCATTTCCGCAGCGCCCGCCTTGGTGAAGGTGAGGCACAGGATCCGCTCCGGTGGCACACCCTGGAGCAGCAGCCGGAACACGCGGCCCGCCAGCACGAAGGTTTTGCCGGTGCCCGCCGACGCGCTCAGCCACACATGGGCGCCCGGCGCGGTTGCGGCGGCCTGTTCGGGGCGCAGAGGTTTCAGCCCCTCCTCAGCCATCACTCACCGTCCCCCGGCCGAACCATTCATCGAGCCGCATGAGCTGGTCGTAATCGGAAAATACCGGAGCATCCGGGTGGCGCCGCGCCTCGAATCGATCGGTGCCCGTGAGATAGCGCGCCGCTGCCGCGCGAAAATGGCTTTCCGAAAGGTCGACGAACGCGCTCGTGACGATGCGCTGGCCTTTGCCCAGCGGCTCCGTCGGACTGGCGATTTTCCCGAATCCGCCCTGTGTGTTCCGTCCCAGCCCCCAATATTCGAAGCCCCCAACCGGCACGCCTGCACGAATGTCGGCAAAGCCGCCTTCGCGCGCGATCAGTCCCACCAGGCCGAGCTGAAGCGCATAGCCCGCCCTCACCTCGCGGATGCTGGGCGGCGTGCCGGTCTTGTAATCGACGATTACCAGCGCGCCGTCGCCCGTGCGGTCGATTCGGTCGGCAACCCCGCTGAGGCGGATGCCCGCGATCTCCGCAACGCCACGCTCCTCCCCCAGCAATACCGAGCGCCCGGCCGCGCGCTGTCCGGCCACTGCCGCCGCGATCCACTCCAGCGCCCCGAGGAGTCGGGGCTGCCAGAGGGCACGCATCACAGGATGGGCGTCCGCATCGGCCAGCATCCTTCGCGCGCGCGGCAGCAGGGCAGCGGGATCGGCCCCATCCTCCTTCAGCCAGCGTTCCAGAACGTCATGCACCGCCGTGCCCCGCCAGGCCGCGCTGGGATCGGCGTCCACCGGATCGAGCGGTGTGAGTCCGAGTATCTTGCGCGCATAAAAGGCATAGGGATCGGCATTGAGCCGGTCGACATCGGTGACGGACACAGCCCTGGGCCGGGCCGCGAGCGGCGGCGCGGGCGCCGGACGCGGTGCCGGCGCAATGTCGCCACCAGCCTTGTCGATCGCGCGCGCCAGCCCCAGCAGCCGCGCGTCCTCCACCCACTTTGGCCCGGCCAGCGCCTTCAGCCGGAGCCAGAAGCGCGAGGCGATGGTGGGGGCGCTCGCGTCGCGCTTTGCTCGCGTGATGAGCACCTCCGGCGCGCCAAGTCCATTGGCGAAATCATGCGCGGCAAGGCCGATCCGTCGGTCAAGTCCGGGCAGACCAAGGGCGAGGCGCACGCGCGGCGCCAGCCACGGATCGGGTGAGGGCAGACCCGGCCACACACCTTCGCTGAGCCCGCCGAGGATCATCAGATCAGCCTGCTGGAGGCGTGCTTCAATGAGGCCGAGGATCTGGAGGCGGGGATGCCCGCCCTGCGGTGGCCGCACCGACTCCGCCGCGAGCAGTTGGGCGAACAGCGCGGTGAAGCCCGCCCCGTCTGTGGTAGGCGGGCCATGCGGCGCGGCCTCTTCAAGTGCCTCCATCAGGGCGGCGGCGGCATGGCCCTGATGCCCCGCCCACACGACCTCGTCGGTGAGCGCCGATGCCGCATCACGCACCAGCGCCGCAAGTTCGGCGATCGGCGCCTCCCGAGCGAAGCCTGCCTCGAGTGGCTCCAGAATGGGCCGCACCCCCGCCCACCAGTCCAGCAGCGAGCTGGCCAGCGCCGCCTGCCGCTTCGGTGGTTCGGCCAGACGCGCCCCGATCCCGGCAAGGCCCGCGCGCGGACGTGGTCCCCTCAGCAGAAGATCGAGCGACCGCACGGCGTCCAGCCAGCCTAGCCGCGCGTCACCAGCGCGCACCAGCGGATGCTTCAGAAGCGCAAGCAGCGGAACCGGTGCAAAGCGGCTCGTCGCGGCTTCGGCAATTGCCGCCAGCAGGCTGCCGGGCGCCAGTTGAGCGAGCGGACGCCCGGCGCTGTCGTCAACGCGCACGCCCCAGCGACCGAGATGCGCCGCGACCCTGGTGGCAAGCGCCCGGTCGGGCGTCATGAGCGCCGCCGTGCGCCCCGGTGTCTCCAGCGCCTCCCGCATGGCGATGGCGATCGCCTGCGCTTCCTCGGCCGGGGTTTCCGCCTCCAGCGCGCGCACGCCGGTCAGGACTCGCTCCCCCGGCTTCAACCCCTGCCACACGCCTGTCAGCCGCGCCGGCAACATGGCCAGCGTGATCGCCCGGCCGCGCGCCGCCCTGCCGTCATGCTCGCTGCCCCAGCGCCATTCCGCCACCTCGGCGCGGTGCACGCCCATCCGGTCGAGCAGCAGCTTAAGGGCATATTGCGGATGGCTCTCCGCTGCCCGCTCGCGCGGCGATGCGTCCGGGCCGGGGTCGAGCGGCGCTATGGCGTCCCACTGGTCGACCGACAGGTTCTGATCCAGATCAGGGAACACGACCTGCCCCCGTGGCAGCTCCCCCACAACGCGCAGCAGCGACGCCACCGCAGGGGCGGTCATCATGATCCCCGCCGCAATCACAAAGCCCTGCGGCGGTGCCGCCCGCCAGTGCGCGGCGATCGCGTCGAACAGACGGTTGCGCCGGTCGGCGGCATCAATGACGCCGAGACGTGCGAGTTCGGCCGGCCACTGCTCCAGGAGGAGGGACAAGGTCGAAAGCGCGGCCTGCCAGTGGCTCGAGAGCGCCTGGGCGACCTCCAGCGCGGCCACGTCGCGGGCCGTCCGCCGCTCGACCTGAAGCTGATCGAGCGCACCGCCCAGGGCAATGGCGAGGCGCAATGCCTCCCCGGCGTCAATGGGTTCGCCCGCCCTGGCGCGCGCCGTCTGGATGAGCCGGGCCAGGATCATGTGCCGTTGCATCGGCTGGATCGCGGGCGGTATGCCGTGACCCAGCGCCATGCCGTCGAGCGCGCCACCGATCCGTTCGCCGAGGTCGATATCACCGATCGGGACGAGGCGCGGCAGCAGGAGACCACCGCCCGACGCGCGCACAAACGCATCGCGGACGGCGCGCACCGCGCGATTGTTGGGCAGAAGGAGGAGACCGCGCGCCAGCGCGTCGGGCGCGCCGCCCCGACCATGGGTTGCGCGGATTCCCGCCACCAGCGAATCGGCGAAAGCGCGGTGCGCCGCAATGGAGAACAGCGCGGGCCGGCGCGGTTCAGGCACTGGCGATCATGGCTTCCACGTGCGGCACCGCATCCGGCGTGCCGACATCGAACCACAGGCCCTGATGTGACAGCCCGTAGGCGCGCCCCGACGCGATCGCCCGGTTCCAGAACAGGTTGGTCGAGAAAACGGGGGATGGCGGATCGACCAGCAGGCGGGGGCTGAGGATCTGAACGCCCGTGAACACGAAGGGCGCCAGCCGGGGCCGCTTGCGGCGGGACAGGCGTCCGGCGCCATCCATATGGAAGTCGCCCATGCCGCCATGGCACTCCGCCCGCGCGAGCGGCACGAGCAGGAGAAGGGCATCCATGCGCGCGTCGTCCCAGCGTTCGGCGAGCAGCCGGATGCTGTCGCGCGGCCCGTCGATCCAGATATTGTCACTGTTGGCGCACAGAAACGGCGCATTGCCCAACAGCGGCGCCGCCTTGATGAGGCCGCCGCCGGTCTCCAGCAGCAGGTCGCGCTCGTCCGACACGACATAGTCAGCACCCGTCCGCTTCGCGCGCGCCTTCAGATGCGCCTCAACCGTGTCGGCGAGATAATGCACGTTGACGACCGTGCGCCGAATGCCTGCGGCCTCGATCCTGTCGAGCGCATGGTCCATCAACGGCTGGCCCGCGACCCGCACCAGCGGCTTGGGCCGGGTCGCGGTCAAAGGCCGCATCCGCTTGCCGAGGCCAGCCGCCATCAGCATGGCCGTGTCGAGCCGCACCGCCATCAGTTGGCGGCGGCGATCAGCGCGCCGTTGCGCATCGAAAGGGGGATATTGGCGGCAAACCAGTCCGCTACAGGGGCGAGCGCCGGATGCGCGAGGTCGCGTTCGAGCAGGCCCCACATGCGCGGCAGAAAATCGAGGTAGCGTGGCTTGCCATCCCGCTTCCAGAGGCGAGTGAAGATGCCGATGATCTTGGCGTTGCGCTGGGCACCAAGCACCGCATAGGCGGCGGCGAAATCCTCGCTCGCGCCCGCGATTTCCTGATAGAGGCGCAGCATCGCCGCCTCGACGGCAGGTGTCACGTCGCGCCGCGCGTCCTGAAGCAGCGAGACGAGATCATAGGCCGGGTGGCCCGCCAGCGCATCCTGGAAATCCAGCAGTCCAAGGCCGAAGGAGCGGGCCTCGTCAGGCAGGATCATGATGTTTTCGGCATGATAGTCGCGCAGCACGGTGACGGGGCGCGTCAGGTCGCGCTCGACGATGGGCAGGACCACGTTCCATGCCGCCGCATAGCCCCCAATGTCGACATCGAGGCCGACGGCCGGGCAGTACCAGTCGGTCAGCAGCGCCGCCTCCCGCTGATACGCTGCCCGATCATAGGGCGGCAGGTCCATCGCTGGCTGGCGGTGCAGTTCCGCCAGCAGGCCAACCGCGCGCGTGTAGATCGCCATCTCGTCGCGCGGATGGGCGTCGAGATATTCCCGAACCCGCAAGTCGCCGAAATCCTCGAGCAGCACCAGCCCCTCCTCGGGCGCGGCGCCGAGAATCGCGGGCGCGGCAAAGCCCTTTTCGGCCAGCCATGTGTCGACCGCGATGAACGGGCGCGGGTCCTCGTTGGGCGGTGGCGCGTCCATCAGGACCGCCTGCCGTCCGCCATCAACCACGCGGAAATAGCGCCGGAACGACGCATCGCCGGCAAGCGGCAATATGTCCGCCCCGGCCCAGCCGCAGCGAGAGAGAAAGTCGGGCGCTGCCTCGGGCGGAATCATGTGGGTGGCCATCTATCTGTCCAAGCGGGCGGAACCTCCACTGTCAAGACGCGCCCCTCCGCCGCTCCCGTCGTGAGGGTGAGCCTGAGCGCGCGCCCGAGCAGGGCCGTGCCGAGCCGCTCCGGCCATTCGACAATGAGCGCACCGTCCGTCAGCCAGTCGTCAAGGCCTAGCTCCGCCAGTTCCGCATCCTCCTCCAGCCGAAAAAGGTCGACATGGGCGACCGGAAGCCGCACCGAAGGCGTCTCATAGGGCTGGACAATCGCAAAGCTGGGACTTGGCACCTCGCCGGCATGACCCAGAGCCCGCAGCAGCCCTCGCGCCAGCGTCGTCTTGCCCGCACCCAGATCGCCTTTGAGCGCCAGCACGTCGCCTGCGCGCAACATCGGCGCAAGCAATGCGCCGAACGCCTCCGTCTCAGCCGCTGTAGCGAGAATCATGCGCGCGGCATGTCCATGGTGATGACCGTCCCCTGCCCCGGCTCCGACAGGATTGACACGGTCCCGCCATGCGCTTCGGTCATGCGCCGCACGATGAGGAGGCCGAGCCCGTCCGCCTCGCCGCTCGCCGCGTGCGAGAAGCGCGCGAAAACGTCGAACAGCCGCGCCTGCGTCTCGGCGTCCATGCCCGGGCCGTCGTCAGACACGATGAAGCGCACCCGCTCCTGCGTACCATCGGCATGCAGCAGGACGCGCCCGCCCTTCCCTGTGTACCGGATGGCGTTGTCGAGCAGATGATCGAGCGCCTGACCGAGGCGGCGGGCGTCGCCCTGCATGCGTCCGGCACTCGGCAGCACGTCGCGCACCAGCGTTATGCCGGTTGCGCGCGCCGAATCGGCGTGGCGTCGCAGCGCCGCGTCGGCAATCTCCGACGCTGCGATGTCCTGCTTGTCGACCGGCAGCATCCCGGCCGCGCCCTGCGTCAGGTCGAGCACATTGTCGATCAGCTTGGTGAGCCGCTCGGTGCTCGTCATGATCGCGCCCACATATTCGCGCGTCCGATCGGTGAGCGTTCCGGCATAGCCCGCCATCATCATCTCAGCGAAACCCGCGATCGACGTCAGCGGCGTGCGCAACTCGTAGGACATGTTGGCGACAAAGGCTGTTTTGACCCGGTC
Organism: uncultured Sphingobium sp.; assembly: GCA_964529225.1. Taxonomy (GTDB): domain Bacteria; phylum Pseudomonadota; class Alphaproteobacteria; order Sphingomonadales; family Sphingomonadaceae; genus Sphingobium. The sequence goes on from CAZGVX010000027.1 coordinate 28,216, forward strand.
CGCCTCCTCAAGCGCCTGGTTCCGGTCGCGCAGGGCACGTTCCATTCGGCGGCTGTCGGTCACGTCCAGCATCACGAACAGGGCGTTGCCATCGGGCAGGGGAATGGCCGCGAACTCGAAATGGCGCCCATCAGCAAAGGCGATGCGACCACCACGCTGGCGCCGCTCGACAGTGGCAGCGCGGATGAGCTGTCGCACCAGCGAAGCCTGCTGCGGCTTATCGAGGCGGTCCGCAATCTGCCCCACCAACTCGTCGACGCGCGGATGCGCGGCAAGCGTTTCCTCATCCACGCGCCAGAGCGCGCGGAACCGGCTGTTCCAGAGGTGAAGTCGTCCATCCGCCGAGAAAACCGCGATGGATTCAAAAAGATTATCGAATGTCGCGGCGCGGACTCGCAGCAATGTATCGTGGGCGGACGACAGGCGCACCTGTTCGGTGCGATCCTCGAAAATCAGCAGCAGGCCGCCGTCAGGCAAGGGCTGCGCGACAACGCGAACATGCACGCCGTCGCGCAGAAGCCAGTTCTCCTCCTGCGGCGCTTCGGAGAGAAACCACGCGGCGCGCTCCCGCCGCCACGCCGGAAAGTCCCGCGCCTCGGGCAGGGTGCCCTGATTGCGCATCGCGTCGAGCAGGCGATCGAACTCGGTTTCGGGCGCCACCATGTCCGGCGTGAGGGCAAATATGCTGATGAAGGGCTGGTTGCAGAAGCTCAGGCGTCGATCGGGACCAAATTGCGCCACCCCCGCCGACAGACGATCCAGCATGTCGCGCTGGGCCTGCGCCTGTTTGCGCAGGGCCGTGCGGAGGCTTTCCTCCTCCTGCAGGTCGATGGCATAGCCCGCGACCCCCAGCTCCCCAAGCGGGACGTCGGACACGGACATCATCCGTCGGCTGGTGCCGATTGTGACCGGCAGAATGCGGCGCAGGGCCTGACCGTCGTGCGCGGCGCGCGCCGCCACCTCGCCTGCCGATTGTCCATCGGCCGCTTCGACCAGCTCGAAACCGCCTGCGATCACGGCAGCTGCGTCCTGACCACCGACGGCGGCGACATAGTGGCTGTTGACCATCTGAAGCCGCCCCGCCCGGTCCCGGAACCATATCGGCAGTGGCGCTGCCTCGATCATCCCGGACAGGGCATCAAGTGCTTCGCGATACTCGCTGATTTGCTTGCGCAGGCTTTCGATTTCCGACTGGCTTTCGGTCGCGTCGAAAATCCATAGCGTAACCCGGCCCTTGGCTTCCGGGCTGCCCCGCACCAGAAGCGAGCGCGAGGATCCGCGGGCGCGCACCGGCAGCGCGAAGCTGCGGGCGCTGCGCTGCGCGGCTGCTACCTCCTCGGCCAACGCCGCAGCGTCGGCGGGCTGAAGGCCGCCATCCTCGCCGGTGAGATCAGACAGAAAGGCGGGCGGACTATCAAGTCCGAGCCAAGGCGCCACGCGATCGGGCGCCTCAAGCCGACCATCGGGTCGCACAATCACAGCGACGGCGGGAGACGCCGCGATGAGCGCCGCCATCGCCTCGTTACGATCGCGCTCGGCCCTTGCGCCGCGCTGCATTGCGAGGCCGGTGCGCACCGCCCACACCGCAGCGACCAGCCACACCGCAGCCAAGGCCCCGGCTAACGCCACAGCGATGGGCGACAACATCGTCATCGCCCCGCTCTAGGCTGGAGTGCTCCGCCCCGCAACCCGGGAGCGGGCGGCCAGGACTGCCTCAGTAGCGATAATGATCGGGCTTGAACGGTCCCTGCGGCGGAACGCCGATATAGGCGGCCTGGCGCGGGCTGAGTGTGCTGAGCTTGACCCCCAGCTTCTCGAGGTGAAGCGCCGCGACCTTTTCGTCCAGATGCTTGGGCAGCACATAGACCCTGTTCTCATAGTCGGCCGACTTGGTGAACAGCTCGATTTGCGCCAGCGTCTGATTTGTGAAGCTCGACGACATGACGAAGCTGGGATGTCCGGTCGCGCAGCCAAGGTTCACGAGGCGCCCCTTGGCCAGGACGATGATCTGCTTGCCATCGGGGAACTCGACGAGATCGGTGCCGGGCTTGACCTCCGTCCACTTGTAATTGCTGAGCGCGGCGATCTGGATCTCGCTGTCGAAATGGCCGATGTTGCAGACGATGGCCATGTTCTTCATCGCCTTCATGTGCTCGGCGGTGATGACGTCCTCGTTGCCGGTGGCGGTGCAGAAGATGTCGGCGCGGGTCACCGCCTCCTCCATCGTCACGACCTCATAGCCTTCCATCGCCGCCTGCAGAGCGCAGATCGGGTCGATCTCGGTCACCAGGACGCGCGCGCCACCGTTGCGCAGCGACGCTGCCGATCCCTTGCCGACATCGCCGAAGCCGGCGACGCAGGCGACCTTGCCAGCCAGCATGACGTCGGTCGCCCGGCGGATCGCGTCGACCAGACTTTCCTTGCAGCCGTAAAGATTGTCGAACTTCGACTTGGTCACGCTGTCGTTGACGTTAATCGCCGGGAACGGAAGCTTGCCGTCCT